>CAYGAW010000077.1:0-34716 GCA_964347945.1 uncultured Anaerolineales bacterium
ACCGCGGACGCCTCTTGGCCGGTAGATAGGTGCATGGTACCGTGCACGAGTCCTCTACCAAACAAGTCGTCCACCGTCTGCTCGAAGAAGCGTATGGTGTGCATGGTACGCAGCATGTCTATGCAATCTTCTCGTTGCAGTCCCACTATGCTATCCCTCCCCGTTTGATTCTAGCCCTTAGGACAGCGAAAGTCAATGGTGGTACCATTAGGCTATTGACAGTAGCGCAGAAGCTATACTAAAATTTAGTCACGATTAATACCGCTTAGCACTGCCGCGGCCGGCGAGTGCCCTCTCTTCTCGAAGATGAGGACGTTCTGCTGCAGGATTCCGTCGCGAGTCCAATTGGCGTGTTCCCAATGCTTCAGGCTCGGTTCGTTCCTGCAGCCAGTTGACTTGGCGCCGAGGCGGGCATATAATGGATTGCCGTCTGTGGCGAGCGTAGGCAGACTCCGGCTGTGTACTGCAACGGCCCAAAAAGAATGCTGGCAGGGCTCTGTGGAGCTGAAACGGGTGCGACCGACCTGACCTGGACGGCTGGCGGGAGGGGCGCAAGATGGCCTTGAAAGGGAACCTAAGGGACTTCAACGTCACTCAGCTTTTCAACCTCATCAATCTCGCCCGCAAGACGGGTGCCCTGACCATCCAGGGGAGCGGCAAGAAGGCGGAGGTTTGTTTCAAAGAGGGTAGGCTGGTTTGCGCATCTCTGAACGGGCAGGACACGGGTCTGATTGGCATGCTGGAAAAGGCAGGCAAGATTAGTGAACAGCAGGCGCGCACTATTGAAGCCCGATCGCAGACCAACGCCGACAAAGAACTAGGGTTGCTGCTCATAAATGCTGGCTATGTGACACAGGATGACATCGTGGACAGCGTTCGCTCCCATACCTTGGACGTGGTCTACCTCCTGTTCACTTGGACCGATGGCTCATTTCACTTCGAGCCGAACAAGCTCCCTGCGCAGGGAGCGATAACCGTTCCCATCAATCTAGAGAACATCATAATGGAGGGCAGCCGGCGGGTCAAGGAATATGAGATGCTGCGCGATGAGCTCCCTGATCTCGATATGGCCCTGAAGTTCACGCAGCGCCCGGCCGCTCGCCTACAAGATATCAGTCTGACGGTTGAGGAGTGGCGTGTGATCTCATTCATCAATCCACGCAACAGCATCAGGCAGATAGCGAAAGCCAACTCGATGAGCGACTTCAAAATCCGCAGGATCGTATATGGCCTGCTATCGGCTAGCCTTGTCGAGTTGGTGATGCCAGAGAGAGCAGTGAGAGTCCCTGCCGTCTCCAAGGCGGCGACCGCGCCACCACCGGTGAAACGTAGCTTGATTCTTCGACTCATAGACAGGGTAAAGAGAATGTAGGTTGATATCTCAAAGACCTACGCAGTCGTGCATCTTGTAGGGTCAACGTGTCTGCATGGAAACCGTAAAGGTGGTCGTTACCGGGCCTTTCAATGCCGGGAAGACCGAATTCATCAGCAGTATCAGTGAGATTGAGGTTGTTTCGACTGAGCGCAGAATAACGGATGGCTCGCGAGTAGTGAAGGAGCAGACCACAGTGGCGATGGATTTCGGTCGCATAACTGTGGACGAGGACTTGGTACTCCACCTGTTCGGCACCCCCGGTCAAAAGAGATTCGACTTCATGTGGGAGATTCTCTCTGAAGGTATGCTCGGCTTTGTGGTACTAGTGGATAGTGCACGGCCGGAGACTTTCAGAGAGGCCAAGATGATAATGGATCGCTTTTACCGGTATTCCCCCTCGCCTCACGTCATAGCCGCCAACAAGCAGGATCACAAGGATGCTTGGCCCCCAGAGGATCTTCGCATTGCCCTGAGAGCCCCCGCGAACACAAAAGTGCTGTCTTGCGTGGCTACGAACCGCGAAAGCGTCAAGAATGTGCTCCTGGAACTGCTCTACTCGATCTTGGGTTCGATAGATGAGGGGCGGTTCTCATAGCAGGCTCGCACATAGTTTCAAGCCTGCGATGTGTATCCAGAGACCACGGCGGACGACGATACGGCCCCCCAGACTTCTGAGTGAACGGCTCAGGACTGCCTAAGGAGGAAGACTCATGGCCAAACCGAGGACGGTACAGATGGTGGAGCGCTTGAGAGATCTTCAAGTGAGCACTCCCGACATCGAAGCCTCGGCGGTGGTTAGCCTGGACGGGTTGATCATGGCGTCCTCCCTGCCGGCAGGAGTGGAGGAGGACCGGGTCTCCGCCATGTCAGCTGCTATGCTCTCTCTGGGGGAGCGCATAGCGGGCGAGTTGGGACGGGGCATATTGGAACAAGTGTATATCAGAGGAGAGAACGGTTACGTCATCCTCAGAGCGGTCGGTGAGGAGGCCGTTCTCACGGTACTCGCCCGCAGCACAGCGAGGCTGGGCTTGCTATTGCTCGATATGAAGCGGGCGGCAGAAGACCTGGCTGAGATCGTATGACAGGCATCTGATTCGCCAGCCGCATTGGGAGTGGAGGTGGGACCTGGAAGCATCTGAAGCCGCTGAGAGGTACTATTCCAACAAATTAGCGCGCACCTATCTGGTGGCCATCGAGGATGTGATGGGCAGCAACGGAGTTGCTGCGGTTCTCCGACTGGCCAAATTGGGACATTTGATCGGCAACTATCCTGCGGATAACCTTGAGCGCGAATTCAGTTTCCAGGACTTTTCAGCCATCAATCAAGCCATTGAGGAGATGTATGGAGCTCAGGGTGCCAAAGGGCTGTGCTTCCGAGCAGGCGGAGTGACCGTGAAGTATGCCATTGCGGATGGAGTCCTCTTTGCGGATCTGCGGGACCCGGCTTTTGAACTGCTGCCGCCGGGAGCCAAGGTCAAGGTCGGGCTGAACGTGCTGACCACGACATTCGGTGAGTTGAGCGACCAGGTAGCCCGCGCTCAGGAGGATGGAGACAACCTCATCTTCGCCGTGGAGCAGTGCCCTGAATGTTGGGGCAGAGCGTCGGAGTCGCCCATTTGCCACGGAACCGGCGGTATGTTGCACGAGGCCCTGCACTGGCTTAGTGACAGTCGACGATTCACTGCGGATGAGATCGCGTGTATCGCGAGGGGTGATGAATCGTGCACATTTGCGATTGTCACGCGCGCCGAGGAAGAATCAGAGGGCCAAGGCCTGACTGGCCCGGCAGAGGATTCTGCTGGCGATTGACACGACTGCGTCGCGGAGAATCCGCCAGCTACTGCAACCTTGGCAGGTGAGTTAATCTGCCTTATAATATAGTTGAAAACTGAATAGAAGCATCCAGGGGAGCTTGGAGAGCCAAGCTGAGAGGGGGGCCCGCAATGCCCTCGACCCCATGAACCTGACCCGGGTAATGCCAGCGTAGGGACGGTTGCTTGCCATGTGACATGAACCGCTGCCTTGCCTGGGTAGCGGTTTCTCGTTGGAGGAAGAATGCGTGCTGTGATCGTGGCCAATGGACCTATGCCGGAGCCGCCCTTTCGACGGTTCGAGATCAGAGAGGGCGACGTGGTGATCTGTGTCGACGGGGGCGCAAGTAACGCCCTCGCATTGGGGCTCAAACCAGATGTCGTCATAGGCGACATGGACTCCATAGGCACTGAGTTGCGCGGACATCTGCAGCAGGAAGGCTCCCGTCTGGTTGAGTATCCTTCGCGCAAGGACGAGACGGACTCCGAGCTCGCTGTTCGGTATGCCTTGGAGCAAGGCGCCACGGAGATCATCCTCTTGGCCGCCCTCGGCGGGCGAATAGATCACACCTTGGCGAACGTCATGGTGCTGACCATACCAGAACTGGAGACCGTGGATGCCAGACTGATCGATGGGAATCAAGAGGTTCGCTTGGTCCGTGACAGGGTCCTGATTGTGGGTCGGCCCGGCGAGACGGTCTCGCTGTTGCCGATGTCTGGAGACGTTGGCGGCATCCACACTGAGGGACTCGAGTACCCTCTCCACGGCGGCACACTGAAGTTCGGCGCCGCCCGAGGGGTCAGCAATGTGCTTACAGCAGCCCAGGCCTCGGTGCAGGTGGAGAGAGGTCTGCTGCTCTTGGTGCATCATCATCGAGATCTGCCATCTGACTATTCTGAAGTGGACCTTCAAGGAGGGAGCGGTGAGTGACATAACCGTAAGCTTTGAGGTGATTCCGATCTGTGAGGAGCCCTATCCTGTGGTAGACAAGGCGATTGAAGTCGTGCAGCGATCAGGGGTGACGTATGAGGTGGGCCCTCATGAGACGACGATGGAAGGTGAACTGGATCAACTGCTGGAGATCGTCAAGGCGGGACACCGCGCCTGCTTCGGAGCTGGGGCTCGGCGGGTAATCACGTTCGTCAAGATCGTGGATGCGGTGGGGGGTACAACCATCGCGGAGAAAGTGGCCAAGTACCGGTAGTCATGAAGACTGAACAAGAGGACGCGACATCCCGCGGATCCAGCAATCCCTCTGCCGTCACTCCGGTCGAGGCTCCTTTCAGCATTCGTGCGCAGCGGCTGCTGCGGCAGTACGCCCCACCTCTGATGCTGATGCTCCTCCTGTTCGTGGTTTGGCAGGTGGGCACCTGGGTGACGCGAGTCCCCAAGTGGTTGCTGCCTTCCCCATTACAGATCATCCAGGCTGGCGTTGAGGCCTCGGACCTATTGGGTCCGCACGTCTGGCAGACCCTGAAGGAGACCTGGTTGGGCCTGGCTCTCGCCCTGGTGGTTGGGCTGGGGCTCGCCCTGGTGATAGATCTTTCGGCTGTCCTGCGGCGTACCATCTATCCACTGCTAGTTGCTTCCCAGACGGTGCCCATTCTGGCTCTCGCCCCTCTTCTCATCATCTGGTTTGGCTACGGCATTTTGCCCAAGGTCATAGTGGTGGGTCTGGTTTGCTTCTTCCCCATCGTGGTCAGCACGGCCGATGGTCTACGGGTCGCAGACCCTGATCTGATCGCTTTGCTGCGGTCCATGGGGGCTAACAGGCGGCAGATCTTCTGGAAGGTGCGGCTGCCTGGGGCACTACCCTCCTTCTTCTCTGGCCTCAAGATCGCCATCACGTACAGCGTCGTCGGCGCCGTCATCGGTGAGTGGGTGGGTGCCAGCCGCGGCTTGGGCATCTTCATGATTCGCTCTTCTAAGAACTTCTTGACGGACCGGGTCTTCGCCGCCATCGCGGTCACCTCGCTGCTCAGCATCATGATGTTCGTAGCGGTTGTGGTGCTGGAACATACCTTGCTTCCGTGGTACCACGCTCATCGGGAGGAGGTTTGGGAGGAGACTTGAGTTGTTGGCACTGCGCCGATGGATTCTCCAACACAGCATGAAGGAAGGAGGAATAGAGATGTCTAGATGGAATCTTGGAAAGATGGCGTGGTTGTTCGTGTTGCTGTTGATGGCTGTCAGCTGTCAGGCGGCTCAGCCGACGGCCACAGCGCCGCCCACGCCGGTTGTGGCGATGTTGGATTGGTTTCCCAACACCAATCACACTGGTCTGTATGTGGCGCTAGACAAGGGTTGGTACGCCGAGGAGGGGTTGTCGGTGGAGATTGTAGAGCCAGCGGAGGGAAGCACGCTGGTCCAGGTGGTGGCAGCGGGGCAGGCCGATTTCGGCATCAGCTACCAGGAGGAAGTCTCCCACGCTCGGGCGGAAGACATACCCATCGTTTCCATCGCGGCTATCATTCAACACAACACGTCGGGCTTTGCAAGTCCAGCAGACAGAGGGATCACGCGTCCCAAGGACTTCGAAGGCACGAGATACGGCAGCTGGGGTTCGCCCATCGAGCGAGCTGTTTTGGATGTCTTGATGGCCTGCGACGATGGCGATGTGAATGAGGTGGAGTTCATCGACATCGGCTGGGCCGACTACTTCACGGTGGTGGAACGTGACGTGGACTTCGCCTGGATATTCTACGGATGGACCGGCATAGAGGCGGAGTTGCGGGACATGGACCTGGACGTCGTGATGCTGAGCGACTGGGCTGATTGTGTCCCGGACTACTACACGCCGGTGATGATTACCAGTGAGCAGAACATTGCGGAGAAACCGGAATTGGTCCGCAGCTTCATGGTTGCCACCCTCCGGGGATACGAATTGGCCATCGAGAATCCAGCGGCGGCGGCCGACATCCTCTTGAAGTACGCTCCAGAGAGCAACCCTGATCTGGTGCGCGCCAGTCAGCAGTGGCTCAGCCCTCAGTACCAAGCGGACGCTGAGAGGTGGGGGGAACAGAAACTGGAGATATGGCAGGGCTACGCAGACTGGATGGCCGATCGCGAGTTGTTGCCTCGCCACATCGACGCGGAGAAGGCTTTCACCAATGAGTTCCTACCCTAGCACGGTAAGCGAGATAGAGTTGCGTCAAGTGACCAAAGCCTTCCGGGTCAACGGGAAGTTGGTGACGGCGCTAGACCACGTCAACCTCGTCGCCCGGGCTGGGGAGTTCGTCGTCATCATTGGGCCCAGCGGCTGTGGAAAGAGCACCTTGCTGAACATCATCTGCGGTTTGATGGAGCCCGATTCCGGCGAGGTACTGCTTGATGGTCGCCGCGTCAGGGATCGGACAGGCCTCTTCGGCTACATGTTGCAGAAGGACCTGCTCCTGCCCTGGCGCAGAGTTCTCGACAACGTTATCCTGGGGCAAGAAATCGGTGGATTCGATCGGAAAGCCGCGCGGAAGGAAGCTGAGGGATTGCTGCCCCTCTTTGGATTGGAGGGATTCGAGCACAGCTATCCGGCAACTTTGTCGGGCGGCATGAGGCAGAGGGCTGCCCTGTTACGTACGTTTCTATGCAAGCGAAATGTGATGCTCCTTGACGAACCGTTCGGTGCCCTGGACGCCCTTACCAGGCGGCAGTTGCAGCAGTGGTTGCTGGATGTGTGGACTCGCTTTCGGCAGACCATCCTCTTCGTCACCCATGACGTGGACGAAGCGGTGTATCTGGCCGACCGGGTGTATGTGATGACTCCACGACCTGGCAGCATGAAGCTAGAGGTTGGTGTTCTCCTCCCACGCCCTCGCCGACCGGACATGATCACGTCCAGTCGGTTTGCGTCCTTGAAAGCAAATCTACTGGCTACCCTCGAATCAGACTAGGTCAGCCTTGGGGGGCGAACGCAGTGCAGCTGGGTGGGAGATCGGATGTCGTGCGTAGGGCGCACTGGTGAAGTATCTAGGCCCGGAGCCGAATTGCTGGTGGGCGCCAGAGAGACGTAGGGATTGTGTGTCACGAGGGATGATCCTGTGTCTCTATTCCAAGTCTCCGCAACCTGACCGGTGAGCGTGCCTGGGACAGGCGACGTGGGCAATGGTCATCTGCGCGGCTCTGTACATGAAGGTGAATCGCACGGGCACTGGAGGCTGATCTTCTGCCTTGCTCTGTCGTGTAGGAGGCCACCTCTCGGAGAACAACCAACTCAAATGGACTCTCACGCTACTGCAAAGTAGCATATACGATAGTCCGATCATTCCGTTCCCTGGGGGCATCTGGCTTCCACGGTCGGGAAGGGACTCCTCTCCTTCGGCGACGTCCTGGGCTACCTTGGTTTATACCGCTCCCATTCGCAGACGTCGTGTTGCGCGCGGCGAAGGGCCAAGAGCCGTCGAGCGTGATCACGACGAATTCGCCCCAGCTTGACAACCTGCACAAAGTCTGCTATTGTAATTCCTAGTGAAGGCTAGGAATTAGATCATGAGGCTGTCAGCTAGGGAGCAATACGGTCTCAGGGCCATGATAGAGTTGGGTCGCCGCTACGGCCAAGGTCCCGTTTCGCTCAGTGATGTGGCGCGAGCGCAAGGGATCTCTTTCCCGTACTTGGAGCAGATAGTACCTCTGCTCAAGGATGCCGATCTCATAGAGAGTACCCGCGGAGCCTATGGAGGGTATGCGCTGAGCCGAGCCCCGCAGGACATAACCGTTGGTGACATAGTTCGTGCCCTAGAGGAGGGGCAGATCATGCCCCTGAGGTGCATCCCTGGCAGCGAAGCGGAGGATTCTTGTAGCCGGCAAGAGGTGTGTACAGCGCGCGACGTTTGGAGCAAGATGCACGAGGGCATCGCCGAGGTTCTTGACTCCACAAGCCTGGCTGATCTGGCAGAGCCCATCGGGGAGACTGAGAAGGCCCTCTGAACTTCTTGCCTGAAGAGCGTCTGTTGGACTAGATGGCAGCAACAGGAGGAGTGATGAGCAGAAGGAGAGTGATTTATCTCGACCATGCAGCGACGACCCCCGTGGACCCTCGGGTAGTGGAAGCTATGCTTCCCTACTTCAGTGAGCGGTACGGCAATGCCTCCAGCATCCACTCCCTGGGCCGAGAGGCGCGCCGGGCCTTGGACCAAGCTCGCGCTGACGTGGCTGGGATCCTCAACTGTGGTCCTCAGGAGATAGTGTTCACCAGCTGTGGCACCGAGAGCGACAACCTGGCCATCAGAGGTGTCGCTTGGAACAGCCGGCAGCGCGGTGGTCACATCATCACTTCGTCCATAGAACACCACGCGGTGAGCCACACGTGCGCGCAGATGGAGGAGCAGTTCGGCTTCCGCGTGACTTATCTGCCGGTGGATGAGTATGGGCGCGTGGACCCAGCGGACGTGGAGAAAGCGATCAGTGATCGGACGGTTCTGATCACCATCATGTACGCCAATAACGAAGTGGGGACCATCGAGCCGATCTCAGAGATAGGGGAGATGGCGCGAAGACACGACATACCTTTCCACACTGACGCAGTGCAGGCGGCAGGCGCCTTGAGCTTGAACGTGCAGGAGCTGAACGTGGATCTTCTCACCCTCTCGGGTCACAAGTTCTATGCGCCCAAGGGCGTGGGGGTGCTCTACGTGAGAGAAGGCTTGGAGCTGATACCCGGTCAGACGGGGGGAGGGCACGAGCATGACTTGCGCTCCGGCACTGAGAACGTTCCCTATATCGTGGGCCTGGCCACGGCCTTGAAGCTCGTCGAGGAGCGGAGGGAGGAGGAGAGCTATCGGCTTGTCGCGCTGCGCGATCGATTGACAGACGGTGTCCTTTCCTCGATCCCCCACTGTCGGTTGATGGGCCACCCCACGGAGCGACTGCCCAACAATGCCAACTTCATCTTTGAATACGTGGAGGGAGAGGGAATACTGATGAGCTTGGATATGCAGGGCATCGCAGCTTCAAGCGGATCCGCCTGCTCCACCGGGTCGCCTGAGCCTTCCCATGTGCTGCTCGCCATGGGAGTCTCTCGGGACGTGGCCCACGGATCGGTGCGTATGACTCTGGGCCATCAGAACACGGAGGATGATGTCGATAGGGTCTTGGACGTGTTGCCCGGCATAGTTGAACGCTTACGAGTAATGTCGCCGCTGTATGCGGGCTGAGCGGGTTGCGATTTAGAGAGAGGTAGACAGAGGTATGTATTCAGAATTGGTCATGCAGCATTTCTCCAATCCCAGCAACGTGGGAGTCATCGAGGATGCGGACGGGGTAGGCAAGGTAGGGAATCCCATGTGCGGGGATGTGATGGAGATGTTCATCAAGGTGAAGGACAATCGCATCGAGGATGTCAAGTTTCGCACTTTCGGGTGTGGCGCGGCCATAGCCACAAGTAGCATCGCCACGGAGATGATCAAGGGAAAGCCGTTGGACGAGGCGGTCAAGCTCTCAAACAAGGCCGTGGCTGACGCATTGGGTGGGTTGCCCGCCCAGAAGATGCATTGCTCGAACCTCGCTGCCGATGCCGTGCGAGCCGCCATTGAGGACTATCGTAGCAGGGCAGAGGGCAAGAAGGACGAGCAGGAGGAGACTAGGGAGTAGTGACGCCAACGCATGCTGGCAAATCCTTCGCGCACAGGACGTGAAGTTGGCCTCTCAATGCGCGGTGATCCCTCGCTGGCAAGCACTTTCCTTGCGGCATCCGCGGGCCAGTAGGTCCCATACCTCAATCCAAGGCCTCGTCGAGCAGTTCCCACAGTCCTCGCACATCAATGAAGACACCGGTCTCGTTGGCCAGCCGACTTGCCCCTCTCAGCAGCGTTGGCTCGCAGGTAGGGCACAAGGTGACCATGTTCTCGACCCTCAACTCCAAGGCTTCTCTGACACGGTTCTTGGCAATCTCCACAGCCAGGCTGGGGTTGACGTCGGCCAAGCCACCGCCACCGCCACAGCACGCAGAGAAGACGCGGTTCTGCTCCATTTCCACCAACTCTACGCCCAAGGTTCGCAGGATATCCCTGGGTTCCTCGAAGACGCCCAGCATACGGCCCAGGTGGCAGGGATCATGATAGGTCGCTTTCAGGTCAAGTTGGCGCGGGTCCAGCTCTTCAATCCTCTCGGCCACGCCGATGATGGCATGCTTCACCTTCAAGCCGTGCTTCTCCTTGAGGGTGACGGTGCATGTGGGACACAGCGTCAGGATCTCTTGGTCTGAATAGGTGCCATATGTTGCAGTGAACCGTTTCTGAACGGCTTCGAACTCCGTGCCAAAACCAGTAGCCTCCGCGAGGTAGCCGCAGCACACCTCCTCGCTCACCAGGGGATCTAGGCCGCACTTCTCCAGCACGGAGATGATGGTTCTTGTCTCGACGGGGTTACTCTGATAGAGGCAGCCGAGATAGAGGGGCACGGTGCCGTCCCTCTCCAGAGCAGCGGGGCGGTCGAATAGACGTCCCTCCTGCGAAATCCTGCTGACCTTCTCCCTGTGTTGCTGAGCGGAGAACTCTAGGTCCGCCAGCCGCTGACGGAGATTTGTGAAGATATCCAGATTGCTGAGCGCACAGCGCGCCTGACAATACCCACAGAGCAGGCACTCGTCCAGTATCTGCTGCACTTCCGCTGATGGCTCGACGAGTCCTTCCAGGAGAGCTCTGGCGATCATCATCTTCCCACGGCTCGTATAGGCCTCGAACCCCTTGACCCGGTACACTGGACAGTCAGCAACGCAGAATCCGCAGCGCGCGCGGTTGCAGGTGTAGATATCTTCGGTGAGTCGTTCTAGGTTACCGATATCCATCGCGATTCGAACTTCTTTCCGGGGTTGAAAATCCCGCCAGGATCGAACATCTCTTTGATGCGTTTCATGTAGACGTAGCTATCTCCGTGCTCCAACTCGTTGAAGCCGCCCAAGCGGTCACCATCTCCGATGTAGGAGCTCATCGTCCCTTCCAGCTCCACCGCCATGGCGCTCATCTCCCTGACGTAGTTGTAGAAGTTGGCCACGCTTTCCTCGCTGGAGTCATCCACGAAGAGTGCGAAGCTTATGCTGGCGGTGGGCTTGTTGGGTGACTCGTTGTATACCGTCATACCCAGGATGTCTTGGTTCCACTTGTCGGCGATGTTGAGAAAACGTTGGTAGGCTTCTTCCACTCGTCCGATGGGTAGGCCCAGATCCGCCGCTCCGAACTTCTTCTCCCTTTGACTGTCAGGCCACTTCTGCCGGAAAGGGATGAACTCCAGGCTGTGCTTCGAAGCCCACCAGCCGTCAACCATCTCTTGCTCCTTGACACCCTCGGCAGAGAACTCCTCCAGCAAGATCCGAGTTGCCTTTTCGAGGCTGAAGTCGACCACTTCCTCGTCTCCAGCGAACGATAGGAACAGAATGGCCTCTGCCCAATCGGGGATGTCGGGCTCGCGCTGGTACTTCTCTCGATAGGCGTGGGTGTAGAAGTGTAGCCTTTTTCGGCAGTTGAGGTGGGCGCTCTCGATTCCAAGGCCGCTAGCCAGCATCCGCTCCAAAGCGCGGATCCCGTCTTCCAGGCTCCGGCAGACGAAGCCCCTCACCAGTCTCGCCTCAGGGAGAGGAAAGACGCGTAGCGTGGCCTCCGTCACAACCCCCAGCGTCCCCTCGGAGCCAACTACGAGGTCCAGTAGTTTGTATCCCGTCGAAGTGAAGGCAGCTTTGCGCCGTCCTATACGCACAGCCTCTCCCGTGCCTGTTACCATGACCACGTTACTCAACACGTCGAGGATCTTCCCATAGCGCAAGCCGAAGGTGGAATCGTTGTCGCAGCCGATAGTGGCGCCGATGGTGCAGGCTCGCTTGCTCTCCGGTTGGTGAGGGAACCACAAGCCGCTACGCGCCAGCGCCTCGTTGAGGTCCCAGATGGTGATCCCAGCCTGTACAGTGACCATCATGTTGGCCTCATCCAGCTCGAGGATCTGATTGAGGCTCTTGGTCTCCACGGCGATGCCGCCTTTCCACGCTGCCACGCCGCCGCCCATGCCAGTACCCCCAGCAAAGGGGACGAGGGGGACGCGATGGTGATAGGCGATCTTGACTATCTCCACTACTTCATCGGTGGTCTTAGGGAGCACCACGATATCTGGGAGATCGATGTGGGAACTGTGACGGGGACTCCAATCGCGACTGTAGCCGATACGGTGCATCTTGGCTCTAGTGGCTCTTTCCCCGAGTAGTGTCTGCAGTGCAGCAAATACTTGATCAAGGGCTGCCTCATCCATGGTGCCCCTCCACACGCTGATTGCCAGGCCTCAGACCAGGCGAGATTATATCATCGCTCATGGACCCCGGCAAGAGTCTCGCAGCCTGCGCGGTCTAGCCAGGGCTTTCTGGGTGTGCTAGAATTGACGCGTGGCTGAGAACACACACAAAGACATCTTGTCGGAACTCAATCCAGCCCAGAGGGAAGCGGTTCAGGCCTCCGAAGGTCCAATCCTCGTGGTGGCAGGGCCCGGCAGCGGGAAGACCCGCGTCCTGACTCACCGCGTCGCCTATCTCATCAGGCACTACGGTGTGTTCCCCTATCGCATCATGGCCGTCACCTTCACCAACAAGGCTGCGCGGGAGATGAAGGAGCGGCTTCACAAGCTGTTGGGGTACCAGGTTCTGCGCGAGATCACTATAGGCACTTTTCACGCTATCTGCGCACGTATCCTGCGACGCGAAGCCCAACATCTGCCCTACGACCGGGACTTCGCAATCTACGACAATGGCGATCAACTGAACCTCGTTCGTCAATGCCTCAGAGACCTCAATCTGGACGATGGAGACAACAGCCCTCGCGCCATCTTGGACACCATCTCCAGAGCCAAGAGTCAGCTCCTCGGGCCTCAAGAGTACGTTCCTCCCAGTTACGAATACGAGGCCGCCGCCAGGGTCTATCGCCGTTACCAGCAACTCTTGCTAGAGAACAACGCTATGGACTTTGATGATCTGCTGATGGTCACGGTGCGGCTCTTGCGTGGCTATCAAGATGTGTTGGAGACATACCAGCGGCGTTATCGACATGTTCTCGTCGATGAGTTCCAGGACACGAACGTAGCTCAGTATGTCATCCTCAAGCTGTTGGCGGGGCAGCACCGTAATCTCTTCGTCGTCGGAGACGAGGACCAGAGCATCTACGCCTGGCGTGGTGCGGACTTCCGGAATGTGCAGAGATTTCGGGAAGACTACCCAGACGTGCAAGTCATTCTCTTGGAGCAAAACTACAGATCCACCCAGACCATTCTCGATGCGGCCCACAGCGTCATCGCCCGCAACGTGCAGCGAGTGGCCAAGAAGCTGTGGACGGACAACGACCCAGGCGTGCCGGTGAACGTCTACGAGGCCTTTGACGAAGAAGAAGAGGCCCACTATGTGCTCCACGAGATACGGCGACTGGCCGGTGAAGACAGCTGCGATCTAGGCGATTTCGCGGTGATGTATCGCACCAACGCCCAGTCGCGAGCGCTGGAGGAGGTCTTCGTCCGGGCGGGAGTTCCCTACCGGCTGGTAGGAGCGACTCGTTTCTACGAGCGTCGGGAGATCAAGGATGTATTGGCCTATCTGCGGGTCATCCACAACCCTCGCGATGCTGTCAGCCTCAGTCGCATCATCAACGTTCCTCGCCGGGCGATTGGGCGAAAGACCTTGGAGCAGTTGGACACCTGGGCTCAAAGCAACAGCGTGTCGCTCTTCGAGGCATTGAAGCTCCTCCGGGAGGACGAGGAAGCTCCTGTTGGAGCAAGGGGACGAGGCAAACTACTGTCGTTCCTAAAGCTTATGGAGGGACTCATTGCCGCCAGCCGGGAATTGAAAGTGTTAGAACTATTGGACCTGACGCTGGACAGGACGGGCTACTCTGAATATGTTCGCGATGGTAGCGACCAGGGAGAGGAACGTTGGGAGAACATCAAGGAGTTGCGGACCGTCGCGCAGGTGTACTCGTCCCTACCTGTCGAGGAGAGCCTAACGACGTTCCTGGAGGAAGTGGCTCTAGTGTCAGACGTGGACAATCTGGATGATCAGGTCAGGGCTCCTTGCCTGCTCACGTTGCACATGGCCAAGGGGTTGGAGTTCCCTGTGGTTTTCATCGTGGGGCTGGAGGAGGGTGTGTTGCCGCACAGCCGGTCGATGGAGACCGCGGATGAACTGGAAGAGGAACGTCGCCTGTTCTACGTGGGCATCACCAGAGCCCAGCGGCGTCTGCATCTTGTGTATACCTTCCGCCGCGCTCTGTTCGGTCGAGACGAATTGAGTGAGCCATCCCGGTTCTTGGGAGATATCCCTGCGGAGCTTCTAGAGAGCTATGAGGGCGCTGAACTCCAGCGATCGCCGCAGGAGCACTCCAGAGAAGCTCAGTTCCAGGCTGGAGATTACGTCCGGCATCCCCAGTTCGGCGAGGGTATAGTGCTCAGCAGCAAGGTTCTGGGAGACGATGAGGAAGTGACCGTGGTATTCGAAGGTCTGGGCCCCAAGCGCTGCCTGACCAGCTTTGCGAATATGGAGAAGCTGCGAAATCAATAGGCCCAGACCGAGCTGTGTCCTGGCCGCCGAGGTGATCAAGCAATTCTCTCAGAACCATAGGGACAGGGCCCGGGGGAGAAATCCGAGCCGGCGGTCGTTCCCCCCAGCAGGGGGACCTGAAGCCTCGTCCCCTTCTTCGCCGTAGAAGGCAAGGCCGATGACGCCTGGCCCGGTGTGTGCTCCCATCACCGGAGTGAACTCCGTGATGTAGAACTCCACACAGTCGAAGCGAGACTTAATCTCTCCCGCTATGCGTTCCGCTTCGGCTAGAGCGTCGCCGTGAAAGACTGAGGCATGAAGGGGGCGCTCCCCAACCTTCTCCCACATCATCTCGATCATCTTCTCGACAGCGTTACGCCGCGTTCTGACGACGCCCAGCACTCTAACGCGCCCGTGCGCTAGGCTCAGGATGGGGTTGATTCTAAGCTTTGAGCCAAGCAGCGTCGCTGCCTCTCCTATGCGGCCGCCTCGGTGAAGATGCTTCAGGTCATCCAGCGTGGCAAAGAAGTCAACCTTTGATATCATCGCCTCGGCTGCGGCCACCACTTCATCCAGAGTTCCTCCTGCCGCAGCCGTCCGTGCCGCCTCCAGAACGATGAAACCTTGGGCCATGGTCGCCATGCGAGAATCCACAACTCGCACAGGGACCGACGCTGCCTCTTGGGCAGCCGTGCGGGCGACGCTTATCGCTCCCGTCAACTCGGCTGGAACATGTATGGATACGATGCCATCCGCCTTCTCACTCAAGCAAGCATACGTCCTCGCGAAATCCGCTAGTGAGGGCTGCGCGGTGGTGGGAAAGGCTTTGTTCTGGCAAAAGAGCTGATAGAACTCGGCTGGACTCATGTCCACGCCATCTCTATAGTCTTTGCCATCCCAAATCACGTGGAAAGGCACTACGTGGATGTCGTACCTTTCGACTAGCTCTGGCGGTACGCAGGCAACACTGTCAGTGACGACGGCAATCTTGCCCATTGCTGTTCCCTTTACCTACGATCTGACCCTGAAGGCGCCTGAGTGAGGTTTCATCTTCTCGTCCCGGCTTCGGTGGTTTCTACTCAGTATCCGCCGCAGGCGGCCCAGGGTGGAACTTAGGCCTACTTTGATCCTTTGCCCGATTGACGATAGCCTTTCATCTGCTGCAACAGCTGGCCACGCTTCTAGATACGCTTGAGTCTGGCGTCTGCCATCTTCGATCATCTCTGCAGTGCGACTCAAGTCCCACAGCGGTAGATTGTAGAAACCGGTCAGTGGGATGTAGTGCAGCGTCACACCCTCTATGCTGGCTGACTCCTCCAACTCTGCATCCAGCTGCCGCGACAGCACGTGATTGATGGTCTGCTCAGCGATGCTCAGTAGATCGCGCATCTGTCGATGTTGTGGCGGGACGTCCACCAAGTGAAGAGCGTAGACCTCCTTTGCTCCTTCGCCTACGGAGATCCTCACCGGGAGGTCCGCGGCTATCCCTCCGTCAACAAGCAACTCCTCTCCACAGCGCCACGGGGGCAAGAAAGGAGGCAGAGCTGTACTAGCCATGATCGCATCCAGCAGCCGCTCATTGGGATCTCGACCGAAGACACGCGGTTCGCCGGTGTCTAGGCTGGTGGCGACGATGTAGACCTTGATCCGTTGCAGATCGCCAAAACGCTCCACGCCCGGGGGTAGGTTCTCCTCAATCAGATGCCGGAGACCTTCATTGGTGTAGAGGCTGTCTTTGCCTGTCAGGAATCTCCATAGCATGCTTAGCCGGTTCCCGTGCAGCACTTGGTCGCCATTCACCTTCGACCACTTCCGACCCACAGCGAGAGCGCCCTCAACTGTTGGATCCATGGCGAGGAAGACGGCGTTGATGGCGCCAGCCGAAGTCCCTACGAGCATATCCGGCTGGATGCCGTTTTCCAGCAGGACCTGAAGGGCCCCCACCTCCAGAGGCCCTCGATTGCCTCCTCCGCTAAGCACAAAGGCGATCATCCGTCGTCACCCACCAAGATCACTGCTTGCCTGTTGGGACGCTGAGCTTGCTCAGTACATAACCTTTCGCCTATTGGATGAACCGGTAGGAAATGAGTGCCGCCGATAGGGTGGCAGCTATCAAGATCAAACCGATTGTGATGGCTATTCTTCGGAATTCGGCACGGGACATGTTATCTCCAATCTGTGAACGCGCGGGCTCACTTCTCACATCACTTCATTGTAGCCTACGGGGGTAGCAGCGGAGGGAAAAGAAGGTAAAAATGGGGTAAACAGGGGCAAAACTTAGCCTAGGCTTTTCTGAACCAGTACCCTACACCGTATTCCGTCAGTATGTATTGAGGATTGCGCGGGTCTTCCTCGATCTTGTTGCGCAAGCGGCTGATGTAGACTTTTAGGTAGTCAATCTCGTCCGTGTATTCTCGTCCCCACACACGAGCCAGCAGAGTCTCGTGGGTGAGTACCTGACCGGCGTTGCGCACTAGATGGTAGAGCAATCGATACTCCGTGCCGGTCAAGGCTACTGGTTGCGCCTTGACGGTCACCTGCCGTCTCTCGAAGTCTAGATGGATGTCGCCACTGGAGAACGGTAGTTCATGGGAGAGTGGAAGCCCCTGCGCACGACGCAAGACGGCTTTGACGCGAGCTAGCAACTCGAGGTGGCCGAAAGGTTTGGTGATGTAGTCGTCGGCGCCGAGGTTCAGTCCCATTACCCTGTCTATCTCGTCGCCCTTGGCGGTCAGCATGATTACTGGCACGTCTGAGAACAGCCGTAGCTCCTTGAGGACATCGAATCCGCTCATGTCGGGCATCATGATGTCCAAGAGGACGAGGTCTGGTTGCTGCTTCTCGAACACGGCCAGGGCCTCCTCTCCGTCGTAGGCAGCCAGCGCTTCCCACGTGGGTTCCTGCACTTGGAGGCTCATGCGCACCACTTTGACCACATCCGGTTCATCATCCACGATCAGGATCTTCATCCTACGTTCCCGTCCGGCGGCACCTGACCATCGCCAACGGGCTCCACGAGGTCTACACTTGGGTAAGGCTCTTCTCTTTTCTTGGGAATGGCTACGTGGAACCTACTGCCCTCCCCTGGCACGCTCTCCACCCAGATTCTACCGTCGTGTAACTCGACTAGCTGGCGCGCGATATACAGGCCCAGGCCCACACCGGCTAGACCCCGCCCGTCGTTGACAACATAGAACTTCTCGAAGATGCGCTCGTGTTCGGCCTCTGGTATGCCTGGACCGTCGTCGGCGACGGTGAACTCCAAGTGATCGTCGATGGAAGCCAGGGCCACACGGACATTTCCTCCCTTGCCAGCGAATCTGTGCGCGTTGGAGATCAGGTTAGTCAGAACCTGCTCCATACGGTGACGGTCAACCGGGATGGGTTCGAGCTTCTCAGGGATGTCTAGCTCGAGGGTCTGCTTCCTATTCTCCGCCAGGGGCGCAAAAGCTCTGACGGTTCTTTCTGTGAGGAGACCCAAGTCGGTGGGCTGCAGGGAGAGGGTTAGCTGACCGGCCTCCAACCTCGTGGCGTCCAGAAGATCCTCCACCATGGTTTCCAGCCGTCCCGTGTGATGGCAGATGGTGTCCAGGAGTTCCCGCCTGACATCGGGTTCTGCGATGGCATTCGGATTTTCGAGCATGTCGACGGAGGTCTTGATACAGGTGAGCGGTGTGCGCAGCTCGTGGGACACAACAGAGACGAAGCTGGCCTGTAAGGCCTCCAAGGTTCGGAGTTGCTGGACCTGTTCTCGCTCCCGTTCATAGAGGCGCGCGTTTCGTATCGCTAGGGCTGCTTCTTGAGCCAAGGCGTTCAGGAACGCCACGTCATCCTCGGAGAAGCGCATGGCACTGCGTCTACCGGCACATAGTATACCCATCGTCTGCTCGGCCAGAACCAGGGCCACGGCGACCAGGGATGTGAGGCCTGCCTCCTCTAGGAGCCTCTGGATGGCAGGGGGCTGATCAGCCACATCATCGACCAGGTATGGTGTCGTCGCAGTAGCTAAGCGCTGCACAGCTTCCTTATCCAGAGCCGGTTGATCCCACCGAGCCTCGGAGCGAAGCCCTCTGCTGGCGGCCAGATGCATTCCTCTTCCGTCCTCGCCACGCAGTAGGATCACTGCCGTATCAGCCGCCAGGAGCTGCCGCGAAGCCTCCACGACCGTTTGCATCGTCCGCTCGAGCTCCAGGCTGGCCGTCAACTCCTGAAACAGATCATTCAGAGCAGCGAGCCGGGCTCCCAAGGCACGCTCGCGCTCTGTTTCCAGGTGTTCTCGACGCAACTGCTCCAACAGCAAACCGCACAGCGCCGCCACCAGTAGCAGGAGTACTATCTTGCCGGCCATGATGAACAGGGCGTTGGCGCTCCAAATCCCCGCAGGGTTGACAAAGCAGGCTCCCAAATAGATCAGGCTCAGGATCAGTGCGACGAAGGTGGTGCCCACGAGGTTGAGATAGAAGGCGGCTCCAGTGATGATGAAGAAGTAGATGATGAAGAAACCGCTGTGATAGCCCCCCGTCAGGTAGATTGCCATCGTCGTCACCATGGTATCCAGGACGAGGACATTCAGTGTCTGGCGCAGCCACCTCACATAGCGCGCCAGCACCACCAGAATCACGTTGTAAGCGACAGCAGCCAGAGTGACGTACGTGATGGGGACGATTACACCTTCCTGTGAGCGGTCGAAGAACGAGAGCATCAAAGCCAGGGTCAGGGCGAGAAAGCGCAGACTCAGGATCAACCAGGAGATCCACTCTCTCGGTGCCAGGTACCGGCTTGCTTCACTCTGCGCGCCCTTGTAGGCGTTCTTGAGTGTGTTGACTTCCACTTCCACCTCGCAGTTACGCCCTTAGAGGGCCAGGCCTCGCGACTGGTGAGCTCCTACGTGGGGACAAGTCTCAGGCCCGGCACCACATCCAGGTCCCATGCCGCTCGCTCGCCTGCCTGCAGTTTGAAACATCCTGCGGCGGCCACGCACGCGGCGTTGTCCGTACAGAGTTCCGGCGAGGGGCAGAGGACTGGGACATCGATCCGTTCCACCATCTGCTGACGCAGCAGGGCGTTGGACGCGACCCCGCCTGCCAATAGGACCTGTCTTGCGCCAGAGTCCTTCGCGGCCAATCTGGCTTTCTCAACTAGCACGTCCACCACAGCTGCCTGGAAGCTGGCAGCGAGGTCGGCCACCGGCAAGTTGTTGGGCTTACCGCTCTGGGACCGAGGTTCCCCTTTGGCTTCGTAGTCGCGTACCAAGTATAGCACTGCCGTCTTCAGGCCGCTGAAGCTGAAGTCGTACGTGCCTTTCAACCAGGCGCGCGGCAAATCAAAGGCGGTGGGGTCTCCTTCCTGTGCTGCGGATTGGATCTCTGGCCCTCCTGGATAGCCCAGACCCAGCAGGCGGGCTACCTTGTCGAAGGCTTCTCCGGCGGCATCATCGAGGGTCTGACCCAAAGAGGCGTACTCACCGTGGTCCTTCATCAGCACCAGGTTGGTGTGTCCGCCTGAGGCGATCAGACACAAGAGAGGGAACACTATCCTGACCTCTCTCTGTAGCCAGTTGGCGTAGATGTGGGCTTCCAGGTGGTTGATGGCGATGAGCGGCAGCCCTTTGGCTAGGGCCAGGCCCTTGGCCGCATTGACACCCACCAAGAGGGAGCCAGCCAGACCAGGACCATGAGTCACAGCTACCGCATCTATCTCGTCGAGCGTTCTCCCGGCTTGGATCAGAGACTCTTTCAGGACCGGAATGATGTGGATGATGTGTTGTCGAGAAGCGATCTCGGGAAATACGCCACCGAACTGTTCGTGAATCCTGGCCTGAGATGCCACTACGTTTGACACGATCTCAGTGCCATCCTCCACAACCGCCGCGGCCGTCTCGTCACAGGAAGTCTCGATACCCAGAATACGAGTCACACAGGCATTCTAGCACACTGAATGAAGGGGAGGCAAACATCGGCACTCCGGGTCTGCTCACTGCCGAGTCCTGCGAGGCAGCCACTTCTCGGGGAACAGGTGCCAGAAGAGGTAGTTCGGTTCGGTACGCCGCTCTCCCCCGCGGCAGCTACTCACTCCTCGACCGGCGGGGATCCGGTCATAGGGGTCAGGAATAGTGCCTCGGACGTCAGGACAAGAAGCTCTCCTCTCTCCTCATCGACGCACATATCCCTGAGATCCTGGAAGGCGTCTGAGCTCTCCCTGGGTGGGAGGAACTGCCGTACGAAGGCTCCCTCCTTTGTCAGTTGCACGATGCGCTCATTGCCCGCATCGGCCACATAGAGGTAGTCGGCCTCAGGGGAGGCGAAGATGGCGACGGGATTCTGTAGACCTCGATCATCCAGCCCTGTGACGGAGAAATCTTCCGGCAAGCCTCCGGAGAACTTCAAGATCTGGCCATTTGCCAGCAGCACGTAGATAAAACCATCAATGGTCATGTCCACGGCGCTTGCCAACTCGACGGGTGTTTGGTCCAGGAGATAGTCTGTGGGAGCGGAATCGTAGCTGCTTCCCGTAGGTGCGTACTTCAAGATGCGATCCTCTTCCGCATCCAGAACATAGAGATAGCCGAAATACGAACCGATCAGGCGGGGATCAACCCAAAGCTCACTGCCCGCCACGGACACGGGAGTGAAGCCTCGCAGGGCATCAAACTGAAGCAGCGATTGCCCGTTGACCAGGATGAGCAGATTGCTGGTCTCACGGCCGTTGCCAGCCTCCATCCAAATCAGATCGTCAAGTTCCTGCACTGTGATCTCGCCGAACTGGCCGTCCGGACCCAGTAAGACAGCGCCGCCCGGGGGCTCCTGCAAGCCACCTTGCTCATCCAGCAGATAGCCCTGGAGTTGCTGAGTCTTCTCATCCAGGATGTAGACGTCGTTGTAGTGCGCCACTATGCGATAGGGCTGGTTTTCTGGCGAGCCAAATGCGAGCTGCGCCGACAAGGGAAGACGAACCACCTGGTTCACTTTATCGAACTCAAGGAAGATTTGGTTTTGCAGAGCCCTTGCCTGCGGGTCGGCCGGCTTCATCAACAAAGCTTCCTCCACTTGCGCTTCAGCCTTCGTCAGATGCTGACTGGCCGCGGCTCGTGAATCACTGGCTAGGGCCGACTCCACCTCTGCTCGGGCCTCGTCGAGAACCCGTAGGAAGAACGTCTCACGCCGCTGGTTCCGAATCCCGAGGCCGGCCGCGACTACCCCGATGATACAGATGATGGCAAACACTCCGAGCAACGACAGTCGCGAACCGCGTTCCTGTCTTGATACGGTTGTGCCGCGATCCACATAGGCCGTTTCTAGCGGCTTCGGAACCGCCTGCGGCTCGGGTAGCATGCGCTTGGTGAGAGTGCCTAGACCCTGGAGAAGGCTGATAAGGCCAGCCCTGACTCCTCTGGCAACGGTTCCCAGGATGCCACTCGAGAACAGCCAGGAGAAGAAAGAGCGTATCCCTCGCCCCAGAGCCGCGAAGAAGGCCATGATCGCAGCACCGAGGGCCAAGGTCTTTCCCCGCGGTCTTGGACTGCGCCGCTTGCTGGGAGTCTTTCTGACGGGCGGTGTAGTGCGTTCCATGGGAGTTCGCCGGGGGCTCGGAGCCGGCCGTTTGGCACGCCGCGGCAGTGCCTCTTTCCTAGCTGCTGCCTCTCTTGCTGCAGCCTGCACACGAATGAAGAGGGCGGAGACATCCGCATGCGCGGCCAGAGAGGTCACCGTGGCGGCCAAATCGTCTAGCCCGCCACGGGCGGCCATAATGAGCTCCTGCTGGGTGGCCACTCGTGCCAGTCCGCTCGATGCCAGGAGAATGATGTCGTGCTCTTCTATCCGGCAGTGAAACAGCCCCACGTGCGGTAGTGTCCTCTCCTGCCCCAAGGGTGGAAATACTGGCTGGTCCTCCGGTCGGCTCACCGGAAGGTGTTGGGTCAGTGGGGGGGGAAAGAGATGCACTCTTTCTTTCTGGAGCACATAGATCACGGCGTCGCCGGCTATGCCCATGTAGAGGTCATTGCCTCGCAAGACCGCGCAACATGTCTCGCCAGTCCTGTGCCAGAGGGGCAACGCTTCAAGGTTTCGTTCATACAGGTAGGCATTCGCGGCTCTGATCGCGCGGCGCAGGCCGTTGGTGACGCCGCCGGCCACACGGAGGTACTCCTCACTGAGGATCTCGATCAGTTCCTGATGGATTTCCTCCTTCCCGAGGGCCTCGCCCGTGACCTGCACCAGCAAGTAGAGGTTGCCCTTGCCAGTTCCAGCAGGGATCACGGAGGAGCTTTCGACGAAGCCCACATCGCCTGCATTCTCCTGCCGAGCGCCGGCGACGATGCTAAGCTGAACGACGTCTGTCTTCAATCTGGCACTCATGGTTCACCTCCTGCCCTCCCTAGCCACCAAACGCGGACCGGTACGGCACGGTGCTGCCACGATCAACCGAGATTCATCGGCGGACTCTGAGCACTACATCTTGGGGAGATCAAGTTCGCCATGCACAATATGTTGTGCATCTGAATTATAGCATAACGGACTGGCGGTGCAAAGCTGGCTGACCATGGTCTACGCGTGTGTGAGGTGCCAAGCTACTCAATGAAACGGTCTTCCCTTTCGAGTGCAGTTACGGACAAAACGCAGCTCCGAGATCTCCAGCTCAGCTCGGTTGCTCGACCAAGGGAGGTGACATGCGACAACGACGGGGTCTCAGTCGCTGTCGGGAAGCTCAAGCTCATCTCTCAGATATCTTCCCACCAGCTCGCGGACTATCCTGCTCATGGTGGTGCCCTCCTCGGCCGCTTTCTTCTTGAACGCGGTGTGGGTCTCCCTCGAAACCCGGATCATGATATTCTTGTCTTTTCTCATCGCCGTCTCCGTGTATATCTTGCTATACACAATCTTAGCGTCCCTACCGTGTGTTGTCAAGCACATCGAGCGATATGTCGTTCCACCCGCTTGCGGCCTGCCAGTCGCCTGCGTCATCCCAAACGAGGTCGTAGCCTGGGGAAAGTGGAGGTTGTTTCCACTCCTGGATGCTTGCCACTTCCTTGCCTTTTGTACGGACGTCTTGTATGGTTGTCTAGGATGTGGCTGTATGTGGCACTGACATGAGCCAGGAACCACGAAGAGGACTAGGCGTGTCCGATCCAAGAAGCACCTACCTGCAGTTGAAGGGTGATCTCCAGACGGTGCTTGGCCTCCCTCTGAAGGGGAGGAAGGACCTATTCCGTGACTTCCTGGTGGGTTATCTGGTGGTGGAGCGCAACTACTCCGAGGAGAGAGCTCGCAGCCTTGTCGCTGGGAACGAGGAGGCTATCCTAGTCATGCTCACAGAGGAGCACGACTCGGGGATATTTTGAATTGGTCCGTCAGAAGGGGGCCTAGCGAAGAGGCCGCCGTGAGGGAGAGCCCACAGTCCACATCAGTCGGGACTCCTCGGTCAGCTGCTAGCCTTTCCATCTCCTCGTGTACCTTGGTCGGTTTCTCCTCTTGAGCCCTGGGAGGACCTCCGCGCGCCAAGGAACGTTGGCTGGCCGCCGCAAGGCGGAGCTTGAACGCGGCGTCCGCCAGCCTTAGGTAGACCCTCGACTCAGGCCAGGTTCTCACGCCCGTCCCCACCGCCGAAGCGCTGGGGCTGGCCGCGTTTCTGACAAGTGCTTGCCCAGGCAGGCACTGGTGAAGTATACTGAGGGCGATCTGAGAACAGTGTGATTTGTAGGGAATGTGAGAGGGATTGAGCAGGGCTGCCAAGACAACAGGCCACGGGAGGAGAGACATGGCCCTTGATGGGATGTTCGTCAAAGGTGACCACGTGAAACAGGTGGAGATGGCGCCGGGAGTGCTGCGCCGGGCGCTTGGTCACGGTGAGGAGATGCTGCTCACGGAGTTCACTCTCTCTGCAGGTGCAGAGGTGCCAACTCACAGTCATCCCCATGCGCAGGTAGGCTATGTCGCGCGTGGACGGATGCAACTGACCGTCGGCGACCAGACAGACACCTTTGAGGCGGGCGATAGCTACTACATAGCCGGTGATGCGCCTCATGGGGCGGTGGTTCTGGAAGACGCGCTAGTGGTGGACGTGTTCTGCCCGCCGAGGGAGGACTATCTGGAGAGCTAGAGCTGGGCATGGCCACGGACGGGGACAGCATACTACGGGTGACGGAAGAGGTTGCCATTCCCTTGTCCGAGTTCGATTTTCGCTTCTCTCGCAGTGGGGGCCCCGGAGGTCAGCATGCCAATCGCACCGAGACGCGTGTGGAGCTACTGTTTGACCTCGCTCGCTCCCCAAGTCTGAGCGAGGAGGAGCGGGAGCGAGCCCTTCAGGGTCTGACGCCTTACCTCGATAAGCAGGGCGTCGTGCATTTGGTGTCTGAGTCCACGCGCAGCCAGTTGCGGAATCGACAGGAGGTCGTCGAGCGCTTTCGCGACTTGCTGCGAGAAGCGCTGAGGGTCCCGGCAAAACGATATCCCACGCTGCCCACTAGAGCATCGGGTGAGAAACGCTTGCAAGAGAAGAGGCGCCGCGGTGAGATCAAGAAGCAGCGGCGCCCCGTTCTGCCCGATCAAGAGTAGGGCCGCTGCCAAGACCTGTATTTGTCCCCTTGTCCGGCGAAGGACACTGAGGAGATTCGCCAGTGAGCAGAATGACCTCTTCTCCGATCATCGTGGCTGCACTCGTGGTTCTAACACTGACCATGGTGGGAGCCTCGGCTCTGCCGTTGAGAACCCAGGCTCCTGGCCAGATCGCGTACTTGGATGGTGAAGGAAGCGTCTGGTTGACCGATGCCGACGGTGGGGAGAGATCGCAGATAACAAGCCGCGAGGGGTTCACAACAATCGCGTGGGCACCCGACGGCCGGAAACTCGCATTGGTTGAGGGCGGGCCGTTGTGGGACGAACTCAAGAGCCTATACATCGTCAGGGCCGACGGAAGTGACTTGACGAAGGTGGGAGATGGCTATGCCCCTGTCTGGTCCTCCGATAGCAGGCGGATCTCTTACGTGACCAACTTCACGACCAGTGAGGAGGGCAGCGAACAGGAACTGAGGATCTTCGATCTTGAAGATGGCAGCGACAGGGTCGTGGCGAAACGTCGTTGGGTGAGCGGTCTTTGGCCGATAGAGTCGCTCTCGCATTCTCCTGACGATGAGTTGATCGCGGTTTACGTGGCCGGGCTGCAAATGGAGGGCCAGTTGGTGATAGTCGATGGGGAGGGGAGCACCGTTTGGCAGATCCCTGACCTGATCTACTCGGCAGACAGCTTTGCCTGGTGTCCCGATGGTCACTACATCGTCTACCGGGACAGTGGAGAGCCGTTCATAGGAGGCGAGGATCCTAGCTTGAAGATCGTCGGTGTGGAGACTCAGGAGGTGGTTGCGTCCTTACCGGAGGCTGGTTTCTGTCCACGGTGGTCCCCGGATGGAGAGAAGATCTCCGCTTTCCTGTGGCGTGAGGGAGGTGCCTTCCAGGTGATGATCGTGGACGCTCAGAGCGGCGAGTTGCTGTACCGGTCGGACCAGGTATTCGGCGACATCTGGCACAGTCGGCCGAGCTGGTCTCCCGACGGCTCGCGGCTGGTGTTCTCTTCCTCCGAGGACGGCGAGTGGGACGTGCTTGTCATGGACGAGGATGGAACGTTTCGTTCCATCGCGAAGGGTCGGTATCCCGAAGCGGCTTGGTGCCCCGATGGTGCTCACCTGGCGTTGGCCGTGGGTGACCAGGAGAGTAGGGAGGTCTTTGTTGTGAAGGCAGATGGCTCCAATCTGCACAAAGTGGCCGACGGTCGGATGCCCCGCTGGCGACCTCAAGCTGTACCTGAACCCTCGACGCGGTCGGTTTGCGGCTTGCCGATTCTCGGCTCGTCGGCAGCGCTGGGCCTGGTGCTTGCCGGGATCTGGGCGTCGAGAAAAGGGGCAGTGTCCTGAAGCCGAACTGGTTGCGGGCGTCGGCTGGTAACTGGTTAGTGATGCCCGGCTTCATATGCAGAGAGGTGGGCGGCTGAGATGGAAGCTGTGGGTCTCAACCGGAAGATGATGGAGGTGCGGGAGATGGCCGATGCCAAGGGGTTTTCGGCCGAAGAGGAGCGCGTCTGGGAGATGTTGGCTCTGATACATACGGAGGTTTCTGAGGCCACGGACTCTTACAAGAAGGGTGCAGACCTGGAGAAGGTGGGGGAAGAACTGATAGACGCCATCATCCGTATTCTTCACCTGCTGTCCGCACTGGGTGTTGATGCAGAGGAGTTGTATCAGAGAAAGATGGCGAAGAACTGGGCACGTCCTTACCGCTTCAATACCGTGCGGGGGGGATGATGGGCGCAAGCGCGAGGCAGCGGCTGTATCGCACCGAGGCCGTCATACTGCGCAGGCAGGATTTCGGGGAGGCTGACAAGCTCTTGACCCTCTATACACCCAGGTTGGGCAAGGCGCGCGTCCTGGCCAAAGGAGTTCGTAGGCCCAAGAGCCGCAAGGGGGGTCATGTAGAGTTGTTCACCCACAGCAACCTCCTCATTGCTAAGGGGAGGAGTCTGGACATCGTTACCCAAGCCGAGACGATACATTCTTTCCTTCCTATCAGGAGTGAACTTGAGCGTACCAGCTACGCTTACTATGCTGCAGAATTGCTGGACAGATTCACCGCGGAGGGCGAGGAAAACCAGGCTCTTTTCGACCTCTTGCTAGATACTCTGTCTAGGCTGGCCGATGGCGAGGATCCGGATCTCGTCCTTCGGTTCTTCGAGCTGCGCTTGCTTGGCTACGCTGGATATAGGCCGCAGTTGTTCCAGTGTGTGCGGTGTGCCGGCGCGATGGAGACGACAACCGGAGTATTATTCAGTCCCGCGGACGGTGGGCTGCTTTGTCTGCGCTGTGGAGAGGGTGAGCGTGGTTGTCAGGAAGTGTCGCCTGGCGCGGTGGCGGCATTGCGCTATTTGCAGACCAGGGACTATACTCTCTGCCATCAGCTGCAACTAGATCAACGGACACGCGAGGAGTTGGAGAACCTGATGCGTCGGTATGTCGTCTTTCTGCTGGAGAGGGGCTTGAAATCCGCCGACTTCATCGAAGCTCTGAGAAGGGAGGAGGCAGGGCCTGCTCCGGCAGCGATCCAAGAGACATAATCGGGGATCCCGCAGTCATGCCAGCGTTGGTCGGGCCGACTAGGCAACAAGTCAATTGAACTCGGAGACAGAACGGATGGGTGAAGAGATGACGACAGTGGACATGGAAGCCATTGTCTCACTCTCCAAGCGGAGGGGGTTCATCTTTCAAAGTAGCGAGATCTACGGCGGGATAAGCGGCTCCTGGGATTACGGGCCGTTTGGCGTAGAACTCAAACGCAACATCAAGAATGTGTGGTGGCGCGACATGGTGCAGCGCAGGGACGACATCGTGGGTCTCGACGCTGGCATTCTCATGCACCCGCGAGTGTGGGAAGCGAGTGGTCATGTAGAGGGATTTACCGACCCTTTGGTCGACTGCAAGAGCTGTAGGAAGCGTTTCAGAGCCGATCATGTGAAGGATGGACGCTGTCCGGAGTGTGGTGGTGAGTTGACCGACCCTCGCATGTTCAATCTGATGTTGAGGACCTTCTTGGGTCCCGTGGAGGACGATGCATCGATCACTTATCTGAGGCCGGAGACCGCGCAGGGCATTTTCGTCAACTTCGCCAACGTTCTAGATGTTTCTCGGAGGAAGCTGCCCTTTGGCATCGCCCAGATGGGGAAGGCATTCCGCAATGAGATCACCCCACGGAATTTCACCTTCCGTACCCGCGAGTTCGAGCAAATGGAGATAGAGTATTTCGTCAGGCCGGGCACTGACGAGGAGTGGCACAGGCGCTGGGTGACGGAGCGCTTTGAGTGGTACGTGCGCTACGGCATTCGGAGGGAATACCTGCGCTTGCGACAGCACGAGGGCGATGAACTGGCACACTATGCCAAGGCTACCTTTGACATAGAGTATCTATTCCCTTTTGGCTGGGCGGAGCTGGAGGGTATCTCAAATCGGACGGATTTCGACCTGCGTCAGCACGCCCTTTTCAGCGGCAGGGACATCACCTACTATGACGAGGACACCGGAGCTCACGTAGTGCCATACATTGTAGAGCCGTCCGGAGGAGTAGATCGAGCTGCTCTGGCGTTCCTCGTGGATGCCTATCGCGAGGAGAAGGTGAGAAAGAGAAAACGGGTCGTCTTGCGCTTTCATCCCGAGTTGGCACCCATCAAAGTGGCGGTGTTTCCCTTGCTGCGCAACAGGCCAGAACTGGTGACCGCGGCGAAGGATATTGCATCTGACCTCAGGCCCCATATGATGACCATGTACGACGATACGGCCAGCATCGGGCGCCTGTACCGACGCCAGGACGAGATCGGCACACCTTTCTGCATTACTGTCGACGTTGAGACCTTGGAGGACAATGCCGTCACCATCCGTGAGCGGGACAGCATGGAGCAGATTCGCGTTCCCATTCCGGAGGTAAGGCACACACTGCTGAGGAAGCTGGGTAGACTCTGACGTGGGTGGCGCGGATCTACATGTACATACCACGACCTCGGACGGATTGCTCACAGCCGCCGAGGTGGTACGCGAAGCTCAGGCCGGGGAGCTGACTGCCATCGCGATCACCGACCATGACACTACGGCGGGGATCGATCAGGCGCTGGAGGCCGCAGATGGCGTGGATCTGGAGGTCATCCCAGGGATTGAGCTCAGCGCAGAGCTGGATACAGAAGAGGTGCATATCCTGGGATACTATCTGAACCACCGTGACGGAGCCCTCCAGGAGAAGCTCGATGTGCTGCGGCGAGCGCGCTGGGAGCGGGCTCGGAAAATGGTGGAGAAACTGGCCAGATTGGGCATCTCCGTCAGTTGGGAACGCGTGGTGGAGATTGCCGGTGAGAGCCGCGCCTTTGGCCGTCCCCATATCGCCCATGCTTTGCTGGAGGGCAGACATGTGGCGACTACAAACGAGGCCTTCGACCTGTATATTGGCCTAGGCGGGCCAGCGTATGTCTCCCGTTACAAGCTCACCTTCCTCGACGCCTTCGAGATCATCCTAGCGGTCGGCGGGCTCCCCGTGCTGGCACATCCTCGCGGCCAGGAGCGTCTCGTGCACGAGCTGGTCATGGCGGGTCTGGTAGGTCTGGAAGCCTACTATCCCGGCTACACCGTGGAAGAGAGCGAGGGCCTGGTTCGACTGGCAGCGCAACATGACCTTATTCCTACAGGGGGAAGCGACTTCCACGGCCACGGAGGAAGTGGGGCAGGCGCTGTCGGGGACGTTAGGGCGCCCCGGGAATCTGTAGAACGGCTGCAGAGCTTGGCCAGCGGCCACGCCGGAGAGGTGGCATCGCCCAGGGAGCAGACTGGCTAAGAGTGCTTACGCTTTCCCTTGCCCGTCACCTCAAGTATCTCGTCCGCCGAGACCTCGACTGTGACTTCATTCTTCAGTTCGACGGTGACTGTCTGCTTCAAGCAGTTTAGGGCTGTCACTTCCCCCGTGCCATAGCTGGTTCGCACAATCTGTCTGACCTTGGGCAGCTTCTTCTTCACCTCCTGGTAATACTCGTCTTCGTAGGCCAGGCAGCAAAGGAGACGGCCACAGATCCCGGAGATTTCGGAGGGGTTCAGTGAGATGTCCTGTCGTTTTGCCATCCTGATGGAAACCGGATCGAAATCCGGTAAGAAGGTGGTGCAGCAGAGCAGCCTTCCACAGCGTCCGACGCCTCCCATCAGCTTGGCCTCATCTCGCACGCCAACCTGGCGCAACTCTACCTTGGTCTTCAGAGTCTTCCTCAACTCTTGCACAAGCTCCCGGAAATCGATCCGCTTCTCCGAGACGAAATAGGCCACAACATGGCTGCCGTCATAGTTGTATTCGGCCCGCAGCACTTTGATGGGCAACCCAAACTCGCGCGCTTTGTCCTGACAGATCGCTAGTGCCTCCTCCTCAAGGAGACGGTGACGCTCCATTTGAACGAGGTCGAGGGAGGTGGCTCGTCGCTCTACCGGTTTGAGACGCTCCGTCACTCTGTCCTTGGACACGTCTGCCGGAGCGAGGGCTACGCGTCCCACCTCTTGGCCGCGACTCGTCTCCACGACCACGTATTCGCCAGGTTCGAGATCCTCAAACCCCGTAGCGTCAAAGTGGTATATCTTTCCAACGTCTCTGAAACGGACGCCCACAACGTCTTGCATGGCTCATCCTCTCATGTTGCTTCCGCGGGCAGATCTAGCATGAGCACCTCGAGGGCCAGACGAGGATTGACATTGACTTCCAGTCGGTGCATCGTTCTCGTTATGCCACCAATGAAACCCATCATCTCTCTGAGATCATGCTTGCTCGCCTGTTCTTCCAGGGCTGAGCTGAGATCGACATTGCTTATCATCTCTGGACAGCCAGCCCTTATAAGCAGAAGGTCTCTCCACCACCCCAGCCACAACTCGAGCACCTCTCTTGTCAAAGCAGGTCTGCGGCTCAATCGCATCGCATAGTCTAGTCGGTCGATGCGGCCCATCTTGGGCAAAGCGGCAAGTTGCCTGAGTGTGTCTTCTCGCTGCTTCAACACCGTCTCGTTCTGAGCGGCGGTTATGGCCCACCCTATTCGCCCGCCGCTTAGCTTGGCCAGCAGGCTGGCTCTGACCTCGTCGACTCCGTGCCGGAGGCGTAACTCCTCTTCGATGAGCCTAGTGGGCACGAGCCGGAGCCCGAAGACCTGACAGCGCGACACGATGGTCGGCAGCAGGGAGCGCGCATTGCACGCCGTGAGCATCAGAACTGCGTGCGGCGGCGGCTCTTCTAGTGTCTTCAGCAGAGCGTTGGCAGCCTCGCTGTTCATGCGATCTGCGTCCTGTATGATGAAGGCCTTCCTTGGCGCTTCGAATGGTTTCAAGCTCACGTCCTCCCTAACGCTCCTGATGGTATCTATGCGCAGTTCTCTCTGCTGCGCCGGTGGTTCCTCGCGGAGGCGGGCTTGATACTCGAGGTCGATCACCCGGACGTCGGGGTGTGTGCCTGCGCTGATCTTGCGACAGGCAGTGCAATGCTGGCACGGTGCCTCCTGCTGTTCGCAGTTGAGGGCTTGAGCCAGGTTCAAGGCCAATGTCATCTTGCCTACGTGCGGGGGACCGCTGAAAAGGTAAGCGTGTGACACGGTCTGTTGGACAATGCTGTTCGTCAACATTGTTATGACCCAGTCGTGCCCGGTGATCTGCCACATTGTGTAAACCTTTCGCTAACCACATTATACATGTGGGATACTCATCGTGCAATTGAGTCGCATAAGAGAGCGAAGACATCGTGACCCCTTCTTCAGGCTTGTGAAGCCTGTCTTGACTCTTTACTGGAGCACCTCTGAAATCTCTTTGGCCATCGCCACTCTTGAGAGTCTCTAACAGCTAAGCTACCGAGGTGACCGCATGATCTCACTCACCTACGCCGAACTGGCTGCCATCGATGAGACTTTGGCCCGCCGCATGCTCCTCAAGGCCTACCACGACCTGGGCGGTAATGTCTCCCAGACTGCTGGAAGCCTCTCCTGCTCGCGCAACACAGTCAGGAAGTGGGTCCGTCGTCACTTCGACAGACGCTTCAATGGCAGGACACCCTTCCAACGCAGCGACAACTTCTGCCCCTGGATCACCGAGAACTTCTACCTCAACCCTCCTCTCATCCTCGACCGCGGCTCCGCCATTCACCCCTTGACAGGTGGTCACGATCTGTTGGCCGCATTCTTCGATGCTCTCCATACGACGGCGGCAAATCTTTAAGGTGAAGGATGCGAATCTTTAAGATGACTGCCGTCGGATTTGTGGTATAATCTTGGCAATCGCGGATACAATAAAACTGGGCGTCGAACGAGAGAAAACGGAGGCGCATTGGCAGTTCTTATCCGCATCTGGTGACCGATCTCTGGAGATGCGCGTGGTCGTCGAAGACAATCCATTGGCCGAAGAGTTTGTTTGCTTTTGCCTGGAACGGCGCGGTCACAAGTGGCCGGAACTCTATGACGAGATGTGCCGTGTGGCCAGCCATCGACTCTTCAAGGACATGGGCTACGCGGAACTGAGCGATCACGGAATCTTGCTGGATCTTCAGAGCATACCCCGCTTGGCGGCGCTGGCCGAAACGCTGGCTTCCTCTCACAACTCCTACTAGGCATCTTAGCTCCTCTCAGTCTGTCTCCAAGAGCAACGCTTGCTAGAGGATTCTGCTGCTGTTATAATGGGCACATCATTCTGTGGTTCGCCGCAAGGAGGATATGTCAATTGGAGGCGATTGAGCACCAGATAGTGCTGTTCCTGGAGAATCTGATCCAGACAGTCGGCTGGGCTGGCATCGTCCTGGCAATGGCCATCGAGAGCGCTTGCGTACTCTTGCCCAGCGAGGTGACGATGCCCCTCGCGGGATGGATGTTGATCCAGGCCGAAGGGTTGTCCGTGTGGCATACCTTTTGGGCCGGTTGGTGGGGCGCGGTGGGTTGTACGATTGGCTCTGTGTTTACCTATTGGGTTGGCGCCAAGGGAGGGCGTCCATTCCTTGAGAAGTACGGCAAGTATTTCCTCATCCGAACTCACGACATCGAAGTGGCAGACAGGTGGTTCAACAAGTACGGAGAGCATACGGCATTCTTCTCCCGCTTGATGCCGGTCGTTCGCACCTTCATCTCGCTGCCAGCTGGCATAGCGCGCATGAACTTCTTCAAGTTCACGGTGTGGACCTTCATAGGCTCTTTCATCTGGTGCTGGGCCCTGGGTCTAGGTGGCTATGTATTCGGTGCGCATTGGGAGCGGGTCAGAGATCTGATGCGTCCCTTCGACATACCGATTGTGATCATGGTGGTGGTGCTGGGCGGCATCTTCATCTACCGCGGCCTGAGGGCTAGGAGAGCTGAGCAGGTGGCGATCGTGGAGGAGGGAGCAGAGTAGGGGAAATTGGCAACCTTGGTCAGGGTCTCCTCAGGGACTGCCAGCGTCCTGGGTCTGGTTGACATTCATCTGGATGCCCCCCCTACCACAGCGTACTTGATGGTAGGGGGGCGTTGTCGTCTTGATTGCGGCTTCTGTGCCCAGGCTAGGCACAGCAAAGCCTCGGCGGCGGCTCTCTCCCGCGTGAACTGGCCCGTGTGGGAGGAGAATGAGGTGCTCGCCGCCGTGGTGGAGGGGTACGCTAGCGGCAAGATAGAGCGTTGCTGCCTGCAAGTTACGGTCAACACCGCTTACCTTGAGCGCGTGAAGGAGATAGCTACGCGGATAGGCATGCGAGTCCCCTTGGGCGCTTCAGTGGTGGCCAACACCAATCAGGCGGGGGCATTGCTGGAATCCGGCCTGGAGAGAGTGGGGCTGAGCTTGGATGCCGTCAATGAGGAGAGCTATCGACGCGTGAAAGGAGGGGATCTGCCTGCCACTTTGAGCATCATCGAGGAGGCAGCGCGGCGCTTCCCCCATCGTATTGTCACGCATCTGATGGCTGGGCTGGGGGAATCCGAAGAAGAGATGGTGCGCATGATTGCACAGCTGCGGGAGTGGGGCGTCACCACCGCTCTCTTCGCTTTCACACCCGTTCCCGGTACAGCCATGGAGCATGAACGCCCGCCGACCGTAGCCAGCTACCGTCGTATCCAAGTATGCCACCATTTGATGAAGCAGGGGCTCGCGAAAGCAGATGACTTCGAATACTCATCGCGGGGAGAAATCGCGTCTTTCGGCCTGGCTGACGGTGAGTTGGAGGCGGCCCTGAGCGATGGGAAGGCCTTCGAGACCTCGGGCTGCCCCGGCTGCAATCGTCCCTACTACAACGAACCGCCCAGTGGTCCGCTGTACAACTATCCTCGCTCTCTCGCTCGCGACGAGGTGCGTAAAGCCGTGGAAGCAGCGCTGACACAGCCTTGTTCCGGGAGCAAGCCTGCGCGGTAGAAGGGACCAGCCTTGACCGTAGTGTGAAAAGAGAGTATCATAGTAAATAGATGGGGGTGGTTGAGGCCCGGTGGTCTCCGCGGTCTTCAAAACCGTTGGTGGGTAGCGACGAGCTAGCCATGGTGGGTTCGACTCCCATCCACTCCCGTG
>CAYGAW010000078.1:0-5626 GCA_964347945.1 uncultured Anaerolineales bacterium
GTGGCGGTGGCGGTCAGATACGTGTCGTCGGCCAGGAAGCCCGATGCGCTCCAGTCCCCCGAGCCGTCGGCCGAGACGGTGGTCAGGTAGGTCTTGCCTTCTTCGTCGGGCCCGGTGAATAGCTCCACCGTGGAGCTGGGGGGAGCGGTGCCGCTTGCGGAGGTGCCGATATTCATGAAGATCGAAGGGGCTATGATCGGGTGATTGCCACTATTCGTCAGCCAGATCCCCAGAGTATCGTTGCTATGTATGCTGTTCTGGGTGATGGTGTTCCCGGTGGTAGTAACACCGTTCACCTCAACACCCCACCCGTTGAAGGCAATGACGTTGTTGGGTCCGATGGTGTTGTCGTGGGCGCCACTCTCGATCCTGATGCCGTAGTTGTTCGGCAGTGGCGCGGTACCCGTGCGGTCGGTGCCGATGTAGTTGCCCTCGATGACATTGCCGGAGGTGTTTCCCGAGGTCTGGAATATACGGATGCCACCGCCCATGCCGGAGATGACGTTGCGGTCGGCCTCACTCGGGCCGCCGATGGTGTTATTTTTCGTCCCGTTGGCGAGCAGGATGCCATCAATGCTCGTGCTGACGTCGGACGAACCCGTGGCATCGGTGCCGATGTAGTTGCCGATGATGGTATTGTCATCTCCGTTGACGACCAGGCCGTATGTCGGGCAGCGGTTGATAGCCAGCCCTTCAATGGTGTTTCCCGATCCAATGGTCCAGCAACGCTGCCCAGAGGGTAGGGGCTCTCCCGAGATCTCTATCTCCGGCCCGTAAGGGTTGGTGTCTGAGAGGAGGTTTGTGGCCTGGGTGGTGCCATCCACGATGTCGCCAACGAGAGAGTGCAGGTTTTGGGTGAGAACGATGGTCCACACACCGGGGGTGTTGAGTTCATAGTTGGTGTCGGTGAGGGGGATGTGGAAGGTTATGGTGTAGGCTCCACCGCCGGATAAGTCGATGGCCTCCCACAGCGTGCAGTCGCCCGTCTCCAGCGGGTCGCATGACCCGTCGTTCGTGTAACTCGTAGTGTTAACGGTGTATGTCTCTCCTGCGCCCAAGGCGCTTCCCAGCCCAGACAGGAACAGCAGCAGGAAGACCAGTCCCAAGACGGCCAACACATACTTCCTCATCTCCGTCCACCTCCCTCGCTGGCAGTCCGCCCTGCGCTCACCGCAACCTGGCCCCTCGTGAATCCATGTGTCCCTGAGGGGACCGACTCGGCCGCATTTCTCTCAGTATATAACGGAATCACGGCGGCGTCAAGCACCTCTCCGCCCACCGCACAGAGACGCCGGAGCCTGTTTAGAAGACTCCGCTCATCCGGTCCTGGTACAGAGGGCCTCCCGCCCCAGGATTGGCTAGTTGTCCGAAGGCAGCAGAGCGGTCCCCGCCCAGATCCTCGACTCTCCCGCCTAGCCAAATGTAACTCAGGACTAGGGGACAGTTGTCGCAGGGGATATGAGGTCTTCTTAACCACATCTTAACCAATATTCGTGCCATACCCCTTGACAACGCTTCAATGATGAGATATTTGTTATATAGTGTTGCTAGCACAGCAAACCGGTGCCGACGGAGGTCCGGGAACGTGCTGCGGGCGGGCGGAGGATCGGGGCGGCGACCTGGCCGATCCGGTGCCGGCTGGCAGCCAGGCCCCGCAGGCAGCAGCTAGGGCGCTGTGCCAAGAGTGAGAGCGACACCTTTTAACTGGATTTTGATGCGGCCTTTATGAACCCTTAATGTGGAACCGGTATAATCCCTATAGAACCCCACGATTGTACATTGATGACCGAAGATCGCAACGAGTATTGGTCGGAGGGTGCAATCAAGGGTATAAATGGTAGTCGTTGAGGATGATTGCAGAACAACTCGCATCGACTCTCGTCAAGTGTTTGACGCCACTTGAGTTTTGTCGTATAGTATTAGGACAGGGTCTGCGCCAAGATTGGCGGCCCGAGGTGTGCGCACTTTGGCAACTCGAAGAGAGGTCCGATGCTGACGCGGCGATGAATGGGTATCTTCGCCGCGGCTATTCAGCGTCAAGCGATTTGCTCCTTGAGCGCCCGGCAGCACAAGGCGTGCAACAGGCTCACAGTCGGGCTTTTCAATGGAGTGGCCTGTCAGCTTGGGTTTTTCTACCCAGGCAAGTTCTCCTCGTGCCCGCTTCAGGCATCCTCGGGGCAGCTCCAGGCGGGAGCACATCGTCGGTAGCCCGCGCAGTAGCCATCAAACACTCGTTGCGAGCAACGTCATTGACTGACTCTTCGACTTGTCCGAGGAGGTAGCGACGGGAGTATCCAATGGGTGTCCGGAAAGGCGAGACGCAGCCGGGTGACGAGGCGGGCCAAAGCCTCGTTGAATTCGCGCTGGTCACCCTGTTCATCATCATCCCCGTGATAGTTGGCATCGTTGATGGCAGCATCCTCTTCTACAAGTGGGTGGTGGTCCATAATGCGGCTCGGGAGGGGGCGCGGGCAGGAGCGATCTATCACTACATAGGTACCGCGCCAGCTGTGGGCACTAAGGACCAAGTGCACACCCTGGACGACGCAAGAGAGGCTGTGATCAAGGCGGCGGTGGACGAGACCATCGGCCCGCTGGTGAGCATAGAGTGGGGCGAGGTGGGTGACTGGGTCTCGTATGATCACGATGGTAAAGAGTACCGCTGCATTGTGTTCAGAACCAAAACCGACTGCGAGATCGATGGGTGGGACGTGTATCGGAACGGAGGCCTCGTCATAGTGGAGCTCACTCATACCCATGTTCCCGTACTCGGACTGGTGATTGGCGTGGACAGAATCGACCTCAAAGCGACCGCGAAGATGAGGATCGAGCCAGGGCTGCCGATGCCGTTGTCATAGAGGTGGCCCACGGCTTGCGTCCGCCCTGGAAGTAGCCTACATATGCTTCGACGAGTAAGAGGAAGGAACGGCCAAGAGGGCCAGGCTTTGGTGGAGACGACGCTCATGATCCTGGTGGTTCTCCTGCTCTTGATGGGGATCATCGAGTTTGGCTTCCTGTTCTTTACCTACGTGCGGGTCTCCAATGCTGCTCGAGAGGGTGCCAGGGCGGGATCGTTGTGGTCGATGTACCCGCACTCCACCCTGTGTGAACACGTTGAGTCGAGTGTGAAGGGGGAGGTGGAGGGCTGCACAACAGAAGGGGCGGACAAGAACTGTGATATCGTTATCACCCTCGACGACGGCCCTGTTGACTGCTCCAGCGGGGATCCGGATCTGGAGGCAGGGGAGCCTATCACCGTGACCGTCGACTATGACTTCGAACTGCCCTTCGTGTCCGGTCTACCGATAGCCAGAGATATCTTCTCTTCGCCGTACCTTGTCTCGAGAGCGGTCGTCATGCGAGTTCAATAAGGGAGATTCTGGAAAGGGGGTGCCGACTCGATGGTGAAGAATCCGGGGAGCCAGGAAGGACAGGCCGCCGTCTTCATCACCATCCTCCTCATGTTCGCCTTGATCGCCCTTACTGCCTTGGCCATAGACGGCGCCCACCTGTACGTGGTGAGACGTGATCTCCAGAACATGGCTGATGCGGCCTGCTTGGCCGCGGCTGAGGAGCTTGCCCTGGGCGGCAGCGACGAGTCGGCCCTTGCTGTGGGGCGCGACTACGTGATCAGGAACGGAGGAGAGTTCTTTTCGGCTTGGATGGGGCCCGAGGACAACGTGGGGAGCGGTGACGGCCTCACCTGGGGCGTCCAGGTTGCCGGTGACAATGTGAGAGTGGCGTTGCAGGAAGAGGTTCTTACCTACTTCACCATGATCTTCAACCGCAGAGGCGCCGGAGTGGGCGCCCGCACTCGCTGCAACCGTAGCGGCGGCTGGGGGCCTTTGCTGCCCATCGCCGTGCGGCGGTATGAGTACAACCCGGATGACGAAACGCTGCAGCTGGATCTGTCGGCCAACAAGCTTGCTGATCCCAGAACCGCTCTTTCGTGTACCTTGGGAGTCGACTGCCACTATCCCGGGACCTCCGATACCATACTCCTGCCCTCAAGATACGGCGAGATGGATTTTTATGCACTCAAGTCTCAATATGAGCCTATGAGCGGGACCGTTGACGCCCCGGAGACGGGGAATATCGACTGCGACCTTCCACCGCAGGATGGCACCTATGAGGGGATGTGTGCCCTCGGGGTGCATGCGGCCACCAACGACGGAACGGAGAACTATACCGGCTGGGTGGCTCTCGATATTCGCAATATTGTTGGGGATATCGTGCCCCCCTACACGGCAAGTCCCCACTATTTCAATGGGACTGACGGGCAGGCGGCCACCAACAAGGCTCTCTCAAGTGAATGGTTCTGTGCGCGAGGCTGGAGGGGTGAGGTCATGCCCATGCTCGGTGACCAGGTAGCCTTCCTCCCCGGGACCTCGGCCGACTTCGCTCCCAAGGCGATGCTGGCATGCGATCCGCCCTGGAAAGTGGGAGACCAGTTCATCGGCGTGGTGTATAGCGGCTACGTCTGGGACATTCCTGACCTGGAGATGGAAATCGAGCCCGTGTACGATGAGATATCGGCCACCATACCCCGCGCGACTCATACCGTCACTTATACAGTCACCCTGAAGAAACCTCCGGAATCGCCGGTGTGGCCCGCCGCGGCCACCTTTGACCTGGACGCCTGGTTCACGGCGCAGGGGGACATAACCCCCACCATCGGCTTTGTGCCCAGTCCTGCGGTCGAGTTGGGCACCGCCGAGGCTGAGAAGTCAGTCCTGATGACCGTCTCTGTTACCGATCCCCTCACTCCCACCAACTACGTCAGCGCATTGACGGTGGGAGCTGTAGAAAGAGCCATAGGGCTGAGGCGTTGGGCCTCCACCAACTTCGCCTACCGCGGGAACTCGGGTTTTGAGGACGAGAAGGATTTCACCCTGTACGCCCATGCACTGGAGTTCAAAGTCGTGCAAGGCGCCGCGCTGCGCGTCGAATTGCCCACCATGGCCTTTGGTGGTCTCAAAGAGAATAAAGTACCTGTTTATGTCACGGTGGGCGGAGGCTCCTGTAGCGGAAGCGGAGTCTTCACGGCGGCGTGTGAGAATCAGAGCATCGACATCCCCAACCCCAAAGACAGGGTTGACTTGAGGGTACGGGCTGACGCTCCTCTCGGACAGTACCCTCTAAGGTTGACGGTCAACCCTGGCACGGTGGGCGTGCCATCGCACTACGTGGACGTCGTGGTGAACGTCCAGCCGCCCACGGGCGGTGACCCCACGAGATTCGTCATTGTGGAGGGCTTCGCTGACTTCGAGATTACTTACATTGATGGGAATGACGTGGTAGCATACGCGATTGGGCCTGTCGTGGCCGAGATTACTTCAACTGAGCTATTTGGGATGAGGCCCTCGCTCATGCCTTGGTAGAGGGCGCAGCATGAAGTTGCTGCGTTAGGGTGAGGCGATGCGCATCAGCATTGACAGTGCCTATCAAAGGCACTATGGTTCCAGCCCCACGGGCGTGAACTTCTTAGAACGGTGGGGTCCCATGACAGGCACCCCATAGATACCGGCGGAGGAAATGAGTAGATGTTGCGAAGACGGAGAGGAATCATATGGATGGTAGCAGGGGCTGTGCTGGCTGTCTTGGCCGGGGTGGCGGCGATGCTGGC
>CAYGAW010000079.1:0-5132 GCA_964347945.1 uncultured Anaerolineales bacterium
AAAGGCTGGCTGGAAGGCCGCTCTGACCCCACCAACGCTTCCCTGATGACGGGGGCCGACTATGACGGGGTGCAGTGCGACTTCTGCCACCGCATGTGGGATCCCTTCTTCGAGACCACCTATGCCGGCACGCGTGAAGGAGCAGATTGGGCAGGTTACTGGGATGAGGCTCTGAATACCGGGCCCGGGAGCGGGACTCTTTCCCAGACAGAAGCCGACGCCACCTACGCCGAAGACATGGCCCAGGCGCAGGCCATTGTGCAGTTCAACGGCACCAACTTCTTCAGCGTCACCAACAATCTGCCGCCGACGAACTACGCCGAGAGCGGGTCCGGGCAGTACTTCATCAGTTCTGGCAGCCAGAAGCGCGCATCCTTCGCCGATGCCGCGGCCCGGCACCAGATGTTGTACAGCCGCTACCACAAGAGCAAATACTTCTGTGACACCTGCCACGACGTGTCCAACCCGGTACTGGCCAATCTAGGTGCGGATCCGACCCAGCCGCTTCCGACGGAGCTAAACTCCGCCTTCTCCTACTTCCACGTGGAGCGGACCTTCTCGGAGTTCATGCTGTCTGCCTACGGCGTGCAGGGTGGCGCTCCCACGAATCCGGAATTCCAGGCCCAGGGCGCACCGGACATCACCCACGCCGCCAAGTGCCAGGACTGCCACATGCGGGACGTGGTGGGCGTGGCCTGTGACAAGCAGGGCGTGCCTGTCCGGCCCACCGACAGCATCGAGCATCCCCAGAGTGGCCAGCCCCTGCACGACCTCACCGGCGGTAACATCTGGGTCTCCTACGTCTTGGCTAGTGCGATACCAGGCCATCCAGACCATGACCCGTTCAACGATGGGCAGCTCAACCAAGGTCCGGCTGCCCTCACCCTTGATCTGACGCAGGGCGAGGGCATCGACCCGGTGGCGCTGCTGGCGGGCGTGGAGCGGGCCAAGCAGCAGTTGCTGCTGGCGGCGACGATCAAGGACATTACCTACGACTCAAATACTGGCGCACTATCCTTCCGCGTGCAGAACAACAGCGCGCATAAGCTGATCTCGGGCTTCCCCGAGGGGCGGAGGATGTTCGTCAACATCAAGGCCTACGCGGGCGGAAACCTGATCTACGAGGTAAACCCGTACGACTTTGATGCGGGCACGTTGAAGGGGCTGGACTACCCCTACCTGGGCGAGGGGCTGCCCGATCCGCAGCTGCCGAGCGCCAACGAGGTCTACGTCGACGAACTGGTGTACGAGATGAAGCCCAGCAGCACCGACCTGACGGGTGAGACCAAGACCTTCCACTTCGCGCTGGCCACCGGCCGCTACAAGGACAACCGCATCCCGCCCAAAGGCTTCGACATCGCCGGGGCGGCTGCGCGAGTCTAGGTGCCGGTGTGGCACGGCGCTGTCGCCCCAGGTTACTTCACGGGTGCCGAATACGCGGGCGGCTACGACGACGTATCGCTGACCATCCGAACGGGAGCAGACTATGTGGAGGTCAACCTGTACTACCAGACCACCAGTCGCGAGTACATCGAGTTTCTGAGGGATGAGATCAACGGCACCGGCAACCTGACACTCCCTGCCGGAGCGTACATCATCCAGACCGATCCCTTCTTCGGCCAGCTCGCGGCCTGGGGCGACACCATCTGGAACCTGTGGACGCACAACATGAACGTTCCCGGCGCAGCGCCGTTCCTGATGGCTACTGCCGCGCCTCCCTGTGGGGCGCCAGTCCCGAACCTGCTTTCCGCCGATCCTGGCAACCAGCAGGTGACGCTAACCTGGAGCGACGAGCACACGGGGGACCCGAACGTGTCTGGTTACAGGGTGTACTACGACCAGGCTGGCAAGGCGCAGTTGGTGGCGGACGTGGGGCTGTCCACATCTTTCATTGATACCTTGCTGACCAACGGCCTAGAGTACTGCTACAAGGTCACCTCCTACTATGACCCAACCTGCGAGTCGGCCTTCAGCGGCATAATGTGCGCGACTCCCAACTCGTGCGGTCAGTTGGCTGCGGGAGCTCCGGCTGGCGTCGACCAAATGCTGACGGGCATGTGGGTCACGACGGGCAAAGGGAAGGATAAGACCACAACGTTTCAAGAGATGCTCACCTTCACTGCGGGTGATGCAGTGGTAATCCAAGCCTCTGTAGTAGACGGCACCGGCCTGCCCGTTGCCGACGCTACGGTAGAGCTCACCATCAGTGGCCCGGAAACCGTGCTACTCACCACCGGCCCAAGTGGCGTCGACGGTATTGCCGAGGCCACCTGGCAGACCGCAAAGCCCAACAAGCGGGGTGTGGGTGGTACCACACCGGGCACCTACATCGCCACGGTCACCAACGTGACCACGGCATGCTACACCTGGGACACGGTACAAACGGAGGCAACGTTCACTATCCAGTAGTGCCGCACTGGAAGAGCAAAGGGGAGGCCGAAAAGGCCTCCCCTTCTCGTGCAAAGAGAAGGCTACTGCCAATACGAACCGCGCTTTGGAAGCGGCTGGCATCCGACAAACGTGCGCCTCTCCCTCGAGGCGCCGCCCCTCGATCCTTGTGGATCGTTGGCCTGCGCAGAATGACCGCCCTGGAGGCCCGGGCCTTCGGCTGGAGCACTGCTCCGAGCAGCGGTTGCCCCTTTGAGCGCCGCGTGATAAGATGAACGAACGGCACGGATGCAGAAAGCCCCGGCGACGCATTGCCGGAGCGGCCACCATGCTGAAGACGATTGACGCACAAGCGCTTCAGCCTCAAGCGCAGGTGCATTGCAGCGTGGAAATGTGCGGACTGCTCCACCGAGCCGATGGATTGGGGAGTGCTGCGAGGAGAATCGACCGACGAGGAGGGCCAGAGAGATGCCCAGGAGGAAGCGCACTTGGGAGCAGGAAAGCCTCAGCTTCGGAGATGTACTGAGCTTCTCGAGAAAGATGCTCTCTTTTGCCAGGGACGCCAGAGAGCTCCAAGAGGCGGCTGGCCTGCCGAGAGGTGGCCTTCGAGACCTGGCCACCCTGCTCTTGGACATCGAGGATGGTGTGCGGGCACAAACGGGCGTTAGTCTCACCGACAAGGTCCAGGAATACCTGACCACACTCATCCCGCAGGCCTCGAAAGAGCGACCATTGCCTGAGGAGATCTCAGACGTCGATCGCCGGATCGAGGAGGTCAACGCTACACTGACCGAACTGTATGGGGCGGGGTGGCTTCGCGGGTCGGAGAAGATCGGCGACATCTTTCGCGTGTGGGAGAAGCTGGTGGCGGCTGGATATACCCTCCCCCGCGAGCAGTTCGACGAGGGTTCGGAGTACTGTCAGTTGATCGAGGACTTTCACGACCGACTGAGTCAGCTTCAGCCCTCTGTTGAGAGTGTACAATCATTAGCCAGCATGGTTGAGCCAATGGTCGGTCGAGCGAAGGAGCTAGTTCAAGCTCATGGAGTGGGTGATCTCCCTGATACCGGCTTCTCAGGGCAGGTTCGAGGGGATCCGAACTACGTGCGCATCCTGCTGGAGGCCGTGTCCAATCGTCATCCACGGTACTACTGATGATGCCAGCCCCGGTAGCAGACCGGTCTGGGTGTTGGACGGAGGAGGAGAGGGGCTGGCCTGCGCCAAGTGTTTGAGGTAACTGGTCTCTCTGAGAGCGAAGTCATCGCGCGACGCGAGCGGGGACAGGGAAACACCCTCCGGTTCCAGACCGGCCGAACCTACCTCCAGATCCTCCGCAAGAACGCCTTCACCTTCATCAACACGGTCCTCTTCGCCATCAGCGTTGTTCTGGTGTTGATGGGGCGTGTGGACGATGCTGTGGTGACAGCAGGCCTGGTGCTCCTGAACGTCGTAGTCGGCGTTGTCCAGGAGGGAAGGGCCAAGCGCAAGCTCGAACACATCGCGCTGCTGACTCGTCCTAAGGCGAGTGTCATCCGAGATGGACACGAGAGGGAGATTGATCCGAGCGAAGTCGTGCTGGGCGACGTGCTGATCGCACGACCCGGTGATCAAATCATCGTCGATGGCCAGGTTGTCGCGGGCGGCGATATGCAACTCGACGAGTCGCTGCTCACGGGTGAGTCGGAACGCGTCCGAAAAAGGCCCGGTGACACCGTGCTTTCTGGCAGCTTCTGCGTGAGCGGGACCGCGGCCTACGAAGCAGAGCAAGTGGGTGACGACTCGTTCGTGAACCAACTGACGGCTGGCGCCAGGGCCTTTCGCCAGATCAAGACGCCTCTGCAGCGAGACGTGGACAACATCATTCGGATTCTGGTTCTGGTGGTGGCCCCTCTGGGCGTATTGCTCGGTTTCTCTCATGCCATGCGTGCCATCCCCTTGGTGGAGAGTGTGAGGGCGGCGGCGGTCGTCGTGGCACTGATCCCGCAAGGCCTCTTCTTCATGACCACCGTGGCGTACGCCATGGGTATCGTGAGGGTAGCTGGCAAGGGGGCCTTGATCCAAGAGGCCAACGCTGTGGAATCCATCAGCAACGTTGACCTCTTGTGTTTCGACAAGACGGGGACTCTGACCACAAACCGCATCAAACTGCATGCGATGTACCCTGTGGATGGCACGGCAGTCGCGGGCGAAGCGGAGCTGAGGGGCGTCTTGGGAGACTATGCGGCCAGCACACCGAGCCCTAACCGGACCACGCTGGCGATCAAGGAGGCCTTCGAAGGACAGGCCCGCCCCATCGTGGAGGAGGTACCGTTCTCATCTGAACACAGGTGGAGTGCGCTGGCATTCGACGACGCCAGCCTGCGCGGTACTTATGTCCTCGGGGCGCCGGAGGTGCTGCGCTCGCATCTCCAGTTCGATCCAGGCCTGGACTCACAGATCGCTGACTGGACCAGTCAGGGGCTCCGCGCACTCCTATTCGCGTATCGGCCCGTCAACGCACCCCTGTACGATGATCAGGGCGAGCCAGTGTTGTCTTCTGACCTGCTACCGCTCAGCCTGTTGAGCTTCAGTGACGAACTGCGTCCTGAGGCGCAGGAGACCTTGAGGCGCTTCGCTAAGCTGGGCATAGGACTGAAGGTCATCTCTGGAGACAATCCGTCGACGGTGGTGGCACTGTCCAGACAAGTGGGCCTCTCGAGTGATGGACCAGTTGTCTCAGGGTTGGAATTGGATGACCTGAACGA
>CAYGAW010000080.1:0-10462 GCA_964347945.1 uncultured Anaerolineales bacterium
GGTAGGCTGCGGTCGTCTGGACTTCGAGGAACTCAGCGTTGAGCTCTTGAGAGCAGGGCACGATCTGCGCTTCGAGGCTCGTGGTCGGAGTATGCATCCCCTAGTGAGGGACGGTGATATCTTGCTCGTCAGGCCGGCGGGTCACGGCGAGCTAGCGGTTGGCGACATCGTTCTGTACCGCTCGCCTCGTAGGGGAATTGTCGTTCATCGGGTCGTGGGCATCCGGAGAGACGGGCATGAGCGCGTGCTGTCGGTCAAGGGAGATGCCGCCAGGCACCCGGATTCCGCGGTGTTGGAGTCTCACGTAGCGGGCAAGATCGTCGCCATAGAGCGGTCAGGGCGGTTGATCGACCCAGACAACCGGATGTGGAGATACTTCAGCACTCTGTATGTACGTGTCCCTCCCGTGAGATGGTGGATCTATCCCCTGATCAGAAGAGCCAACTCCGGACTGCGGAGGTTAACTAAGTCGATTGCGCGCATGTCGTGAGGAGTGACGGCCAGGACCGCGGGCTGGCTTGTCCCTCGGCGAGGATTGTTGGAAAGGGGACGGTCCTTGATCGGGATCTTGATAGTGAGCTCCGACGTACAGACAAGGGATCGCTTGGCCGAAGTGAGGGTGCGGGGTCAGCCGGTGGAACTCACCCCTATTGGGTTCGAAGTGTTGCGGTGCCTGCTCAACAACTCGGGTCGTGCGCTGAGCTATCGGAGTCTGGTGCGACAGGTGCACGGTTACGATTGCTCTTCGGAAGAGGCGCGAAATCTGTTGAAGGTGCACATACACAACCTGCGCCGGAAGACGGAACCCGATCCGCGGAAGCCGGCTCACGTGTTGAACGTGCGAGGCTTCGGCTACCTCTTCGAGCGGCGAAGGTTCAGGCGTGACTCTCCAAGTGAACCGATATCTCAAAGGCTTCTTGACCGAACGTTAACCCACGAAGGCTGAGAGAGGGCTTCCGTTCTCAACCTACTCGGGGTATTCAGAAGCGAAAGACTATAGGGGCGCTCTCCTCTTCGCCATGGACGTAGAGGCGATGATTCGTGGCGCAAGACTGGGTACCTGGGCGGGGAAGAGTCAAAGGTACAACCGGCTACGACCAGTGGCCGGCTTTTCTTGTTCTGGCGAGCTACGCGGCCGCAAGGGCCTTGGCACTACCGGATACTGTCCAGCAATAGGGAATCCTGACAAAGGCAGGTCTTGTCTGGGCGGAAGGGCGCAAAGCCTACGGGACCGTCGTGCGGAGCGTTTCCGTATGAAGATGGCCGGGCCGCCGAAGGATTCAGGCGGCTCGGCTTCTGTTTGAGGCAGAATCTGGAAGTGTCATCGAGGCGCAGGGAGGAATCAAGCGCAGACAAGGTAGGTTCAGTCCGACCCACGTGGTGATAGCGAGCCGTAGTTGTTGCGGTGATAGGTGGCAGATTCACACTTCCCTTCTGTGAAGACCTCCTCTGCTCAACCTGTGAGAGGATGCTCGTGGTGCCGATGCTTTCGCGTCGCCTTGGGTGGTGCTATAATCCCAATGGAGCGGCTCGCGCGTCGGTTTCTCCGCAGCGAGCTATCCGAACTTGGCGTCACTCAGCCCACTTGATTCATAACGTGCCACACCTGTTGGTTTGACAGGCGACGCGAATGTCCAGCTTCTGGAAGTCACTCAAAGCCCCGACCGTCGTAGGATCCGGGAGGTGGAAGAATGGATAGCAGAGTAGGTCACAAAGCGCTGAAGGAGTTCGTGGCACAGGTGTTCATGAAGATGGGCGTGGCGCAGGAAGATGCCCAGGTGACCGCCGACGTGCTCGTGGCGGCCAATCTGCGAGGCATCGATTCCCACGGTGTGGCCCGGACAGGAAGGTACGTTCAGGGGCTGCGCGATGGCGTTATGCTGGCCAAACCTGACATCCGCATCGTACACCAGACCCCGGTGACAGCGCTCGTTGACGGAGGAGCTGGGCTGGGTCAGGGTGTCGGGTTCAAGGGAATGCAACTCGCGGTTGAGAAAGCGCGAGAGGCGGGAGCAGGCTTCGTCGCCGTTCGCAACAGCAACCATTACGGAATCGCCGGCTACTATGCGATGATGGCTCTGGAGGAGGGGCTGATGGGCATCTCCATGACCAATGCGGCGACCCTGGTAGTGCCTACGTTCGGCAGAGACGCAGTGTTGGGCACCAACCCGTTGAGTATCGCGGTGCCCACAGGTGAAGAAAGGCCCTTCGTTCTGGACATGGCTACGAGCGTGGTCACCAGAGGGAAGCTGGAGGAGTATGACCGGATGGAGAAACCCCTCCTTCCGGGTTGGGCTACTGACGCCAAAGGGCTCCCAACAGATGATCCTGGGGAGGTGCTGGTCAACCTGCGGGATCGCCTTGGAGGAGGAATACTACCGCTAGGTGGTGCTGGCGAGGAACTGAGCGGGCACAAGGGATACGGCCTGGCCTTGCTGGTGGACATCTTGTGCGGGGTATTGCCGGGAGCGGGCTACGCCAATCATGTCTACCCGAAGGACGACGCCGGCAAGCCGCTGCCCGCCAATATCGGTCACTTCTTCGGCGCATTGCAGGTGGATGCTTTTCGTCCGCTGGAGGAGTTCAAGACCTCAATGGATGAGATTGTCCGCATACTCAAGAGGTCGGCCAAGGCCGAAGCCCAGGACCGGATATTCATTCACGGGGAGAAGGAGTTCGAGATGGCCGAGGAGAGGCTGCGCGAGGGCATCCCTCTCCATCCCAAGGTGATCAGCGATCTGCAGGCGATAGGAGGGGAACTGGGAGTACCCTTCGAACTCTGATGCCCATGAAGAGCCTTTACAGCCAATTGTTGATAACTCTTTGATAAGTTCATTGAGTCTTGACTTGAGATCATTTTTGATGTATAACGATAATAAGGACCTTTTTAGTCCGAAATGTTTGCCAGCGATACCAGGTGTTCGGCTGTGGCTCGGAGAAAGCCGGCGCTGTCGGGAGGAGGCGCGATGAGAGAGGTGTACTTTGATTATGGCGCCACCACTCCTCTTCGCCCTGAAGTGGTGGAGGCGATGATGCCGTTCTTGAAGGAGCAGTTCGGCAATCCGCTGAGCTTGCATCGTTTCGGAGATGGTCCTCGTCAGGCTGTGGAAGAGGCGCGAGAGAAGGTTGCTGCGCTGATCGGGGCCAGGAGCAACGAGATATACTTCACAGCCAGCGGGAGCGAAGCCAACAACATGGCCGTCAAAGGCATCGCTCTCATGAATCGCAAGCGAGGCGAGCATCTCGTGGTCTCGACTATCGAGCATCTCTCAGTCATCAATGCGGCCGAGACGATGGAGAAGCTGGGTTTCGAAGTCACGCTGGTGCCCGTCGATAAGCAAGGCTTGGTGGATCCCTCCGATGTGGCGGCAGCCCTTCGCGAGGACACGACATTGGTGTCCATCATGCATGCCAACAGCGAGATTGGCACTATTCAGTCCATCTCGGAGATTGCCAAAGTAGTCAAGGAGAAGAGTAAAGCCTATTTGCATACTGACGCTGTCGCCACAGTGGGGACGCTTCCTGTAGACGTCAAAGAGCTGGGTGTGGATCTGCTGAGCCTGGCTGGGAATCAGTTCTATGGTCCCAAGGGAGCCGGGGCTCTCTACATCAAGCGAGCCACCCGCATCATGCCGTTGATCGATGGGGGCATCCAAGAGGGCGGTCGCCGTGCGGGCACGGAGAACGTGCCGGCGATCGCTGGACTCGGGGTGGCAGCCGAATTGGCTGCTGAGGACATGGAGCAGCGGAGAGAGCGCGTTGTCCCACTGCGGGACCGGCTCGTCGAACGCTTGACAGGGGAGATCGATAGCGTCTACCTGACCGGTCATCCGACTGAACGGCTTCCCGGCCACGTGAGCGTCGTCGTAGAGTTCATAGAGGGCGAGGCGATGCTATTGCTCCTCAACATGCAAGGGGTAGCGGCCTCGAGCGGCTCGACTTGTACCTCCCGGGCGCTGAAGGCCTCCCACGTGCTGACGGCTATCGGTATCGAGCCTGGTCTCGCGAATGGTTCCCTGCTCCTCACGCTGGGCAGGGAGAACACGAGGGAAGACGTGGACTACTTCATGGAGGTCTTTCCACCCATAGTTGACAGGCTGCGCCAGATGTCGCCTCTCTACCAAGGCGCAGAGTAGACCGAAGGGCAAGCTTGGAGGGGTGGAGAATAAGGAGATCAGGATGGTTACATATAGCGAAAAGGTCATGGATCACTTCATGAACCCGCGCAACGTCGGTGACATTCCAGATGCCGACGGTGAGGGGAGTGTGGGAAATCCTGTGTGCGGGGACATGATGAGCTTCTACATCAAGGTGGACGACGACCGCATTAGCGACATCAAGTTCAAGACTTTCGGCTGCGGAGCGGCTATCGCTGTATCCAGCATGGTTAGTGAGATGGCCAAGGGCAAGACCATCGAGGAGGCGAAGCAGATTACGAACGCGGACGTAGCCGAGGAGTTGGAGGGCTTGCCCAAGAACAAGATGCACTGCTCCAACCTAGGTGCCGATGCGTTGCACAAGGCTATCGAGGACTACGAGAGCAAGACGAAGGAGGCCTAGATGCCAGGAGAAGAGGTTACGGGGACGAGCGAAGGAGCCAGAACGTGTATCTGCCCTTTCTGCGAGGGAGCGGTGGAGATGGCTGCCCCATGGTGTGAAGTCTGCGGTATCGAGATACGCATCTGCGTGGCCTGCGAGGAGCCCTTGCCCAGGGATGCCACCGTTTGCCCCATTTGTGGAGAGGAGCACGAGGGGTAGGAAGTCATCCTGGATGGATAGTCGTGGCGAGTGGTTGGACAGGTGCCGTCGTCACGCAGAATACAGGGGAGGACAGGGCCGGGGAGGCGGAGCAGGCAATCTATCTCAGAGGAACGACCCATGAAGGCAGATGCATCTCTGGATTGCGTCGGGTTATACTGCCCGATGCCCATCATCAAGACCAAGGAGAAGGTGCAAGAGTTGGAGGTCGGTCAGGTGCTCGAGGTCATCGCAGACGACAAGGGCATCAAGGCCGACATGCCAGCATGGTGTGAAAGCACGGGGAACGAGTTACTTGGTGTGGAGGAAGAGGACGGGGAATATCGCGTATACATCAGAAAGCTCAAGGACTAGCTCGTGAGGAGCTCCACTTGCCGGTATGAAGGCGGCAGACGTCCTGATGACGGCCTGCCGTCTTGCTATTCATGATTGCAGGGGGAGTGGAGTGGCCGTGGCTTAGCTGGCATTCACCTGCGCCAGCATGGAAGACAGGAGACCGAGGAGAACCTTGCGCACGCTCGCCCTGTGGGTGGCTTTGCAGGGCAGGATCTTCACCGAGGGCTCCAGCTTCAGCGCCTTGCGCAGTTCGTCTGGGGACACAGCGCCTCGCTGATCCTGCTTGTTGGCGGCGATGACGCGAGGAACACGGGCGAAGTTGTCGAAGACCTTCACGATGTCTCTAGCCTCGTGGAAGCTCGAGGGATCGGTACTGTCTACCAAAACGACAAACCCCCACATCCCTCTGGAGAGGATGTCGAACATGAAATCGAAACGCCTCTGACCAGGTGTGCCGAATAGCTCCAGCACGACGTCCTTCTTGATGGTGATGTACCCATAGTCCATGGCCACCGTCGTTTCTTCTTTGATCTTTCTCTGTTCTGGCACACTGATTCTGCGCTCTGTGGTGACCACATCGATCTCGCTGATGGTGTTGATGAACTGGGTCTTGCCAGCACCGAAAGGCCCCGTGACGACTACTTTGATCTGCTCCATCGCCAGACAACACCTCCCCTAGCCTGTCCTCGCGTGTCCCTGTTTGTTCAAAGTCCAGTATCCCTGATCTCAGTCTAGGTCCTCAAACAACTCGTCGGCGTACCTCAGCAATACCTGGGTTCTCTCCGACGGCACTTGCTTGACCTTCAGGTATGCCTCCAGAATCTCTCGAGGCGTCATCTCTTCATAATTGCGGCTGCCCAGCCTGAGGCGCACACGACGTTCCACGTCCTTATTGATGGCAGCCACGTGGAAGGCTCCCTCTAAGGACTGAAAGATCTCTGAGTCCTTCAGCAACGGTTCCTTTTCCAAGGTAGTGCGCACGATGAGGCGAACCACCTTGTCTCGAACGTCGTGACTCTGGATGGCCTTTACGACCTCGGCCGTTGGGTCCTCGCCTTTGGCCTCAACGTCTATGGTGAGGAAGGGGCGAGCCTCGAGCGGAACGAACTCGAACTGGGCTCTGCCCTTCTCCAACTGCACAAGTAGAAATCCCTTTTGCTCGTCCTCTTCCCCGAAGTCTATGCGTTCGACACTGCCGGAGTAGACTGCTGGGGGATCCGCGTTCCGCACGATCTGGTGTTTGTGGATGTGACCCAGGGCCACGTAGTCGAAGGCACGGTTGGCCACCACGCTACTGGGGATGATCACCTCTTGACCCAGCAGTACGCTCCTCTCTGATCCGTAGGTCGCCCCAAACACAGTGCCATGAGCGGCCAGAACCGTCGGTAGGGCAGGGTCCAGTTCGTCTATCTCTTCGCTGACAAGATCCTCTATGGCGTCGGCGAGGCGAGCGTTGATCTCCTCGAGCTTCAGACCTTTGAATTCGTCCTTCGTTGCCAGATGGCTCCTGATGGGCCATGGCACAGCCACTATCTGGATTGGCCCGCCTCTGGTTTCGACAGTCTGGGTGCCCAGCTTGTTGGCTACCACGACGTTGTCTACGTCGAGGGTGTCGAAGATCTCCAGAGTGTGGGCCTTGCCCGCAGCCAAGGGCAGGTCGTGATTGCCGGCCAGGAGGAACATGGGAATGCCAGCACGGGACAGGCGGCTGATACGTTTGGCAAACTCCCGCTGGTACGTCGGAGTGGGGTCGCGCGTCTTGTAGGCATCGCCGCAGAAGAGCACCAGGTCAATGTTCTCGCCCAGTGCATAGTCCACGATGGCATCAAAAGAGCGCAGGAAATCCTGGAGGCGGCTGCTCAGCGCGGTCTGAGGGTCGAGCCGTCCGTAGTTTTCTATCCCCAGGTGCAGGTCGGAGAAGTGCACTAGTGTGATCATTCTGTGGTCGGCAGATTATAGCACCGACTTGTGGCTCAGTCAATCCTGGATTGCCTCGGCGTGTGGGAAAGCGACGTGAGGTCCGCCGCTGGACGCATCCTGAGCGGCGGACTGAGCTTGTCGACGGGTAGCCCTGAGTAGGGCTGAGCCCGCAGCGAAGGGCGTATCGAAAGGGCGATCCAGCGGCAGGGAAAATTGCAGTGACGTCGAGTCTCTGTCTAGCAGCCTTCTTGGAGGCCCCAAGATTGCTGGAGGTTTGAAAGCGTTTCCGTCAGTGTGATAGAATCTGTTGGATTGCTTGGGCAGATGCGGCAGACTCGGAAGGGGGTGAGCTTGTCTTCGTGGTTTGAGAGGCGAGGGATTCTGGATACGCTGCGCCAGCTGCTTGCCGAGCGTTCGGTTGAGGGGTATCTGGTGGGCGGGTACGTGCGCGACAAGTTGCTGAAGAAGTGGACTCACGACCTCGATCTGGCTGTGGGAGTTGAGGCGATAGAGCTGGCAAGGCAGGCGGCGAACCTCCTGGGCGGGGCCTTCGTTCTCTTGGATGAAGAGCGGCAGACGGCGCGCGTGGTCCTAAGTGATGGAGAAGAGCGCTACTATGTAGATTTTGCCAGCCTACGAGGTGACGATGTGGAGACGGACCTCGGAGGCCGCGATTTCACCATCAACGCTATGGCCATCGACCTCCAAGAAACGGGACCGCAAGCTCGACTCATAGACCCCTACGGCGGGGAGCAGGATTTGGAGAACAAGGTGGTGCGAGCGGTTTCGGACAGGATCTTTTTCGATGATCCGGTTCGCCTCCTGCGGGCCGCCCGCCTGGAGGCAGAACTGGGGATGTTCATCGAATCCGGTACTGCGCACTTGATGCAGAGGGACTCGCATCTGATCAAAGAAAGCTCTGCCGAACGGGCGAGGGATGAACTGTGCAAGACTCTGGGCACGGTACGAGCTGAAGCGAGTCTCCGCCACCTGGATGAGTTGGGTATTCTATGCCTGCTGATTCCTGAACTGGAGGCTCTGCGAGGTGTCGAGCAACCTCCTCCTCATCACGAGGATGCGTTCGAGCATTCTCTCTCTACAGTTGGGGGCTTGGATAGGGTATTTGGGGCCATAGAGTGTTTGGCGGAAGGAGGGCGGGAGCCGGCGGCTGGGGATGACACGTCGGAGCGGGACATGTGGGACCATTTTGCCTTCGCACTGGGCCCCTTTGTCCCGCACTTGCTGGCTCACCTCAGGCAGAGGGTTGTGGATGATCGCAGCCGGTCGATGCTCCTGAAGGTGGCGGGGTTGCTGCACGATTCAGGCAAGGGAACCACGGGCAAGGTGGATGAGGGGGGGCGCATCCGCTTCTTCGGACACGCGGAGGAGGGACCGGCAGTGGCGGCTCGTGTCCTGCGACGGCTGCGCTTCGGAAACCGTGAGGTGAGGCTGGTGCGGACGGTGATCAGCCATCACATGCGGCCGCTGCATCTTGCCAAGCAGGACCAGATCACTCCGCGGGCTACTCATCGCTTCTTCAGAGACACGCGAGGCACAGGTGTGGACGTGCTCCTTCATTCCTTGGGCGACAACCTAGTCATTCTAGATCGCCGCAACCAGGTGGGTGAGTGGGCCAGAATGTGTGACACCGTGGCGGAGCTGTTGGAGCGGTATTACGAGGAATATGAAGAAGTGATCAGGCCACCGTCGCTGGTCACCGGCCATGATCTGGTGAGCGGTCTTGGCATCGAGCCAGGTCCACTTGTCGGTCGGCTGCTGAGGGCCATTCAGGAAGCTCAGGTCACTGGCAAAGTTTCAACCAAGGAGGAGGCGCTGCGCCTGGGAGAGACCATCATAGCGGACGATAGGCAGTAGCTGAATACTGCTGGCAGCCGAACCCAGCGTCGACATAGGAGCCACCAGGAAGGAGACTGGTGGCTCTCGCACATATGGCTTATTGCTGTCGTGCTGCGGCAACCACAGACGTCGGTGGCATGTGGCTCGCGCTGCACATGGTGGCACCAGCCATCGGGCACACGGAGTGTTACCACGTGCTGAGAATCTTGCGAGCGCTAGAGGTCTCAAAGCCGTGAACGATGATCGCCCAACCCCTGCGCGATGGGGCGGAGGTTCAGGGCGTGGCTGGCACCTGAGCTGCCTCAGCGTAGGGCCCGCTGCGGAAGTTATCCCAGTAGCCTCTGCTCTCCACCACCGAGTAGGCGAAGATAGCCTGGCCCTGCGCGCCAGCTTGGCGGGCGATGTTTATGCGGGTCTCTATCTCGGAGAAGGAGTCGTAGTCAGCGTGGATTCCAGTGTAGATGTGACGCCCGTAGGATTCGTTGACGAAGTCGTGGGCGAGGATCTCGAAGCGATCGAGATAGTGCTGGACCGCTGTCCCGTAGAGCATAGGAGCAAGGGCATCCACAGTGCCCAGTTGTAGCCACCCTCGTGAATCCTGAAAGTAGCCATCGTAGCCGTCATATTTCACGTCCTCGTAGCTGACCCAGCCCCACTTGTCCTGATAGATGGGCCACGCTGCTACCGTGAGGACCGCGTTGGGGCGTAGTCCCTCGACCTCGTCATGGAGACGACTGACAAGCTCGGTGATTTGGGCGCGCTGCCAGTCCGCCCATGCGATAGGCTGGGCGTCTTGGAACCGCTGCTGGCTCACTGGATCAAACGAGTAGTAGGGGCCGGAGTAGCGCACGTAGTCCAGGTGCAAGCCATCGACATCGTAGTTCAGAAGGATATCGCGACAGACGGCAACGATGTGCTCACGTACCGCCGGGTGGCCGGGACTCGCCGTCAGATAGGAGGAATTGAGGCCCATTGGCGTACCATCCTGATGCCACTGCACCCATTCGTTGCCGTAGAGTTCATTGAAGCGGTGATACATGTGTTGGGGCACGGTATCTGCTCTGGGAGGCGTGGTCCCCAGCCAGACCGGGTAAACGTTGACGTATGCGTGCAGCTGCAGTCCTGCGGCGTGGGCCTCGTCTATCGCCGTCGCCAGGGGGTCCCAACCCGGATCCTGTCCCAGAGCGCCCGACAGGCGGTCGGCCCAGGGTTCGTATTGGGACAAATAGTAGGCGTCTGCCTGACCCCGAACTTGGAAGAACAGGATGTTGAAGTTGGCCTGCGCCGCTTTGTTGACAATGTTCTTCACATCTGTCTCGCTGCTGTACGACCAGCGGGGCACCCACAGGGCTCGCGCCTCGACCATGGGTGTCGGAGGTTCTTGGGCCTGGTTGAAGAGAGCCAGTGGGAAGTAGGTGTGGTGGGAGGTGTCGGGATCAACTACTGTCACCGGGATAGCAAGAACCGGCGCGCCCTGTTCTGAGAACCAGCCCACACCTCGATGAAGGAGATCGACCTCGAGGAGATACTGGCCGGACTGCGCAGGAGCCTGTATGGCAGCATCAGGTATCTCAACGGAGTGCCCGTAGGA
>CAYGAW010000081.1:0-19900 GCA_964347945.1 uncultured Anaerolineales bacterium
GCAGTCTTGCCAAACCAGTGTCGGCTATAGCCTCAACCGCACATTCCCAAGCCTGCGCAGCTCGCCGCCCACGAATGTCCCATACTGGCGCGTGCACAAACGCCGCTCTTCCCGACAACCTGCCCTGTTTCACAAGCCCGGCGTGGATCCCTCACCGCACGGCGGCGGCTTCACTCGCGCGCGCCGGCTAATGCCTAACCGCACGGTGGTGGCTCACACGGCGCGTCGCACGGCGCGCATCCGTCAGGGCTGAATACGCAGTACTGGTTGTTTCTCGCGTCAAACTCCCTGTACCAGTATTTCAGCAGGCACTTATTGCCGGTATCGCAAGCCAGGGCAATCGCGTCGTTCACCAACCCAACGGTCTCCGATGGAGGCCGATGGTCCATGGTCGCGCCGTTGAGCAAGCTCGCCACCGCTGCACGCAGCAGTATCCGCGCCTTCCCCCTGAAACCCTTGCCACCCTTGTAACCCAGCGCTTCGAGCAGCGTATCGGAGCCAAATCGGCCCTCGAGACAATCAAGCTCGAATACATCCCCGAGCAAGGTGTCCGGCGAATACCCCGACCCCTCCCAGGCGTAGAAGTGCTGCTCCTGCTTCCAGAAGCCGGGGGTGCATCCCTCGCCGCACGGTGGCGGCGGGCACGGCGGCCTACACGTCGGGCCACACGGCGGCTCACACGGTGGCCCGCACGGCGGCACGCATACAGCGTCGGGACTGAACACGCAGTACTGGTTGTTCTTGTCGTCAAAGTCCCCGTACCAGTACTCCAGCAGACACGTGTTACCGGTGTCGCAAGCCAGGGCAAGCGCGTTGTTCACTTTGCGAATGTTGGCGTACGGAGGCTGGTGCCCCATGGTAGCACCGTTTAGCAGGCTGGCCACTGCCGCCCGCAGCAGGTTGCGCACCTTCCCGTCGACGCCCTGGCCACCCTCGTAGTTCAGCGCGTCGAGCAGTGAATCGGGTTCCCCGTCGCCGTTCAAGTCCAGATCGCCGTCAGTAAGCAGGCACTCTGGAATCGCGTACACACCTTGGACCAAGAAGTTCCAGGGCTCAAATCCGAGATCCAGCCACGTGTCGCATTTCCAGTCTGGCATGGGGAACTTCCAATCTCCGTCATCCGCCACGCACAGTGCGGTCGGCCAGGCATAGAAGTGTTGCTCCTGCTTCCAGAAGCCCGGCGTGCACCCCTCAGCGCACGGTGGCGGGGGGCACGGGTCACACGGCGGGGGGCACGGGGGGTCACACGGCTCCCCACACGGCCTGCATGCATCGTTGCCGGTCACGGGCTGCGCCGCGGCCGCCACGCTCACGACGAGCAAAGCCAACACAACGAGAATGCTAATCTTTGCTCTATTTCTCACGATCATCTCCTCCCAATCTCCACCGAGGTTCGGCGACCGGATTTCGTTCGGGGAACGTCATCCACCGCCACGAATAGACTTCGCCTTCCTACTTGGGTAATCAGCCTCTCCTCGTCACCTCCTTTCCAAACACATCAGGGCAGGCACTTGCGCCCCGCAAGCACTTCCTTTATAATAGAAATGCACGAGGGGTGTCGACCGCCCTAAGTGCCCGGTCTCGGTCCTGCTACTACTACCGAGACCGGTTTCTTTTGATAACTAAAGCAAAAACCGGCCTAGACTCGGCCGGTTTCACTATTGGCTCCCTGAGGGCCAAGTGACCAATCAACAGCCCTCAGTTCAACGCCGCCGATATGGATACGTCACGAGATAAAACTCAATACCTATATCCCTAGTGCCTCTAATCGCAGGCGTTTTCGCGCGTCCGTACCCCCTTCCCTGCCGCGCACTCCCATTATACACCATACCCGAGCTGCTGTCAAGGTCCCTGCCCGATGCGAATGGTTAAGATCCGGTTCAGGTCGCCCAAGGAGCCTGCGCCGCTGACATAGCGCCGAATCGTAGCGGCAGGCCGCCATGTGGCCATGGTTGCCTACATGGGACCGAAGGCTCGTAGCTCTTCATGACTTGATCGGGTGTGGACGATTCACCGGCTCACTGTTCGCCCGGTGGCGGTCACAGACCTGCCCTGTGGTGGCGCGCGAGGTAATAGTACCAATGGACTATAGACAGAAGCCAAGCTCCTCTATTATGATACCTTCAGAGAGTTCTAGCGGCTTCTATAGACTTCATCGCGCCCTGGGGACGCCTGCCACACTGGTAAGTGGCGGGTACCCAATGCCGGACAAAGCCTTCTGCGTCCCCTCCATCAGATCAAGACACCGACCGTCTTGGAGCATTCGGTAATCTTCCTGGCTAGAACGACGGAAGGTGATGGCTCCTAGAAATAGGGCCGACTCCTCGTTACTCGCGTAGACTCCGAGCGCTTCGTTGCGCCGCACGGCCTTATGAGCCGCAGCAACCGGACAAACCGAGCGAAGCCACTATTCAGAGCCACTTGATACGCCCAGGTCGGAGCTCCCTAACCTGATGTACAGGTCAAGACAGAATTTGCCGGTCAGCAAACCCGAAGCGCTGACTATCCCTCGCGCGGGATGGCCGTTGCGTTTTGCCGGCTTGCTAGCAGCGATCATCCTATTGAGTCACTTGTCGGAATCGCGCCCAATATGATATAAGATGGCATAATAGGATTTAGTACGGTATAGTAATATTGCCATGCCCAGGAATAGAGGCGGATTGAATATGAAGTGGCCATTCATGCCCTTCCTGATGGTTTGTGCGATCGCCGTCCTCATACTAACGGTCTGGCCGCTGTCCACCAGTCCCTCAGACGCCTACCGAGCCTTGGCGGTGCCCACCTTCACCCCCACGGATTTTTGCTATCTACCTCTGGTATTACACTCGGGCTCCACAGGATGGACAGGGTGCGATGAGAGCAGCTTCGGCACCATGCTCATACACGGTGATTCAGCTGACTGGATTACCCCTGCAGACGTCTTGATTCATGCCAATGACCAGTTAGGAGTCAGAGGGATGACCGGTACGGGCGCGCCCTCAGAAGAAGTCAAGGACGAATGGTTTGGCAGACTTCCTGGTTGGACGCGTTCGTTCATGAGAGGAACTTATGATACGCTGACGACCATACACTGGGCGGCAACCTCATTTGGCATGGAGAGTATGTATGAGTGTTTTGCCTACGGGCCGGAGAGCCCTCATCAGGCTGGTGAAGAGGCCTTGGATCCGGTCTATTGGGTGCCTCAGGCCGAGGCTCTGGCGGAAGAGGCCGGAAAATGCCTGATCTACGCACCAGCGGTTCGAGACTATGAGTACTTGTCCACACCCGAGGGTGAGAGCCAGCCAAGTAATGAGCTGCTAGCGACTCTCATCGCTCAAGTGGCTCCTCATGTGGACATCTGGATCGTGCAGCTCGGCAAATACCAGCCCTGGGTCGATCGGGGCTACGATGATAATGGCAATCCCTATTCCATGGACGATCTCAGAAACTGGGTGACCCAGTGGGTTTCCTGGATAAAGGCGGCTAACCCCAGCACCGAAGTCTGGACGCAGCTGGGTATTGGCGTAGTAGATCCGATTCAAGACGAATGCCTGCCTCCCCAACCTGCAGAATACATACTGGAATTCCGAGAGGCGCTCATAAGCGCCGGCGTTGATGGCGTTTGGGTCATGCCATCACAGCCTTGCATGCCGTGTCCTCCATCGCCCTCTCCGGGCTTCATCTGCTCGACAGACCCGCAAGATAATGAGTACTATCGCCAATCGTTAGCCAGACTTCAGAGCGCAATTGAAATCGCCTGCGGGCAGTGACGAGGACAATGTGCCAGAGATGAAGCTTGCTAGTGGAAGAGAATCCAAGAGAAAAAACGTCGTCAGTAGTCTTCTTCTTCTGTTCTTGACTCTCGCTCTTGTGTCGGGTGACGAAGCGATTTCTTATGGGGCGAGAGTCGATTTCAACAACCAAGGTGCAGACCACAGCGTCTACCTGCCACTCGTACTAAAATCCGGGCATTCTGGCCCTTGGACAGATTGCTCGTTAAGTCGTTTGGGATCCGTCTTGATAACCTGGCCAGATTTCGATGATTCCACTGGTCCAGAATTGCTGAGCCTTGCCCAAGATGGCTATGCGGGCCTGGCAGCTGCGACAACCTATACTGATGCCTTGGAGTATTTTCCCCAACTTGAAGGTTGGGATAAGGCCCAGGTCTGTAATCATCATGAGTGTCTCAGGACAAGAACGTCAAACTCGGTTCGTGATGGGCTGGCATATGACTATCTAGCTTATGACCCGGAGCGTCTTGGCGGTGTGCCGGATGAGGAGAAGTACAATCTGCCGTGGGCAACGCAGGAAGCCCGTGAGATCGCCGATAGCGCCGGCAAGAAACTGATGATCAGCTACAGCACCGAACAGCTTCATCTGGAGGCCCTAGAAAGAGGCTTTGGTTGGGACAACCCAGGTGCTGTAGTTGAGTTGTTGGCCCCTTATGGTGACGCCTGGCTTATCCAGGCTGCCGATGAATACAACAATCCCAACAATCCAGATACAGGAGCCTATGGTCCGATTCTCTCTCAAATGCACTATCCGCCGGGGCCTGAGTGGAGAGCCGAAGTGGCAAGATGGGTCGATTGGATCGAATCCGCCAATCCAGAGATTGAGATCTGGATTCAGTTAGCCCTGCACAGGATTGGTGTTGAAGGCGAGAACTACCCCAGCGCTGAGTTGCTCCTGGAGTACCGTGAATGGCTCGTCAACCCCCTATACGGCCCGCCTTTGGTCGAGGGTGTCTACATCACATCGATCTATTCGTACCCTATAGATCCAGTCGTTGCCGACCAAGAAATGGAAGAGTCATTCCGCTTGGCCTGCAGGCCGGAATCGCCGCCTGGAGAAATCACCTTGGTTGAAGAAGGCTGGACCGACAGCAAATCGATTTCAGGCATAACTCTTGTGCCTGGCTACTACTATCGAATCTATGAGAACTCTCGTTATCCTTGCGGTGCCCAGGGCAATCATCAATTCATCGTCTTGGATAGTAGCCCTGATGACACGACTCCCAAACACTTGTTTGCTAAGTTCTTAGGTGGTGGAGTGGGATTCTGGTATTACGACGTCAACAACAATCGCGTCTATTTTCCTCATCAGAATGCAGTGGGACTCCTTAATGAGACACTCAACTATGGCTGGCTTTTCCGGACAAGCGTGAGTCAAGAGTTTGCCAACGGAGTCACCAAGAGATTCAGGGAAAATGGCGAGTTCAGAATCCTGGCTGTCAGTTACTGTTCCCACGATCTCTATCACGGAAGAGGTGAATGTGACGACGTTGATGGTTTTTGCCGCTATGGCTACTTGGCAGCCATGGACGCAGTGGATTATGTTCAGCACAACTTCAACACCGGCAGAACCATTACCTACGGTGGTTCTGCTGGGGCCGCGGGCTCCTTCTATATAGGTAAGGATCAAGACAATGTGGCAGGGATAATAATGGATTCCATGGCAGTAGACCTCGGCGCAATAGGAGATGCCTGTCTAGATGGAAGCAACGTCTTTGGCACCGATCACTCCAACTATCCTTGTTGTTGTCCTGAGCCAGACCCTCATGACGCCCCCTGGTGTCCTGATCCCTACAGAACCACGTGCATGGAAGTCTTGGCGTCCCGGATTGGTTTCACTTTTGGCTGGGACGAGCCCTATCATTCTGTGCAGCGAGGCGAGGTTGACACACCTGTCTATCTGGTTTGGAACAACAACGATGCTTCGTCGCATGCTGGACTCCACTACTGGAACCTCCACAACACCCTGCAAACTGTTAATCCCGCAGGCAACTCGGTTGCCTGTAGGGTTTGCCTTCCAAACTCTAATCCTGGCACGCTCAATGTTTGTCTTGATGACTCACTTGAGAATCCCCAAGGTAGCTGCAGTTTGCATGTTCCCAGTGCCTATGATTACGACTACACCACATGGCTCGTTGAGGACATCTACAGCTGGGCACTTGCGCTGGTTAGCAACTCGGAGTGAAGCAGAGCCAATTCCCCTATCAGTGAAAACACAATCTGTGTGGTGAATCCCTAGAACTGGACACGTACGGTAGTTCAAGCACAATGAGCTCAGGAGGGGGAAAACCGCAGGTCAAGGCGACGCAAGCTCAAACGGCATTCCAAAGCACAAGTCGTCCTGTAAGAACTGACCGGTGTCAGAAGCAAAGGCCCGTGACTCTAGTGGAGCAGTCCCGTCGGCGCGCGTGCTTGCCGGAAAAGAACACCGACTGCGTCTTCGCCGTCCGCAGAATACCGCCTGACAATGCCGCATGTCTGCCTCTGCGTTGACCGCACCCTCAGACTGAACACGCTCACTCTCAAAGTCAACGGTGGCGCACATGCGCGAAAGAAGAAGAGAGGGGCTGCCATGGCAGCCTCTCTCCATACTTAGCGGGAGCGACGGGAGTCGTGTCGCGTTCTGGCGTCATATTCCTCAGTGCGAAAAGTGTCCCCCGCCAGATTTGTGCCGCCAAGTCGAAGAGCGGGGCGAACTCTGCCCGAGGCTACATCGCCACGATCGGACCCCTCGCGCCGGTCTCGGTAGTACCGCTTCCCCGAGGAGAAGCGCCCACGCATCGGCCACCCGCCTCGGGCGCACCGCGCCAGCCCGGACAAGGGATACTCGCGGCTGCCCTTGCGAGCCTTCATGCCGATGCCGCTCCGCCGCCTCCTACGTACCTCCCGAGCGCGGTTGAGAAGGCCCTCACTTACTATCGGCTCGCAGTGTCCTTCAAACCACGCTCCCTTGTACTGAACCTCCCCGAGGTAGAAGCGGTCTTGCAGCATTGCTGTCTCGGTGTCTTTGCTAAACAGTGCAAGCGCCCAAGAATCTGTACACTGCCCCGTGCCTCAAGAGCCCGCAGTAGCTTTCGAAGAAAAAGAAAGCGGTTCTTCCTACCCGGAAGCACCGCAACCACGACATGTGGGTCCCTCGCAGGATTATTCGCCTACGTATTGTGCCAAGTAGGCTGGGTGCCATTCGAACCCACACGGAGTATCATCGCCAACGGATTCTGAGTCATCAGCAGCAACCCAGACTCGCCCACACAATATGTAGTGTTTCTCTGCCGACCTCCAGCAGTTGCTCCAGTTCACCCCCTGCCTCATGCAGACTGATCTTGCTTCTGCAACAATCTGTGATCCATCTCCTGAGAAATCGCCTTCATGTCACCCCATGATATACATCGAGTGGGACAGGCCATGCTACACGCTGGTTCTTGACCGCTTTTCAGCCTTCGGTAGCAGAGGTCGCACTTCACAGCCACTTCCCTCTGCTCTTCGAACTGCATGGCCCCAAACGGGCATGCTTCAATGCATGCTTTGCAGCCGATGCATAGCTCCTCAGCAATGTGTGCAATGCCTCTCTCATCCCTTGTGATGGCTTCTACCGGGCATGAGTCCCTACATGGAGGCCTTGAGCAATGATGGCAATAGATAGGGACAAAGACGGGAGACCTCTCGATTATCCTTATCAGCCTAGGCCCCACGTCGAGCTCGTGTTCCTGCTTGCATGCAACCTCGCACGCATGGCAACCCATGCAGTCCCTTTGAGAGACGATCAACGAGACCCGGTTCATTCTATCCTCTCCTATTGGTCTCCACAGGGCGATATCGTGCATAACAGCACCCTCAGGTTCGTAGAACCCATGGCAGGATCAAGACCTGCTGGATCGTTATCGGTAAGCAGGTTCACATTGGCGATGTCCCAGCCATGACCTGGATCCTTCACCTCCGGAAACCACCACCCGTGCTCAGCCACAACGACCCTGGGATCAATACCCTTGTTCAATCTGGCCCGCTGCTTCATCCGTCCCCTTGTATTCTCTATGTAAACCCACTGCCCCTCCTCAATCCCATGTCTTCTTGCCGTCTCAGGGTGGACCTCCACGATAGGATCGGGTCTGATCTCTCTCAGCCATGGAATCATACGGTGCTCCGAATGGAAGAAGACAGGGGTCCGTAAGCCTGCGTTGAGGATGTAAGGATAGCGGTCCGCGAGATCGGGCCGGGAAACCGGGCTCTCGGGAATCTCTCTGTAGCAGGGTAGCGGATCATACCCCCATTTCTCCAGGAGGGTAGAGTAGAGCTCCACTTTCCCAGTGGGGGTAGAAAACCCCTTCTCCTCGTATTTACGATACTTCATGTCACCCTTGAGATATCCCATCTCCTTGAATTCCTGCCAGGTCAACCCCGATGGTTCCAGCACGTAGTCAAGAGCATCCTCCACCGTGTCCCACCAGTCTGCCTGCTGCCCCATCCTCTTGCCCAGTTCTTGAAAGATCTTGTGATCCTGCCAACACTCTCCTATCTCCACCACCTTCTGTCTCGCCACCACATAACCATGTCTCTTCCAGAAGTCCCCAACGTAGTTTTGCTCAAGCCAGGTGGCAGCGGGCAGAAAGACGTCGGCCAGTTCGGCCGTAGGGGTGAGGAAGAAATCGATGACGGCGAGGAAGTCCAGCTTCTTCAGCGCCTCATATACCTCTGTGGCATTCGCCCTTGTTACAACAGGATTGGTGCCGCACAGCAGTCCCGCTCTCACCGGATAGGGATCTCCTGTCAGAATGGCATCCCAGACCACCTTGGGAGTGACGAGCGCCACTCGTGAGGCCAGTTTGTATTGCTCCCCTCCCAACCGCTTCTTCCTCTGTTCAGAAGGAAGGTCTCTGTGACGCCCGAACTCGGATACGGTCCTCAGCGGCGGAGGCACGAAGATCGCATTGCCACCGGGCGCGTCCAGGTTCCCGGTGACAGCCATGAGGGCGGTGAGCAAGCGATTGTTATCGGTGCAGTTGATGCTCTGCTCTATTGGTACCCCCCACTGAATGCACGCGGGCTTCGTGGTGGCGTACATCCGTGCCGCCTCTTGGATCAGTTCCTTCTTGACCCAAGTGATCTCTTCCACTCGCTCGAGCCGATACTCCTGGACCCGTTTTACGAAGGCATCCCATCCGTGGACGTACCCTTCCACGAACTCCTTGTCGTAGAGCCCTTCCTCGATAATCACGTTGAGAAAACCCATAGCCAGGGCCGCATCTGTCCCCGGACGAAGCTGGAGCCACAGGTCAGCCCGCTTGGCAAGAAAGTCCTCTCGAGGGTCTATGACGATAAGTCTGCTCCCCTTCTGGTAGGCTCTCCAGAAGTTTTCTGCTTTGTATTCATCCGGATTGGTCCAGAGCACGCGATTGGCCCAAACCACGATGCACTTGGGTTCACCCTCATAGTCACAGACGGGCAGGTTTCCGCAGGTGATCAGGGTTGCCCCAACACGGGAGACGTAACACATGTGTCCCGCTGTGAGTACGTTAGGTGTACCCAAGAGGTTGGCAAACCGGTAGAGAAAGCTCTCATAGTCCCGGCCCGTCCCTTGACCGATGACGATGGACTCGGCACCAATCTCCTGGATGACGCCTTGGAAGCGTTCACTGATCGTATCCAGGGCTTCATCCCACGATATCCGCTCCCATCCTTTCTCGCCCTTTTTCATGGGATGAAGGACCCTATCAGGATGATAGGCCAATTGAGTGACCGCCAGCCCTTTGGAACACATAGTCCCACGATTGATCGGCGAATCAGGATCACCTTCCACCCTTGTGACCTTGCCATCCTTGACATAGGCGTTGACGCCGCAGCCGCCATGGCAACCGCGACAAGAAGTCCGAATCCTTTCTACCTCAGCCATTGCTATCTTCTCCCCTCAAACCGTGACCACGCGAGGTTTCATCGAAGCACTTCCCACCATCAGAACAGATCTCAGGTCCCAGCCTTGCGACGCGGGGTCGTGACACCACAAACACCGCAGCTACCTCGGCGGGCACCGCTTGAGCAAGACAGTGGTTCGAATTCCAGAGCCCTCCTCAATGGAACAGCGCTGTGTGTTGAGGACCACGACTGCGGAAGCGAGCACCTCAACCATGTCGGTGAGGCCTCCATTCGCCCATTTTCTCGGTCGTGTTCAGACCCGGCTAATGAATCCGTCTGTCATACCCTTCCCAATAGGGTTCTCGGATCTCGCTCTTCTTGATCTTACCACTGGCCGTCTTGGGCAAGCTCTCCCGAAACTCCACCGACCTTGGCTTCTTGTAACTGGCCATATGCTCTGTGCAAAAGTCAATAATCTCTTCCTCACAGGCCGCCGCCCCCTCTTTCAAGACTACCAGTGCCTTCACAGATTCGCCCCACTTTTCATCCGGCACTCCGACGACCGCCGCCTCCAACACCGCGGGGTGCATATATAGTACTTCCTCTACCTCTCGAGAATAGATGTTCTCTCCTCCGCTGATGATCATATCCTTTTTTCTGTCCACGAGATAGACATAGCCATCCTCATCCATCCTGCCCACATCCCCCGTGTGGAGCCAGCCGTCCTTGATGGTCTTTGCCGTCTCCTGGGGCATTCTCCAGTATCCTGTCATCATCCTATCGCTGCGAACTACTATCTCGCCAGCCTCTCCCAGCGCAACTTCATGACCCTCCTCGTCAACGATTCTCATCTCACCTTCTCCGAGTGGCCTTCCTGCAGACTCCAACCTCTTAACCTCCTTCGGCGAGCCCTCCACTTTGTGCTCTTCCTTGTCGAGCACAGCCACATTGAGGGTTTCGGTCTGTCCGAACAGCTGGGTGAAGATTGCACCAAAATGCTCGATGCCTCTCTTCAACGCCTCTAGCGGCATCGGCGCTCCGACGTACATTATGGTCCGCAGGCTGCTGAGGTCATATCGACTCAAGTCAGGGTGCTCCAGAAGACGAATTATCATTGCGGGTACCATACCGACATAGGTCACCTCTTCTTTCTCGATGGCTGCCAACACTTTAGTCTCGTCAAATTCGCGGTGGATCACTAGCGTAGCGCCCGCCGCAAAAGCAGGGAACAGGTTGGCCGCAGAGCCGCCAACATGAAAGAAAGGCATCACGCACAAGGCGACATCACCAGAAGTGAAGTCATCGTGGCGGACCTTAATCTCCGCCACCAGACTCCCGTGAGTGTGAATAGCTCCCTTGGGGTGTCCGGTCGTGCCACTGGTGTAGAACAGAACACAAGGGTCATCCGATTCCACGTCACCCGTAGGCTCGTCAGCAGGGAAACGGCTGATCAACTGTTCATAGCCCATCATGTTATCTACCGCTGCATCAAGGCAGACGTAATTGCGGACCAAGTCGAGTTCGTGACGGATGGAGTTAATAATATCGACGAATTCGCTTTCCACTATCACGGTGTTGATTTCAGAGTTATTGATCAGGTAGACAAGTTCCCTTCCCACGGACCTGTAGTTCAGCGGCACGCAGACCCTACCAGCCTTGCCCAGGCCAAAGACCTCGAAATACTGTGGGCAATTGTGGGCCAGTACACCTACCCGGTCTCCTTTGTCGACCCCTAGATCTGACAGGGCATTCACCAGGCGGTTGATCCTTTGGTTCACCTCCTTGAACGTGTAGCTTGCGTTCTCGAAGATGAAAGCAGTCTTGTCCCCGTACTTCTGCGCATTGTCGTAGATCATGTCCCCTAGAGTCCGCATTTTACCTCCCCCACCAGAAGAGAATCGCTCTGCCCAACAATCCTGTCCACCGTTCCTTGTCCGCCCTTGGATTCAATACACTCCGTGGAAGCATCCGAGAGATGTCTAGATACGCAGTGCTAGCAGAGAAGTTGACGGGCAATCACCAGGCGCTGGATTTCGTTCGTACCCTCAAAGATCTGGTGTGCCTTGGCGTCGCGCATATATCTCTCCACCGCATGGTCCTTCATGTAGCCCGGCCATCCCAGCACCTGGACCGCATCAGTGGTCACTTCGACGGCGACATCGCTCGCGAAGCATTTGGCGATTGCCGATTCTTTCGTGTTGCGTTGACCGTGTTCGCCGAGCCAAGCTGCATGCCAGCAGATCAATCGGGCTGCCTCGATCTTTGTCGCCATGTCGGCAAACATGAACTGTGTGCCTTGAGAGGCGACAATAGGCGCATCAGGTGGAACTCCCTGCTTGACGTGGGAAACCGCGGCCTTGAATGCCGCACGGGCGATCCCTACCGCCTGCGCGCCGACCACGGGCCGAGAGGCGTCCAGGGTCATCATCGCAATCTTGAACCCGTCGAAACCCTGACCCAGGCGAAAGCGGGCCGGGATGCGAACCTCCTCGAAGATCACCTCTCGCGTGTCGCATGAGCGCTGGCCCATCTTGTCCTCTCTCCTGCCAAAGGACAGGCCAGGGGTATCGCGGGGGACAATGAAGGCTGATATCCCCCTGTGCCGCAGTTCGGGTCGCTCCTTGGCAAAGACCGAGTAGAGGCTGGCGACCCCTCCATTGGTGATGAAACGCTTGGTGCCCTCGATTACGTATTCGTCCCCGACACGACGAACCTTGGTGCGCATGGATCCCACGTCGGAGCCGGCCCCCGCCTCAGTCAAGCATAGAGCCGCCAGGTTGGAACCTGAGCAGTGGCGCGGCAGGAGTTCGCGCTTCAACTCCGGGCTGCCAGCGATCAGAAGAGGTAGCAGGCCTAGGATGTTTCCATAGAGACCCACCTCCACCCCCGCGCAGGCTGCGGCCAGTTCCTCGGCCACTAGACACCCTTCCAGGCTGCCCAGTCCTCCCCCGCCGTACTCCGTGGGGACCCCATAGTGAAGCAACCCAAGCTCGTAGCACTTCTCCACGAGCTCATCAGAGTGCAGTTGTTCCCGCTCCAGCTGTGGCGCAAGGGGCGCTATCTCCTGCTGGGCGAAGTCCCTGGCCAGATCCCGCAGGGCTTTTTGTTCCTCACTCAGGCTGAAGTCAAGCACTCCTGCCTCCCTGACTAGTGTCCCCGTGGCTGAACCGGGCGCCAAGTGACGCCCAGGTTCCGGAGGCGGATGGCGTGCCGCCCTCCGTGATCAAGGGCTCCCGTCCACCGCCTGGCGAGCGATGCAGCCGCCATGGTATCCGTGCCGAAGGCACCGGCTCCAGCCCCCCGGAACACGAGCGCCGTGCCAAGAACACTGGTCGATCTCACATATCCGCATGGTATCGGGTATTGCTATCGCCGCCCGCACGCATGCGGCGAAGACCCGCATAGGCCAGAAACCCGCCTAGCCCGACGAGCGGCGCAGAGCTGGCGGCAACGAAGGCGCCCCCGTAGCCAACTAGAGGAGCGATCTGCCCTGTAATGATCGACCCACCGCTCACTCCCACGTCGAGCATCGCCCAATGGATAGCCATTGCCGCGCCTCGTCGTGCCGGGCCGGCGAGGTCGATGATGAGAGCCAGGAGTGCCGGGGCAGCACTTGCCGAACCGGTGCCGTATACTATGCCCGCCAGCACGAGCGTCTGCGTCGAGGATGCCCTGGCGACGAGCAGGAGTCCGGCGGTCGCCAACAGCATCCCTGGGATGATCGACGCGAAACGGCCGTAGATGTCGGCTAGCCTTCCTGCGATGATCCGGAACGCGATGGAAGTCAGCGCGACGGCTGTGAAGTAGATCCCTGGGTTTGCTATGCCGCGCTCCACTCCGAGCAATGGGATGAAGGCCAGCGCCGTACCAGCGCCTGCCGCGAGCGCGGCGCTCACCAACGCAGGCACGAGCACCTTGGTCTCGATCCGGAAAGCGCTAGCCGTGGAGAAGGCGCTATCCCCTGTCCGAGGGGTGTCGTGGAGGCAGAAGGACACGATAGCCGCGAGCACCGCCATCAGCGCGGCGGTGCCCAGCAGGACTGAGAAACCCCAAGTCCCGACGATCAAGAGGCTCACGCCGGCTCCCAAGCCCCAGGCGACACTCGACACAATCCCGTAGTAGCCGACCGCTTCGCCGCGCCGCGTCGCAGGAACAGTGTGCGCAACGAACGAGCTCGCTGACGTACCGTAGCTGCTAAATCCCACGCTGTGGGCGATGCCGGCCAGCGGGAGTAGGAGCGGCACCGTGGCGGTCAATGGCACCTGCGCGGGCACGAACGGTACGAGGGCATACAGCAGGCAGCCGCCACCTAGCAATCCGGCGCCACCCATCCCAAAGGCTCGCCAGCCGAGGCGGTCCACGCCTGCTCCCACGGGGAACCGCACAATCAGGGCGCCCAGCGAGAATGCACCGACGAATAAGCCAACAAACTCGGGCGCGAGACCCATTTGCGTCAGGAGCAGCGGGATCGCTGGGAGCACCAAGGATTGCGCGGACCCGGACAAGAACGTCGCGAGGCAGATGAGCACAAAACCACGCGTGAAGATCGGTGCCTCGGAACTCACTCGTCTTACTTCCTGGGGCGCGCAGCTCACTTCACCGGCTGCGCCCGCACGATGCCGTCGAACGAAATCGCAATGGTCCATGTCGACACTTTTCCCCTGCACGATGACGGGAGCGCGTCCTGGTGCAACGTGCCAGGACGTCGGTGAACAACCACAGGGCCTTCTGCCTGCAACTGGCGCATATCTTCACGGATTAGTATAATACTGACGCACAGGGTGCGGGCCAAGTGATCTCGGCGCAGGCCGTCGCCGGTCTTCAGTTCGTTGCTGAGAATCAGATCCCAGATTGCATCAACGATGGCCCCTTAGGTATTGGACTGATTGATGAAAGACGAAGCGGAGTCGCCGAGTGTCGCTATAGCTGGCGATGCCTGCCTCTTTGCTGCATTCGACATTCGATCTGACACACGATATCATGCTTGTGCTATTTTGTCAACCACAGGACGCCCGCTTGCGTCACTTACTTGACACCTATCCAGAAATGTGCTATTATTCTCTCCGAAATCCACCAAAAGTCAGTTGTCCCATTGGACGGCTGGTCTACAAGAGAAGGCTGGATCCTGGCATCTACCACACGCAGTTGGGCGCTCCTGCCTCCTGGCGAGCCGGGCAGGGCTCTGAGCAAGATACGATTCAGTCCTAGGGACTAGATTTTCCGAGCACAGCCACTGGACCACATACTTCGCAGTTGAAATAGACCCTAGTGTTCAGGGAGCCTACGGAGGTGACTAACACAAGCCACGGCTGTGTCGCGCTCCACCCCGGGAAATCTCGATGCGCCTCTCTGGCCGAGACTCCTCAGTTTGCCGGTTATCACGCCCTGTGTGATGAAACTGACCGCCTTGGCGCGTTTGCGACTCTTTTCTACGCGTGTACTTTGGCCGGTTCTGACCAGTAGCATATGCGTCCGGTTGAAGCTCTGGCAATGGATAGACAACCGGAAATGAGTAGCTTGCGGTAGCCTGTACGTGAGCCTTTCGAGCGCTGGTCAAGGGTTTCCAATTGGGCTAAAGGAGGGCAAGATGTGAGTGCGAAATGAGTGCCTGGTGTCTGACCCGCATTTCAGCACCCGAATACGAAAAGGAGGGAGAAATGAGTGCCAACGGCTCGACGCGCGTTCCAGAGCTTGAAGACAATAGGGAGGAAGAAATGGAAGAAAAAGACTTGACCCGCCGTGATTTCCTTCGCGGCGCAGCAGCGGCAGCCGGCGCTGGACTGGTTGCAGCGGCATGCGGCCCAGCGGCGACACCGACACCAGAGGCGCCTCCCGAAGCGCCTGCCCCAACGCCCACCAAAGCGCCCACTGTAGTGCCTACCGTGGCGCCGCCCACCAAAGACAAGATTGTTATTGGTGCGGCCAGGCCTATCTCAGGCCCATTAGCCATTTTTGAAGAAACGGCATTCGGGCCGTGCTACAAAATGTGGGTTGAGGAGGTCAATGAAAAGGGTGGGATATACGTGGAGGAGTATGGCAAGAGTCTACCGGTAGAGATGCTCGTATACGATGATACAAGCGACATGGGCACGATGACGAGGTTGCTGGAGAGGTTGATCCTAGAGGACAAGGTTGACTTTGTGTTCGCCCCCGCCAGTACCGCTTTTAATTTCGCTGCCGCCGCCATATGCAACAAGCACGGGTATATAATGATGACAACCGAGGGTGGCGCCACGACCATCGAGCAAATGCTTCCTGGTATGCCCTACTTCTTTGGCGTCTTGAACTATTCCAACCGCAACCAGATACCGGTTCTGGCAGACCTTCTTGCGGAATGGGGCGCCAAGACGGCGGCGGTAATCTACATCGCTGACCTCCACGGCATCGAGTATTCCGGCGTGGCGAGTATAGAATTCGATAGGGTAGGGATTGAGGTAGCTATGGTTAAGAGCTCCCCGCCTTTCACTACGGAGTTAGAGCTCCTGTTGAAGGAGGCCAGGGATTCTGGGGCGGATGTCCTTTGCGCTTTTGTCTATCCCCCTACGACCTTTATGGCTGTCATGCAGTCAATAGGGATTGGCTACAGTCCAAAGGCCATTGTACTCGGCCCTGGGGGTTATTCGATGGCTTTACGAGACATGGCCGGCCCTGCGCTTGACGGAGTAATTGGTGAAGGTGCCTGGAGCCCGAAGCAGTCTCCCGGAGCCCAAGAATTCTATGATAAATTCGTCGCCCGCATGGGTGAAGAAAACATAGACATGTGGGGGCATCTATTCTACTGGGGAGGGCTGTCCTTCTTTGAGCAGGCTATCGAGAAGGCAGGCACCCTCGACCAGTCAGTAATAAGGGAGGTAATGGCTACCAGTACGTTCGATACCGTTCTGGGACCGACTTGGTTTGACCAATTCGGTGATGGCGGCTGTCTCCTGGCAGTTGAGTGCCATCCCGGCCAGATTGGTCAGTGGCAATGGGATGAGACGGCTGGGAAGTGTGTGTGGGAAGTCATAGGCCCCAAGGAGAAGGCTACCGCAGAGCCTATCTACCCCAAGCCGCCGTGGCCAGCAGCCTAGTAGTCAGAGTAGACTTTGAGTTCATCAAGAACGATAAGTAGTTGAGCAGGCTGTCTAAAGGGTGTGAAAATAACACCTGTAAGGATGATTATTTTCTCCCAGGAATGTTCCTGCACCTCTTAGGCAGCCTGCACCTGTAATAGCCAGAGCAAGAAAGGATACTACTTATGTTAGTAACAACCCTGGATATAGTGATTCATGGGTTACTGATTGGCGGCATTTATGCCCTGATTGCCATGGGGTTCAGCCTGCAGTATGGTGTTGCCCGGGTGCTGAACATAGCTCACGGCGAGTTTATCATGCTCGGTGCTTTCGGCACCTGGACGCTGTACACTATACTTGGCATCAACCCGCTGGTTTCTCTGGTCATTGTCGGCCCTGTTCTATTCATGATAGCCTTTGCCCTTCATGGAACTTTGTTCAGAAGACTCCTAAGATCGTCACCATCCCCAGCTGTCTTTGAGGGCAGTTCTATGCTAGCCACTTTTGGTCTTCTTTTCATCATTCAGAATTCGGCCATATTAATATGGGGGGCTGATATAAGGGGATACTCCTATTTAGCTATTCCGGTCGATATTGCGGGAGCCATATTTCCCGCCAATCGTTTAGTGGCCCTCTTTTTTGCTTTAGCCACAGGTTTAATCTTCTATGTCTTCTTAGCCCGCACCCGCATGGGAAAAGCCATCAGGGCGGCAGCGCAGGACCCGGCGACCGCAGGCCTAATGGGGGTAAACATCAACAGGGTGCTGGCTCTATGCTTTGGCCTCGGCGCGTTGATGGCTGGTTTTGCCGGTTTACTCATAAGTATGTGCTTTTCTATTGCGCCAACCATGGGTCTGGAATATACCGTGATTGCTATCATCGTAGTCGTCCTGGGTGGGCTGGGCAGTATCCCGGGCAGTTTCATCGGGGGTTTTATACTGGGTATCATTGGCAGTATAGTAACCTATATAGAACCAGGCCTAGCACTGCCTGCCTACTATTTCATCTTCACATTCCTGCTTCTGGTAAGGCCGACGGGTATTTTGGGGAAGTAAAGAGATGAATATTGAAAGTGCTATCTCAAGAAGGCTATTCTTGCTGGGACTACTTCTTTTTCCCTTGATTCTGTTAGCTACTTTACCCCTCTATGCGCCAGGTTATACTCCCGTGCTACTGAGCGACATATTGATGTATGTCATCCTTGCCGTGGCCTGGACCATCTTTTCCGGTCCTACCGGTTACATCTCACTGACGCCGGCGGCATTCTTCGGGGTCGGCATATACACTTCAGCTGTACTGGGCATGGCGTTACCCTTGCCTGTTGTTATCTTGATTGGCGGTCTGGCCAGTTTCTGTCTTGCCCTTCTCGTTGGTGCTTTGACTCTGAGGCTAAGAGGCATCTATTTTGCCATCTTTACCTTCGGCCTCGTTATGCTCATCGCGCATCTTCTCCTGTTCTGGGAGATCAATGTAACCGGCACGCGTGGCAGATTCGTTGTTCTACAAAGTATTGACATGGTATATTACACCATCCTCGCCATTTTTGTGGCGACAATGCTTACCGCCTACTTGATCAGACGCTCTAGATTCGGGTTGGCCCTGCGGAGTATCGGTGAGGACGAGGAGGCGGCGGCTCATATGGGCGTTAATGTAACGATGGTGAAGGTTGTCACCTTTGCCATCAGCGCTATTTTCATGGGGGCAGCCGGAGCCATCATGGCCACAAGATGGACGTATATCGACCCGTTTATCGCCTTTAATCTGAACTATTCTTTCATGCCCGTTCTGATGGCCATCTTTGGCGGCATGGGCCAGCTCTATGGTCCGGTAATAGGTGCAGCTGTTTTTGCCTACCTGGAAGAATTTCTAGTAACCCGCCTTCCCGAATTATATATGGTCATTTTCGGCATTATATTGGTGATTGCCATACTATACCTGCCCAACGGACTTGTCGGACTAATACAGAAGCTGTGGAAGCGAGTTTCGGGAGTGCAACATGCCAATACTTGAGGGCGAAGGGGTTACGAAGCACTTTGGCGGGTTGGCGGCGGTCGCAAACGTAGACTTCAATGTGAACCAAGGTGAAGTCGTCGGTTTGATCGGTCCCAATGGGGCTGGCAAGACGACGCTTTTCAATCTGATATCGGGGGCTCTCGTACCCAAGGAAGGAGCAATAAGATTCAACGGCCAAGACATCACTGGGACAAGCCCGCACAAGATCTGTAGAATGGGGTTGGCGAGGACGTTTCAATCCGTTAGGGTCTTCCCCAATATGACAACTTTTGAGAATGTCTTATTGGGCTCGGTATTTGGTCGTTCAACTGGTATGTCATCAGCGGATGCTGCAAGGGGAGCTACAGATTCGCTAGAGTTTGTGGGGTTGTCAGCAGTGAGAGGGACCCCAGCTGGGGGATTAACCCTGGCCAACCAGAAGCGAGTTGAAGTGGCCAGAGCGTTGGCCACGGAACCGGAACTATTGCTGCTTGATGAGCTTATGGCGGGCTTGAACCACACCGAGATAGCCGAGGCCCTGGAGTTGGTGGCCAGGATTCGGGACCAGGGGACCACCATCTTCATGATTGAGCACGTCATGAAAGCCATCATGAGTGCATGTGACCGGATCATGGTGCTCCATCACGGCGAGAAGATTGCCGAGGGAACGCCACAGGAGATTGCATCCAGCAAGACAGTCATCGAGGTATACCTAGGAGAGTAGGCCCATGCTGGAGATAAAAGACTTACAGGTTTTCTATGGGAAGGCTCAGGCATTGTGGGACATCTCTTTGAACGTCGATGAGGGAGAGATCGTCGCCTTGGTGGGCTCAAATGGAGCCGGCAAGAGTACACTGCTCAAGACCATATCAGGTGTGCTGCGGCCGGCTTCAGGTGCAGTTACGTTCCTGGACCAGCGGATAGATGGGATGGCACCTCACTCCATAGTGGAAATGGGCATTTGTCACATACCTGAAGGAAGAAGGCTGTTCACACAGATGTCGGTGGGTGAGAACCTGGAGATGGGGGCGTACGTTCAAGAAGCCTGGAAGCAGAGAGAGGAAACACTTGAAAGGGTTTATGAGATCTTTCCTGTACTGAAAGAACGACAGGGGCAATTGGCCAGCACGTTGAGCGGTGGTGAGCAGCAGATGGTGGCTACGGGTCGGGGTTTGATGTCCAGGCCAAAGCTGTGCCTGTTCGATGAGCCTTCCTACGGCCTGGCCCCGAAGTTGGTCA
>CAYGAW010000082.1:0-11825 GCA_964347945.1 uncultured Anaerolineales bacterium
GTTTCCGAGAGTGGGGACCGGCCAGGAGTTCATCTGATGACAGAATTCGGGGAAGCATTCAAGCGATTGGACCAGTTCATCGAACAGACGATGGAGCTCGCCAAAGTGCCCGGCATGGCCGTAGCGGTCACCGATCGGGAGAGATTGCTACGTGTATCAACCTACGGCTTTGCCGACGTGGCAGCCCAGACCCCTGTCACGCCGGAGCTGCTATTTGAAATCGGTTCCATCAGCAAGTCGTTTACCAGCATCGCCTTGCTGCAGTTGTGCGAAGAGGGGCGACTGGACCTGCACGAACCGGTCACGAGCTACCTGCCCTGGTTCGAGGTGCAATCGGAGTACGAGCCGATCACCCTGCACCACCTGATGAGCCACACCGCCGGCATCATCACGGGGATGGAGTTCACAGGCGAGGTGCGCTATGAAGTTTGGGCCTTGCGCGAGACCGAGGCCACTGCGCCTCCGGGCACGTATTATCATTACTCTAACGTCGGCTACAAGGCGCTTGGAATTGTGCTGGAGGACTTGCTGGGCCGGCATTACGGGGACATCATCCAGGAGCGCATCCTCGATCCGCTGGGGATGATAGCCACCGAGCCCATCATCACCCATGACACGCGCAAACGACTGGCGGTGGGCTACGAGGGCTTCTACGACGATCGCCCTTTGCCTCTAGACCGTCCGCTTGGCCCGGCGACTTGGCTCGAATACGCCGGCGGCGACGGCAGTATTGCCTCAACGCCTGGCGACATGGCCGCCTATCTGCGGATGTTCATGAACCGGGGCCAGGGGCCGCGCGGGCCCATCCTGTCCGAGGAAAGCTTTGATCTGATGACGCACAAAGTCATCGAGGCGAAGGAAGAAGGGAGGGGCTCCCACTACGGGTACGGTCTCGAAATCCGGGATACCGATGGTCACACCCACATTGAGCACGGGGGCGGCATGGTCGGCTACTATTCGTATGTGATGGCCGACATGGACGATGGCCTGGGAGTCGTCGTGTTGATGAATGGGCCAGGGGGCCGCTGCGATGAAGAAATCGCCAAGTTTGCACTCAAGCTCTTGCGCGCCGCGCTCCACGATCAAGAGTTGCCGCCCATGCCGCCAATTAACCCGGCCAAGATCGAGAACGCCCCCGAGTACACCGGAACCTATCGGGCCTTTCCTGAGCAGAGTCGAGGAGCCATCTCCAAGATGCTCACTCTGATGGCGGAGGGAGAACGGTTGATGCTGCGCTATGGCGATGAGCGTATGGGGCTCGAGCGGCGTGGTCCAGACCGTTTCTATGTGGATCATCCTGACTTTGCGCTCTTCCTGCTCCGTTTTGGGCGCGAGAAAGGGAAGGTGGTAGAACTCTTCCACGGCCCCGACTGGTACACCAACGATCGGTATACAGGCCCGACGACCTTCGACCATCCGCAGGAATGGGATGCGTATCCCGGTCACTACCTCTCGTTTAACCCCTGGCTCTCCAATTTTCGTGTCGTCCTGCGCAAGGGCGCGCTGGCGCTGATCGGTCCGTCAGGGGATGAGAAGCAGTTGGTGCGTTTGGGTACTGATGTCTTCCGAGTCGGAGAGGATGGTCACTCGCCCGAACGTTTGCGCTTCGACACTATCCTCAACGGCCGGGCGCTTCATGCGAATCTGTCATGTGGCGACTATTATCGCACGTTTGCACCGTAGTCGCGGTACATAGAACAAGCATCGGTGCAGGGGGGTCGTCAAGACCTCGGATCGTGGCGGAAACTGCGCAGCGGCTCCGCGCACTACATAAGGAGGTGATGCTAGCGAACCTGAAGTGTAACCCTTGTTGAGGAACAGACTCACCACGAGCATGCTCAGAAAAGGAGGAAGAATCGTGAAAACCGACATGTGGAAGCTCTTGACGGTAATGGCCGTTCTGACCATGCTGCTTGGGGCCCTGGCGGCCTGTGGGCCGCCAGCACCACCGCCAGCGCCCACCGAGCCACCCCCGCCCGAGGCCACTGAGCCTCCCCCGCCCGAGGCCACCGAGCCTCCGCCTGCCGAGCCCGTCACCCTGCGTGTCGGGGATACCACCATCTGGGACGCGATAAACCCGGCTACCGGGTGGGAGTCCTACTACCTTCGCTACCTGTTCCACGATGGGTTGATAGAGTGGGCCGAACTGACCTCCTTTGAGCCCGGTCTGGCCGAGAGGTGGACCGTCTCGGACGATGGGCTGGTGTGGACCTTCAAGGTACGCGAGGGGGTGACCTTCCACGATGGCACGCCCTGCACCGCCGAGGACGTGGCCTGGAGCCTCAACTTCCTGATGGAAGGTATGATCCCACCTCTCGAGCTTTACGTGACAGGTTTCGAGGAGGTGGTCGCCCTGGACTCCACCACCGTTCAGATCACCGTTTCGGAACCGACGGCGCTGATGCTCACTGCCCGGCTGCACTATGCCTGGATCCTGCCGCGGAGCGTCTGGGAAGGCATGACGTTCGACGAGATCCTTGAGTTCGAGGATCCCGCGGCCGTCATCGGCACCGGCCCCTACAAGCTGGTGGAATACGTGGAGGACGAGTACTTGATCATGGAGGCCAACGAGGATTACTATCGTGGCAAGCCGGTGATCGATCGCATCGTCATCCAGCAGTACGCCACTGAGGACGCCGCGGTGCAGGCGCTCCTGGCCGGTGAGATTGACCTGATCGCTGACGTTCCGGACACGGCGGTAGCACCCCTGGAGGCGGCGGCGAACGTCGAGGTGCGGGTCATGCAGGCGCTGGGTCTAGAGGACCTGGTCATCAACTCCCACGTAAACGGCACCCAGCCCGAGAGCCTCAACGACCCGGCCGTGCGACTGGCCATGGAGTATGCCATTGACAAGCAGGAGATCATAGACGTGGCCTACGCGGGCTATGGCGAGATAGCTACAAGCATCCTCCCACCGGCCTTTGGCGACTGGGTCAACGCCGATCTCGAGCCTATCCCCTTCGACCCGGCCGAGGGCAACCGCATTCTGGACGAGGCCGGCTACCTGGACAGCGACGACGACGGGATCCGCGAGGACGCCGAGGGCAACCCACTGGAGTATCGCCTATATGCGGCGGACTTCGCCACGGAGGCCCGCGTCTTGGAGATCATCTCCGATGGCCTGCGTGAGATTGGCATCTCGGCTCCGCCCACGTTGATGGACGGTGACGCGCTGTACGACTTGCTAGAGCCCGACTGGGACTTCGACATGATCTTGTGGGGCTGGGGCTGGGACCCCGACCCCGATTTCGCCGTGTACTGCTTCACCTGCGACTCGATAGAGGATTACCTTAGCGACTGCGGCTACTGCAAAGAGGAGTACGACGCGCTATACGAGGAGCAGGGCATGACCATGGATGAGGACGAGCGGCGCGAGTTGATCTGGGAGGCGCAGGCAATGCTCTTCGAGGATCGCCCCTACATCAACCTGTACTACCTGCCGACGATCCAGGCCTGGCGCAGCGACCGCTTCACTTTCACTGACTTCTCCGCGGGAGATCTTCTGAGAAAGTGGTCCCTCACGATGGGACAACCTCAGCCCGTTCAGTAGCGGTGAGTAATTCAACATCCGGTCGGCCCAGCCTCCTGCCGGGCCGACCGGGTTCCATCTGAGGCGCTGATGCAGCGGAGTGACTACCTGATTCGCAGAATCTTCTTCGCGCTGGCCACCCTGGTCGCGGTGATCGTCTTCAACTTCTTTCTCTTCCGCATTCTGCCGGGCGACCCGGTCAAAGCGATCGCCCGCAGTCCACGCCTGACGGGTGAGGCGCGCGAGAGGCTGAGGGCTGATTTCGGGCTGGACAAGCCGGTCTTCTTCAACACCGAGCGGCTGGCGGAAGGCGATGTGGTGGGGGCATTCGACACGCAGTTTACTGCCTACGTCCGTGCCCTGCTGCACGGCAATCTCGGCATCTCCTATCGCAGCCGTCGCGACGTGGCCGAAGTCCTGGCGGAACGGGTGTGGCGCACCGTGGTGCTGGTAGCCGGCGCTGAAACGCTGGCCCTCCTCTTCGGGGTGGGCTTGGGATTGGCGAGCGCGTGGCGGCGTGGCACTCGGGTGGAGATGACAATCCTGCTGTGGGCGCTGATCAGTTGGGGGCTACCCAACTTCTTCCTAGGGATTATCCTGCTCCTCCTGGCCCGGGGCCACCTGCCCGTCGGTGGCATGGCTACCCCCGGCCTGAAGCCAGAGGACGGACTGGTCTACTGGGCGGACGTAGGGAGACACCTCATCCTACCCACGCTCACGATGGCTATCGTCTACACCAGTTCCTATATCCTGATCATGCGCAGCAGCGTCGTAGAGGTGCTAAGCGAGGACTACATCCTGACCGCCAAAGCTAAGGGGTTGAACACCTTCCAGACCCTGCGCGACCACGCGCTCAAGAACGCCATGTTGCCAATGGTGACCATGGTTGCACTCAACCTGGCCTACACCGTCGGTGGGGCGATCCAGGTGGAGACGGTGTTCTCCTGGCCCGGTATCGGCCGGCTGATGTACGAGGCCGTGCAGTTGCGCGATTACCCGGTACTTCAGGGTACCTTCCTGCTCCTGGCCGTCAGCGTCGTAGTGGCCAACCTGGTGGCCGATCTGCTGTACTCCGTACTGGACCCGCGGGTGAAGGCGGAATAGAGAGCGAGGTGTCTATGGAGCAATTCAAAGAAGTCTGGCGCACCTTCCGACGCAGACCGATGGGCATGGTCGGCGCGCTGATGCTCCTTTCCGTGGTGTTCGTCGCCATCTTTGCTCCCTGGCTGGCCCCCTACGATCCCGAGGCAAAGATAGATGTCGAACCCGAGGATCTCCTGACTCCGCCGGATGCCGAGCATCTGCTGGGCCGAGACGACGCGGGCAAGGACGTGTTGAGCCTGCTCATCTACGGCGCACGGGTCTCGCTCACAGTGGGTTTCGTCGCTTCCTTCATGTCTATGTTCATCGGCACCACAGTCGGCCTGGTGGCCGGCTACTTCGGCGGACGCATCGGCAACGCCTTGATGCGACTGACGGATTTCCTGCTGGTCATTCCCGACCTGCCACTGATGCTAGTGTTCATCTCCATATGGGGGCGGGGCCTGTGGAAGATCATCTTCGTGATCGGCATTTTGGGTTGGACGTACGGCGCGCGGCTGGTTCGCTCCCAGGTGCTTTCGATCAAAGAGCGCCAATTCGTCCTGCGCGCCCGAGCGCTCGGGGCCGGCAATCTTCGCATCATCACACGTCACATCTTTCCCCAGGTGCTCCCACTGATCCTCGCCGAGGCAGTGCTGAGCATCTCAGGCGCCATCATAGCCGAATCGTCGCTCAGTTTCCTGGGCCTGGGCGATCCCACACTGGTCAGTTGGGGCATGATGCTTAACTTCGCCTTCGAGCGAGCCGTCAGCCGCATGGCGTGGTGGTTCTTGTTGCCACCTGGCTTCGCCATCGTGTGGGTCAGTGTGGGGTTGATCATGATGGGCAGTACGCTGGAAGAGATCGTCAATCCGAGGCTGAAGACCCACCACCTCTTCGACCCACGGCCCATGGTGGCGCTGATAGCAGGAGCGAGGCCAAAGGTGGAGGCTGAGGGAGGAGTGGAGTAGAGGAGATGGCAATACTGGAAGTGCGTAATCTCTCCGTCAACTATCTGACCGACGAGGGTACCGCGCTTCGCGCCGTGGAGGACGTTAGCTTCAGCCTGGAGCAGGGACGATCGCTGGGGCTGGTGGGGGAGAGTGGATGTGGCAAGACCACGGCTATGCTCGGCGTCCTCCGCTTGCTTCCCGCCGAAGGACGCATCATCTCCGGCGAGGTTCTGTACGAGGGGGTGGATCTCCTTCATCTTTCCGAGCGCGAGATGCGGAAGTATCGCTGGAGCAGGATCTCCATCGTCTTCCAAGGCGCTATGAACGCCCTCAACCCGGTACGCAAGGTTGGCGATCAGATCGCTGAGGCCGTCATACTGCACGAGTCGATGGAGAAGAGGGCGGCCCGCGAACGGGTGGACGAGCTGCTCGGGATGGTGGGCATCACCTCGGAGATGGCCAGCCAGTACCCTCACCAATACAGCGGCGGAATGCGCCAGCGGGCGATGATCGCCATGGCCTTGGCCTGCTCACCCAACATTCTCATCGCCGACGAACCCACCACCGCTCTGGATGTCATGATCCAGGCTCAGGTCCTCGATTTGCTACAGAAGCTGCAGAAGGAATTGGAGTTGTGCATTATCTTGGTGACCCATGATCTGGGTGTGGTGGCCGAGATCTGTGACGATGTGCTGGTCATGTACGGCGGAAAGACGGCCGAGTACGCCACTGTAGACGTCATCTACAATGAATCGCTCCATCCCTATACTCAGCGCCTCCTAGAGGCCTTTCCCGACGTTGACAACCCCGCGTCGACGCTGGCCTCCATCCCCGGGTACCCTCCGCCCCTCGATGCCTTGCCACCCGGTTGCCGTTTTGAGCCCCGCTGCCATCGCAAGAAGGATATCTGTGCGGTGAAAAGCCCGCCGTTGCTGGCGGTCAATTCCGGTCACTATGTCGCCTGTCATCCACACAAGGGTTGATTGAATGGCACAAGAAGCTGGTCAGGATGACATCGTTCTGGAAGTCAGCAATCTGCGCAAGCTGTTCCCCGTCTCAAGGGGCATCGTGGGCACCGTGCTCCTCAGACCTCAGCGCCACGTCCATGCTGTCGACGGAGTGAGCTTCTCCATCACCCGCGGAGAGATCCTGGGCCTGGTGGGAGAGTCAGGCTCGGGCAAGACCACTACAGCCTTGTGTGCGCTGGGGTTGATCGAACCCACCGAGGGCGAGATCCTGTTCAATGGCCAAAGCGTCCCCGCAATGGTGCGCAGCCGAGACCGACGAAGCCTGCGTCAGCGAATGCAGCTCATCTTTCAAGACCCCTACGAATCCCTCAACCCGCGTCAGACGGTGTTTGCGACCGTGGCTGAGCCAGTGGAAGTGCACCGGCTGACCAGAGGCCGGGAGGCAAAGGTGGAACGGGTGAAGGCGGCCCTTGACTCTGCTGGTCTGAAGCCTCCCGAGACCTTCTTCAAGCGCTATCCGGAAGACCTCTCCGGCGGTCAGCGCCAGCGTGTGGTGATCGCGGGGGCGCTGGTGCTGGACCCGGAACTGCTCGTGGCCGACGAGCCGGTTTCCATGCTGGACGTTTCCATCCGGGCTGAGATCCTGAACCTGCTGCGCCAGCTGCGGGATGAACGCGGCATCACCATCCTCTACATCACCCACGACCTGGCGACGGCGGCCTATTTCACCGACCGGGTAGCGGTGATGTACCTGGGTAGGATCGTCGAGATCGGTCCCACCAAGACGGTGTTGGGCGATCCCCAACATCCCTATACGCAGGCCCTCCTCTCGGTGATTCCCGTTCCCAATCCCCGCCGCCGGCGGAAGCGGATGATCCTTGCGGGCGAGACACCGAACCCCATCGATCTACCGTCCGGTTGCCGCTTCCACCCGCGCTGTCCGGTGGCCTCCGACCAATGCTCTCAGACCGAGCCAGAACTACAGATTGTAGGTGCCGACCACCAGGTGGCTTGTCTGTGAGTCTGTACCAGCAGGGGCCGCAGCATTCAGTTGTCAATGCAAGTAGCGAAAGAAGACACGATTGCCATGAAATTCGACGATGCCCTTAGCATCATCCACGACGTCCCAGACTATCAGGTCTTCCTCACGGTAGATGAACTGAAAGCCAGCACCCACCAACTGGCCAACAGGCATCCCCACACTGTGGAGATCTTGCCCATCGGCCATTCTCGACAGGGCGATCCCATCGAGGCGATCAGAATGGGCAACGGGCCCAGGCAGGCGTTGTTGTTTGCCATGCCTCACCCCGATGAGCCCATCGGCAGCATGATGCTGGAGTATTTGTCGCATCGGCTGGCAGAGGATGATGCTTTGCGTCAGTCCCTGGGCTACACCTGGTATATGATCAAGTGCATCGACCCGGACGGAACCCGTCTCAACGAAGGCTGGTTCAAGGGGCCATTCTCCCTGGAGAACTATGCTCGTCACCATTACCGCCCGCCTTCTTTTCAGCAGGTGGCGTGGACTTTTCCCATAGACTACAAGACCCTCCACTTTGACGACCCACTGCCCGAGACGCAGGCGCTGATGGCTTTGATCGAGGAGGTGCGGCCTGACTTCATGTACTCACTACACAACTCCGACTTCGGTGGAGTGTACTTCTACATCTGGGATGAGGCGCCGCCGTTGTACGAGCCGTTTCACAAACTGGTCGAAAGCCAGGGCCTGCCCCTGCACCGGGGTGAGTCAGAGATGCCCTATGAGACGGAGTACGCCAGCGCCATCTACAAGGATTCGTCGATTGCCGCTGCATACGACTACCTTGAAGAACACACGGACACTGATCCGGCCGAGATCATCAAGGGCGGCACGCTCAGCTTTGAGTACGCCCGGAAGTTCTGCGAACCTTTCACCCTAATATGTGAAATGCCCTACTTCTATCACCCGGCGATCAACGATACCTCGGCGTCAGATATGGTGCGCAGAGATGCGATTCTGCAGGCGATAGCAGAGACCAGAGAGAAAGTTGGCTTCATGCAACGGCTGTACGACGCCGTGAAGAGCGAACTGACCCTCCCTTCGCCCTTCCGTGTCGCGATTGAGGAGACCTTGAGGACTTCGCTGGCAGAACTGGCCGCCCAGGAGAACTGGGTGCGCACGAACCGCGGGACGGCTGAGATGGCGACGGTAGCGCAGAAGTTCGACAGCCTGGTGATCCACAGACTCCACCGGCTTCTTGGCCTGGGCATGTTTGTCCGCATGCTCGATGCCCAGATAGCGGCGACGGGTGAATCGGCGTCGCTGTCCTCCACGCGCGAGACAGCCAAGGCCGCGTTTGACGCAGGCAGTGCTGCGCTGGAAGCAGAACTGGACTATACCGTGGTACCCATCCAGAAGCTGGTGCGGGTGCAGTTGGGCAGCGCGCTGCTGGCGGCAGATTATGTTGCCGGGTGAGTGGCACAGCTCAAGGCGGTAATGCGGTGCGATGACGGCCGGGCTGCGGCTACACGCTTGAGGTGTCTACTGCGCCCAGTTCCAAAGCCAACGCCACATACCCCAACAGACCCTCGGCCAACATGTCCAGCGGCACGCTCTCGCCGACGGTGTGCAACTTATCGGCTTCGGCCGGACCAAAGCCTATCGTAGGCACGCCGGCCTGCACGAGGTGACCACCGTCGGTGGCGAAGTCCCAGATCATCACCTCCACCGGGCGAGACAAAGCGTCGGTGAGCACCTGCTGCCCCTTCTGCACCAGCGGGTGGCTGGAGTCCAGCCCGTAGGAGGCAAACACAGCCGGGAAGCTCTCAGTGCGACCAGTATAGGTACGGAGGTCGCGAGTATGCACAGATAATTCACCCTGGCTGCCCTGTACCTCGGCCACGCACTCTTGGAGCAGGGGCCCGAGCTGGCCCATGACGTCGCTCGGCGCCTCGCCGGGCACGTTGCGCCAGTCGAGGTGTACGCGGGCTTCCCCTGGGACGACGTTGCTGCTGCGCTGATCTGTCTGGTAGAGCGTGGGGGCCACAGTGGAGGCTCCAAAGGTGTCATCGTCCCTCATAGGGATAGACTCCAAGCGCCGTATGAAGCGGACCAGAACGGCGTGGGGGTTCACACCCTGCCTCGGCACACTGGCGTGCACCGACTTACCGCGCGCTTTCACCACCAACTCTATCCTGCCCCGGTGCCCGCGGGCCAACTGATTGCTGGTGGCCTCCCCCACGACAGCGAGGTCAGGGCGGACCGTCTGCACGAGCTTCTGAGTGCCCAAGCCGCCCACCTCCTCCTGCACCACGCCCGCGACGTACAGGTCGCCTGGAGGGCGCATACCCTCCCCAGCCATGACTCCCCCGGCGTAGATCATGGCAGCCAGTGGTCCCTTCATGTCGGCCACCCCGCGACCCCACAGCCGCCCGTCGTGGATCTCACCGCTGTAGGGAAGATAGGGCCAGTCCTTGGGGTCGCCGGGATCCACGTGGTCCATGTGACCGTTGAACATCACCGAGGCACCTGTGCCCTGGCCCTTCAGTAGGCCCACTACATTGCCCCAGTCATCGACCCACACATCGTCGTAGCCCAGGGACTCCATCTCGGCGTGGATCAACTCTGCGACATCCCGTTCCTCACCTGGGAGACTGGGGGTCTGCACAAGCCGCTGGCAGAAGGAGACCAACTGATCAACGTACTGGTCGGCTAGATGCGGCAGACTTCGTCTGACATCGTCGTTCATAGCCTCAATCTCCTGCGTGCCTGTGGAGTGTGGTGAGGTCTACCAGCGTGCGCGGGCGGCGCTCTGGTGCAGAAGAGGATCCAGGGAGTCAGCCACCCTGGGGCAACTCACAAGGCGGTGAGCACCTGTTCGATACGGTCCAGGCCCCAGTCCAGCTCCTCACGGTTGATCACCAGGGGAGGGGCAAAGCGCAGGACGTTCTCGCGGGTCTCCTTACACAGCACGCCCTCGTCTTTCAGCGCCTCGGCGAAGCGGCGGGCACCTTTGGCCTCGGGCTTCAGTTCCACACCCGTTAGGAGACCACGCCCCCGCACCTCGGCGATATGGTCGCTCTCGATACGGGCCAGGCGGCCCAAGAGGTATTCGCCTCGGACGTGGGCGTTCTGGATCAGCCCCTCCTCCACCAGGACTTTCATCGCCTCGCGAGCCACAGCGGCACCCAACGGATTGCCGCCAAAGGTGGAGCCGTGATCACCGGGGGTGAACAACCCTAGCACGTCCCGGTCGGCCAGGACCGCCGACACCGGATAGTAGCCCCCTGAGAGGGCCTTGCCGATAGCTACCATGTCGGGTCGCACGTCCTCCCAGTCGCAGCCGAAAAACTTGCCGGTGCGGCCCAAGCCCGTCTGAATCTCATCGGCGATGAGGAGGATGTCATAGTGATCGCAGATCTCCCTCGCTCGTCTCAGATATCCGTCAGGGGGCATCACCACGCCGGCCTCTCCCTGGATCGGCTCTACCATGAAAGCCACCGTGGCCGGTGTGATGGCCGCTTCCAGCGCCTCGGCGTCGCCGTAGGGCACGGTGATGAAGCCCGGTGTGAACGGGCCAAACCCGTCTTTGTACTGCGCCTCCGTCGAGAAGCCCACGATGGTGATGGTGCGGCCGTGGAAGTTGCCCGCGCAGGTCAGTATCTCCGCCTGGCCGTCCGGCACCCCTTTGACCTTGTAGCCCCACTTGCGCGCCGCTTTGAGAGCTGTTTCGACCGCCTCGGCTCCGGTGTTCATGGGTAGCATCATCTCATAGCCAGTCAGCTCACATAGCTCCTTGGCCAAGAGCGGCAATTGGTCGTTCCGGAAGGCCCTGCCCGTGAGAGTCAGCTTGGCCGACTGCTCGATCATCGCTCGGCGTATCCGCGGATGAGCATGACCTTGGTTTAGAGCCGAGTAGGAACTGAGGCAGTCCAGGTAGCGCTTGCCCTCTACGTCCCAGACCCAGACCCCCTCCCCGCGCTCCAGCACCACGTCCAGAGGCTGGTAGTTGTGTGCGTTGTGTCGATCCTCCAAGGCGATGTAGTCCCGAGTATCCATTGCGCCTCCATTCGCTAAATGGCTAGCCGAGCGCGTGAGGCTCAGCCCCCCTTGCTGAAACGACTCACTCCTCTGGCTAGCAATACAAGTGTACGGCATTTCGGCTGCAAACGCCACCGTGCAGACCCTTTTCAAGGCCTAGGCGTGGGCGAGGGCATCGAGAAACCAGCGAGCCAGGGCATTCGGCAAAAATAGTCCACGACCAGTCAAAGGATAGAAGCAGAAGCCATGTAACGGAACCGGCTTCAGCCGGTTTG
>CAYGAW010000083.1:0-4963 GCA_964347945.1 uncultured Anaerolineales bacterium
GTGAAGGTGACGATTTGCGCCTTGCCGCTCGGCGCTGAGGTGGGCACCGAGGTTGGCTGCGGAGCAGCGGTCGAGGTTGTGGTTGGCTGACCCATATCGGCTAGCGTGACGGTGGGCTGAGGCGTCTCGCCTGATGCCGTGTCAGTCGTTGGAGCGCCCGCATCTTCGGAGTTAGCGGTCGACGCGGGTGCCGCGTCTGCCGGCGCGGGCTCGACATCTGTGCCTACGACAGGCGGCTCGACGGGCTCCGTCATACTGATCTCGGTGGACCACGGTAGCACAAGCGACAACGCCCCAAAGGCCGCTCCCAGCAGCAACGCGAGCACTGCCGCCACCGCCACGAGTACCACTCCCATGACGACAAGAAGTGTCTTTCTCTGTGACATTCTGGGACCCTCCCTTGATCCCTAGGATGTAATCACTGAGTATAGGACGCTCTCCGGCTGCAGGAGGTTCCCGGAGCGGACATCTTGACCATCTGGCCCGTGGCAAAGGGCCTCAGTAGCCCCAGCTCGGTTCGAGCAGGGCAGAGCCGCTGTTGGCTGACCCATGTCGGCTGGCGTGGCGCTGGGCTGAGGCGTCTCGACTGATGCCGTGTCATTCGTTTCGGCGCCCGCATCTTCGGAGATAGCGGTCGACGCAGGTGCCGCGTCTGCCTCCTCCGGCCGGAAACGGGTTGCACCGAACCAGACCTCACCATCGCGTCCAAATGCAATGGCACGGACAGCTTTCCCGGCCAGGCCATGCTCCGTGGGGTACGCAGTCCATTTCTGCCCATCATAGCGAGCGACGCCACCCTCCGTGCCCACCCACAACGCACCGTCATGTGCCACGGCCATGACCAGGATGCTGTCGAGGGGAAGACCGTCAGCGGTGTCGTAGAACGTCCAAGACTGCTCGTCTGTCCAGGACTGACCGTCAAAGGAGGCCAAGCGGCGCTCTGGGACCGTCCCCCACAGCCGACCGTCAGGAGTCATGGCGCCAGCAATGAATCCCCCTGGGAACGAATCACCACCTTTGTAGGTTGTCCATTCTTGCCAATCGAACCGGGCAACGTAGAATGAATCCTGTCGCCCCTCCCATCCATTCATCCAGATTGCGCCATCCGGGGCAACCACCAAGGAGCCGATCATTCTCTCATAGACTGTCCGCTCGCCGTCGAAGCGGGCTAGGCCGAAACCGTTCGCGACCCAGGCAGAACCGTCGGGCGTGAAGACGATGTCTGAGACGTTGCCGGTCATCAGATATTCACCGCATAACGCTACCTTCTCCCACGCCACACCGTCGAAGCGCTGGACATCACACCCCGCACCAACCCATAATGAGCCATCAGGGCTGACGGCCAGCGCATTCACTTCCGCGTTGTCGAGGAAGTAATGCCAATCCTGGCCGTCGAACCGACTCAGGCCTCCGCCGGGGGTCGAGGTGGAGTGATCCCCGAAACCGAACCATGCCGCGCCATCTGGTGTAACCACCACGGACGTGACTGCGTCGTGAGTTGGGCCTTCCTTCAACAGGCGCCACTCGCCTCCCTGATAGATCCCAAGCCCGAGGCTCGTCCCGGCGGCGACCAGCCCCTCTGGTCCAAGGGCGACAGCGGAGATGGACGCTAACCCTTGATCGGTAGTGACGTCGGTCCAAGTGTGGCCATCATAGTGCGCCAGAGAGCCTACTGGAAAGTGAAGTCCCCCAGCAAGAGCGACCCAGGGATTACCGTCAGGCGCAAAGGCGATGTCTGCTACCCTCCCGCCGGGCGCTCCATCAACGGGCCGCCAGTTGGCGCCGTCGAAACGGAACAGACCCTCATACAGAACATAGGTCCACACGTCGCCTTCCGGGCTCACCGCCACGACCTGGGCGTGCGAACTGGGAAGCCCGTGCTCCTCGGTATAGAACGTCCAGATGTCCTCAGAAGGCACATAGCGACCCACTCCACTGGCAGTCGCCGCGCAGACCTCTCCATCGGCAGCTACCACCAGGTCCTGCACCTGAGCAGGGGAGGGGTAGCGTTTCCACGACTTGCCATCGAACCGGCCGACATCCGTTTCTGTGCCTACCCACACGACCCCACTGGGGGTCACAGCCACAGATCGGACGGTGCCGTCGATCGCAGATTGGTCATCGGCGTAGGCCTTGCAGACCCCGGCGTCGAATTGACAGACGCCATGCTCGGAGGCCAACCAAAGCGTGCCATCGGGAGCTGGGGCGATCTCTGTGGCTTCGATCAAGTACCGGGTGTAGGTCTCCGTCGCCAGATCCCAACCTATCAGACCGCCGCCAGTAGCTGCCCACAGCGTGCCGTCGGGAGCGAACGCCAGATCAAGGATGTCGTTGATGCTGACATAGCTCGTCCAGCCCGGTGCTGTGGATGTAGCTACCGTTGTAGTCGAGGGTATCGTGATCGTGCTAGCCGGTGTCGCAGACGAGACCGGTTCAGGCAAACCTGTCGCACAGCCCGTCAGCACCAGACTGAATACGGCCAGCAGCGCAACCACGTGTTTGGCTTGCATGATTTTCTCTTGGGTGGTCTGTGAGCCCACAGGTAACAGGTCTTGGCGGCCCGTCCTAGAGCTGTCACGACAGACCACTCTCTTTCAACATCCTCCTCTCCGGACATGGCCGGCGTCCCCCGACGTAACGGCCATCTGGGGAAGGGATCTGCCCACGGTGGCGCAGAGACCTTGACCCTCACGAGCGATCACAGCATACCACAGAACTGTTGTCCGACGGCTAACGATCCATTACCGAGAAGTGAACGATTGTTACCCGAGAAGGGTGAACCAGACGCGCGTTCCGTCGCCCAGCTTGCCCTCGATGCCCATCCGGCTGCCGTGAACCTCGACGATAGCCCTGGAAATCGGCTGCCCGTTTATCGCACCCCTCAATATACCAGAGAAATTCCCTCTACGTAACAGCCATTTGGGGTATCTTTGGACTGGACAGGTGCACAGTGTTCGCCCTGGTCAGGTGACCAGGTTGTGCTGAAGAGCCAGGGCCACCGCCTCAACGCGGCTGGCCGCGTCCAGCTTGGCGAGGATGTTGCTCACGTGGAATTTGACAGTGGAACGACTGATCCGCAGCCCCTTCGCGATCTCTGGGTTACTCAATCCCTCGACCATCAAGGCCAGCACCTCCAACTCGCGCTCAGTCAGGTCGTAGCGCGGCGCGGGCCGCTTCCTCGTCGATTCGATCAAAGCCTGCGCGGCTTCGGGAGCTAGTGTAGGCCGGCCAGCGTGGGCCGACCGGATGGCCTCGGCCAGTTCCTCGGCCGAGACGTTCTTCAGCAAGTAACCGATGGCACCCGCCTCTAGAGCCTTCTTCACCAGTTCCTCATCCTTGTAGCTGGTCAAGGCGATGACCTGAGCGGTCGGGCAGCTTTCCCTGATGGCGAAGGTGGTCGCGGCACCGTCCATCCCGGGCATTACCAGATCCATCAACACCACGTCAGGTTCGACCTCAGCAAACTCCCGCAGAGCTTCTTCGCCACTGCCTGCCTCGCCCACTACAGTGAGGTCGTCGAAGGCCAGCAAGAAAGCCGCCAGTCCGCTGCGCACCACAGCGTGGTCATCCACAACCAGCACGCGAATGGGGACTGCCTCAGTCACCGCTCCTCCTCTCGCTGCGGGTCGGGCCACACGACCGAGATCTGCGTCCCCTTGCCCGGTTCGCTTCTTATGGTCAGGGCAGCGCCTACTGACCTGGCCCGCTCTCGCATGATGTTCAGCCCCAGACTCTTTGGCGGGACGCGGTCCGGATCGAAGCTGCGCCCGTCGTCAGTCACCTCCAACTCCACTTGCTCTGGATGGTAGCGCAAGGTCACTGCTGCGCGGCAAGCCTTAGCGTGCTTGGCCATGTTGTTCAGCCCCTCTTGGGCGATGCGGTACAGAGCGATCTTCACATCCGGCTCCAGGCTCCCCTCGCCGTGCACCGTCACCGCCACCGGCACTCGCGCCCGACTGGAGATGGCCTCAGAAAGCTGGCGCAGCAAATCGCCGAGGCTGGCTTCGGCCAAGGCCCCTGGCCGCAATTCCAGCAGAAGAGTACGCATCTCCGCCAGCGCACCCTGCGTCAGTTCGCGCAGTTCCTCCGATCGCCGTCTTGCCTCGTCTCGATCATGTTCCCACAGACGGGGCAGTACCTCGGCGATGATGCTCGCCGAGAAGAGGGTCTGAGAGACGGCGTCGTGTAGCTCTCGCCCCAGCCGCTGGCGTTCCTCCAACACAGCCAACTGCTGGGCCTGCTCATACAGCCGTGCGTTCTCGATGGCGATAGCTGCTTGATCAGCCAAGGACTGGAGGACTATCAGGTCGCTATCGTCGAAGGCGTCCAACTCTTCACTCTGCACATCCAACACACCGATGGTGGCGGTCTTCGTCTTCAGGGGCACGCACACCTCCGAGCGAGTCCCGATGGTCTGCGGTGTGGAGACGTATCTCGGCTCCTTGTTTACGTCACGAGCGAGGATAGGCTCTCCCGTGCCAGCCACCCAGCCCATGATCCCTTCCTCGGCCACTTTGAGGCGCGGTGGCTGGAAGCCGGGATCATCCCAGGCGGGACCAGCCCCAGTCTTCGTCACCATGTGATCATCCTCGTTAAGGCCAACAGCCACCAGGTAGTACCCAAACGAATTTCTGATCAAGTGAACGATCCTTTGCAGCAGTTCGTCAACATCCAGGACGGAGGACATACTGCGGCCGACCTCGCTGATGACGCGGAACTGCTCGGCACGCCTTTGCTCAGTCTCGAAGAGCCGGGCGTTCTCCAAAGCCATAGCCGCTTGGTTGGCCAATGATTCCAGAACCACCACATCGTTCTCGTCGAAGGCATCAAGCCGCCTGCTCTGCACATCGAGCACTCCGATGACCTGGTTCTTCGTTCTCAGCGGGACAGCCAACTCGGATCGAGTCTCGTCGATTTGCGGCACCTCATAGTAGCGTGGTTCCTTGCTCACGTCGGGCACCAG
>CAYGAW010000084.1:0-13583 GCA_964347945.1 uncultured Anaerolineales bacterium
CCCCTCCCTTCTGATTTGAGCACCTGTCGCGCCACCTCGCAAAAGCGCCAGGATGATACCGGTCACAATGAGCGCCCCGCCTTCTAGAGTCGGCTTGGCATAGGTGGTTATGCTCACGACCAGGATGAAACCTATCAGCGCAGCTACGAGCATCCACCCCGAATGCCAGAAATGGCCTCGTCCCCGACCCACCTTGGCGTAGTGCTCGTCACAGTAGTAGCGTCTCCCGATAGTCCTCGACCTCTCATCGACGGGCGCATTACACACACAACAAGCACGGCTGCTCATGCTCCCACGTGCTCCCTGCCAAATCAGACCTCGTCCTCCGCAGCGCTCCGTCGCGACTAATTATAGTCCAGAGAGGTGTTCCTGTCCACGATACCATACCTGCCCACGGCACAACACTTGCAGACCGTCCGCTGACGGTGTTTAATGTGAGGAGGCAGAAGCCATCGACAGATCGAGATTGGAAGGATCGTACAATGCCCGAAGAACGCTCGCAGGAACTGGCCAACCAAATCGATCGCCTCCAGAGAAGAGTTGACTCGCTCCAGTCGGAAGTTCGTCTGACACATCTTCGTGACCAAACTGAGGACTTGAGTACCACCGCGGGCGGGCTCATCGAGACGGTGAAGGAGCTCCGCGCACGTGGATACCCCTTCGAGAAAGCGCTGGACGGCAAAGCAGCCGATCTGGAACGACAATGGAGGGCTCTCCGCCCGAGGGTGCTCAAGGAGATCGACCGCCAGGCGTCCGACCTCGAGCGAAACCTGGGTCGCGTTGAGAATCGGCTTAGGCGATCAACTGCCCGGACCAGGAGGCGGAAGGCCCCTCAGGCGGCGCTGGAGCAGGCAGAGGCAGCGGTGGACACCCTGGAAGAGAAGGTGCGCTCTGCCGAACGCAGCATCGAAGGGATGTACGACACGTTCCAGACCGAGGTCAACGAGCTCGCTGGGCATCTCACAAGTGTGGACTGGATGCTTGATCAAGTAGCTGAGGCCAAGTTCCAGCTGCTGCCGACTGAGGCCGGTATCATGGCCGTCAAAGCTCGCTGGCAGCGAGAGGGCGAAGACGAACCAGAAGGTATCCTGTACCTGACTGACCAGCGCCTCCTCTTCGAGCAGAAACAAGATATCGCCACGAAGAAGGTTCTCATCTTCACCACAGAGAAGGAAAAGGTGCAGCAACTGCTCCTGGAGGCGCCCGTGGTGCAGATCGAGAACGCGGAGGCCACGAAGAGGGGTGTGCTAGGCCACGAAGATCACATTGATATCACCTTCGGCTCTGGGGGGCCCGTGGCTGCGGCACACTTCCATCTCGACGGCCAGGACTCCAACGAGTGGCAAGGTCTCATCGGCCGGGTCAAGGCTGGAGACTTCGACCAAGACCGCGCTGTAGAACTGGACGAGGAAGCGGTGCAGAAGGCAAGGGCCGCGCCGAGCAAGTGTCCCAGTTGCGGCGCGCTCATCAGCCAGCCCGTACTGCGCGGCATGGACAGTCTCAAATGTGAGTACTGCGGGTACGTCATCCGACTCTGACTCCGGTACAGGGCCTCATACTGGAGATCAGTCATGGAAATTGTGGGAGGTCTCTACTGGGCTTCGCCGAACCTTGGCATTATGCGGTCTAATGTTGCGATAGAGTCGGCATCCACCTTCCTGGTCTGGGCTGGTCAAACCCCTCCTACATCACGCCTGTCTGCACCTTCATCTGCCTCGCAGGCGCTCACGTAGCTTGAGTGCCCATTCAAGCCTGTCGGTGCAGATCTTGGGTATGCCCAGCTCCCCCGCCCGGCGCAGCGAATACTCGTCGTTAGCATCGTAGCTATGGACTTCCAATCCAGCTGAACGGACTACCGACACAACGTCCGGAGAAAGCTGAGTAGGATGCAAGTGCACGCCCCTTCCGCGGGCAAGCCTGGTACGATGTATAGCGAGGTATGCCACCACGTCCAGTTTCATCCAGTCTTCCGACCGTGGAAGGATCAGATCAGTATGCAGCCCAGGACAGAGGTCGTGGATCTCCACCAGGAGGGTGGGCTCATACGAGGTCACCTCGATGGTGTCCCACCTATGCCTGAAACGTCCCAGGAGAGATGCCACGGCCTCGGCAGCTTCCGGTTCCGGTCCCTTGATCTCAATCTCCCACCCAATCCGGCCCATGAACTCCTCCAAGACCTCCTGAAGGGTGGGGATCCGATACCGGGTCGCGGCATCGCCGTCTTCGCACAACACCTCGACAGCCTGCAGTTGATCAAACGTGTACTGGAAGATGGGGCCTGACGCGTTGGTGCCCTCATCGAGATAGAAGTAGTGAAAGACCACCGGTATCCCCTCTTTGCTCAACCGCACGTCAAGTTCGATGGCGTCTGCCCCGAGTTCAAGGGCGCGCTCGAACGCAGGCATTGTGTTCTCGGGCACTCCCAGCGGAGCCCCTCGATGGGCGACGATCTCAAAGGGTGACATCACTCCTCCATGTTGAGGCCCATTCTAACGCAGGCCGCCCAATGGCACCAAGTGCAGGCCCCTTGTCCAATCCACAGTCCAATGCCACGCCCATAGCCAAATGGGGGCAAACACAGGGGCATGAAGCAGCAAGAACTCAGCTGCATGCCCACTACAACCAGCGCACTCCCGGCACGCCGAGGCGCCGCCCCTTCCAAGTGGCGCGCCCAGACAATGTCACCGCCATAGAGCGCATCGCAATGGCGACCGTCAGGACCATTGTCAGGGGATAGAGGAGCGCAAGATAGAGGGGAAAGCCAAACCGCCAATATGTGATTCCCCACAGCGGCAGAGAGACAACGATCGCCGCTGCTGCCAACCATGGAGAAGGGCCAGACCAACTTGGCACCATCGCCCGCAAGAGCAGTATGGCTGGTGGCTCGCAGAACACCAGCCCCACCCACAGCCAAACGAAGACGAACGGTATTATCCTGTAGTCGAAGCCGGGAAAGAGGTTCTTACTGAAGCCTTCTAGCACCTGGCGCGCATCCTGATACATACGGCAGCGCACTCGCTGGCTTCCGTCAACCAGTCGCCACACAAGCCCTTTGGCCACCATCAGGCGCACCAACGCCAGGTCGTCCGCGGTGTGGTCCCGAAAGGCGCCGTGCCCGCCAACCTGCTCGTACGCCTTGCGGCGAAACATCATGAACTGCCCAATAGCGGCCGTCAGCACTGGAACTCTAAGCCTGTGCGCAAGGCCGAGCGGCAGAAAAGAAAGAATACTCCACGGGATTATGGGTACCACTAGCCGTTCGGCCCAAGAGACTGCCTCCTCTCGAGGAATGGCACTCAGGACGTCGCCGCTCTCGGCGACTAGGGCAGCCACGGCATCGCGCAAAGCGTGGGGATGATGACGGGTATCCGCATCGGTGAAGAGTAGCAACTCTCCAACGGCGGCTTGTGCCAGTTGAAAACATGCCCAATGCTTACCCACCCAACCCTGTGGCAACGGCGTGCCCTTGAGCACTCGCAGGCGGTGATCCTCACCAGACAAGGCAGCCAGTGCCTCCGCAGTCCCATCAGTGGACTCGTCATCAAGCACCAAGACCTCGAAATCGGGGTACTCCTGCGCGAATAGAGAGCGCAGACAAGGCTCTACATTGTGCTCTTCATTCCGCACAGGCACCAAGATGGACACCCGTGGAAAGACACGTGGCGAGGGCCAATCGGCCAGGCGCCGCAGGAACCGTAGGTTGCTCAAGGCGATGAGCAGTAGCACAGTCACAAAGACGATCAGACTTGCCTGATGGCTTGACCAAGACATTATCCGTCGCGCCGTCCAAAGAGCCGCAGCAGAAACGGTCGTGGTCGCAAGCCCGTCCGCAGTTCACCACGCTGTTTCCATCCAAGGATTAGGAAGTGGCCACCCCAGATCACAAGAATCACCGCATCGGCCCCTCGCACCAGCAGATAGCCCAAGAAGCCCAGCATCCCCAAGACAACTGTCCAGGCATCGGAGCTCTGCAGCAGATAGAAGAACCCGAAAAGCGCACCCAGGACGGTCGGACCCTCTCCAAGAGTCAGCCCTGCCCAGACGCCGAAAGTCGCGGCCAAGGCCTTGCCGCCGTGCAGCCGCAGAAACGGCGAGAACGCGTGTCCTGCCACGGGAGCTATAGCCACGGGCACCAATCCCCAGCCAGATACAGCCGCCAGTAAACGCGCGGCAGCGACGGGTACAGCACCCTTCAGAAAATCGAGCAGCACAGCAGGCACACCGGCCCGCCACCCACCTGCCCGCCAGGCATTGATCGCGCCTGGGTTACCATCGCCGTAGAGGCGGATGTCCGCGCGCGCTATCACCCGGCCCAAGAGATAGGAAAAGGGGATGGACCCGAGAAAGAATCCCACTGCGGTCCAGAAGAGCGCCGACATGAGTGCCTCCGGCTGGACAGCGCTCCTGAAGCAAAGGAACGAAGGATCAGCGTTTACCATCCAAGTCCAGGAGCACAACACTCTGCAACCTCCGCCCTGAGGAGAGACTCAATCCCTCCTCAGCAAGCGCGGTATGACAAAGGGCGTCCTCTTCTTGTACTCCAGATACTCGGAACCGAATCGCCTTTCTAATTCCTTCTCTTCGAAGAGCTTCGTGTACACCGCAATCGCCGTCGGGTAGATGAGAGCCAGGGCCACGGCCGAAAGCGAACCAACCCAGACTGCGACACCCACATAGACCAGAGTCGTGCCTGTCGCCATAGGGTTGCGAGAATAGCTGTACGGCCCCTCAGTTATCAGTCGCCGCGTGGCGACAATTGGAATGGGGGTGCCTTCCCCCATGGAGAACTGAAGTTTCACCGTCCACTCAACCAGAAGCAGGCCAGGGAAAACAAGGAGCAAGGCAATGAGAATGTTCGCCAACCCCCAGGTAAGCCTTGGAAGACCAAGAAATCTATCGATACAAGACGCTCCAAATATGATGAAACAGGGAAATACCACCAGGAACAGCAGTTGTCCCAGGAGCAGAGCCGCGATTCGCTGACCTCTGTCATGGTGACGTTGGGTCAGTCTTGACAACCAATCCATTTCCTTCAATTCCGTAGGCGCTAGAGTAGCGCTTACACATCCAAGACTGATGTATCCTAATCCTGGCCCTCACTGACCGATTCCACTTTCCTCACGTATGCGTCGGCATCGAACTTACGACGCAGCCCCTTGCTACTCATGTACCTCACCTTGCCGAAGACAGCCCTCTCGCCCCACGGTCTGTCGTGCTTGCCCAGGCACCAGGCCACCCCGGTGAATCCATTGGGGTCCCTACCGTCCAGCTCGTACTTGTTGTTCAAGTAGAGGGCTATGCGTAGCGCATCGGCTGGATTCTCTGTCCATTCCAGTATCTTCTTCCCCCAATACATGCGCATGTAGCCGTGCATCTTTCCATCATACGCCATTTCCTTCTGCGCCGCATTCCAGTAGGGATCGTGGGTTGCAGCCCCTTCGAAGTCGGCCAGGCCGTATACATACTCTCTGGGGTCCGCCTCGTGTTCGCCGAGCGTCTTCCTGACCCAACTAGGAAGTGCTTGCAGGCTATCATAGCGGTCGTTGTAGTGAACGAAGTTGAGGCTCAGTTCTCTTCGTACGATCAGTTCCTCAAGGTAGGCATCCTTTCCGGGACTGTCGGTGTCACGGACACGCAGGGCGATGTACAGCGGGGAGATCTGTCCGAAGTGGAGGTAGGGACTCATTCCTGACAGATAGTCCTGAGTGGGATCGTTCCTCAGTTCGGGGTAGAGGTCTAGTTTCTCGCGCAAGAACTCCTCCAGCCGCCGTTTTGCCGCCTGCATGCCTCCGTGGAGTCCGTCCACCCGCGGCACACTCCGGTCAACATCGAGACGAGAGATCGCCTCCTCGACATCAGACACGTCAAAGGACTCAACATCGAGTCCCAGAGAATCTACCTGGGGACTGGTCTCTTCCAGCGGCAGAAGGTAGTAGTCCAGTTTCCTGTTGATCTTGGGCCTGAAGGTGGCGGCAGAGTACTCCTCCTTGGGTGATGCCTCCTCAACAGGGACTACAGCGTCGCTCTCCACCTGAACGAGGGAACAGCCAATTCGCTCCGCCGCGGAATCCCGCCATTCTCTCTGTATCCTCACATAGCCTCCGTCTACAACTACCAGTGAGGCATCTTTGGCCAACTCAGCGACCCCGACCTCGGGCGACCTCTTCCAGATCACCAATTGTATGCCCCTCTCCCGGAGCGTCAACTGGGTCTCCCGCAATCCTTCCAGCATGAAGTAGTAGTGCCTCTCATTGGCCTCGGGGAAGGTCTCAGTGATGCCGAAGAACACCAGAAGAGGCTGATTCAACCCATTAGCTTCCCTGATGGCGTATTCGAGGGCGTGGTTGTACTCGCCTCTCACAGACGCCTGCATCCAGTAGAGCACGTACCTGCCCTGTCGGATCCTCTTGCGGTTGAGAGTCCGCACCCTCTCGTTTTGAATCATGCAGTCTATGTCTCTTTCGCAGAGGCCCCAGGGCTCAACCCCGGCAGCAGCGCACCGGCGGCGCCTGGCGAGATCAGACTCCTGGGCGCTGAGTCCCAGACTTGATCACGGAATCACAGGCAAGGGAAGAGCAGCCCACGTGTGCCCGCCATCGAGAGACCTATGAAGCACGGCCGTACCTCGCACCGCATACCCCACATCTCTCCACTCCAACGGCGAGAGGTTGGCGTACAGTGCCAGCCCTTGGGGACTCCAACCGGAGGCTAGCAACTCTGCATCGACGTCCCGGCCAAAGTCCTGCACCAGCTCCCACTGGACGTCGTTGACGTCGGGCACATTGGGATTGAGAGTGCGCCAGAGTTGGGATGTCGGAGACTTGACCATCACATATAGCGCTCCAGTGGCCCCATCTATGGTCATCCCCGTGCCGATCTGACTGTTCTCAAGGGGAGTGGGCATGGTCTTCCATTGCCCGTCGCCCGTGCCGCGGCGCAGATAGCTACCGCCGTACTTGGGCATGATGACGCCGTACAGGGCATTAGGATCACGAGGATCGATGGCTACGTTGGCCATGCCATTGAACTGGATCAATCCACCATCTGCACGGGCCCAGGTCACGCCGCCATCAACGCTGCGAGCCACAGCCCCCACAGGAGGATGGACGTTCGCCGCCCAGATGACCTCGGGCTGCCCATAGACAATGGCCACCATCCTTGTCTGCTGTGGTGAGATCAGCTGCCAATCAGCACCCGTCCACCGGTATAGCCCCTCGCAAGTACTCGCATAAAGGGCGTCCGGTGTGGCGTAGTCCAGATTGACGTTGTATACGCACTCCTGGGCAGGCAGGCCGCCGGGAAAGTCGACCCACGCATCGCCGTAGTCATTGCTGATCAGGAACCAGGGAGTGGTGGCATCATCAAAGCCGGCCGGCAAATCCCCGATCAAAGCGTAGAGCCGCCCGGGCTCCCCTGGCGCCACCAACAGGGTCCGCACCTCCCCCCACTCCTGAGGGACGGGCGGTTCAGGGGTGTCGGTCGCGGTCTCCGTGGGCACCGCAGTATTGGTGGGTGAAGCCTCAGAGGCATCCGCTGTGGATGTGGGAGGCACCGATGTCGGTGAGGGCAGGATAGGTGCGGGAGTGGGGGACATCGCCATCCGTTGCGGCGTTGGTGAAGCCGGGACTGGGGACGGGGTCGGCCCGCAGCCAGCCATGGCGAAGGTCAAGATAATCACCATCACGATCACTGAAGTCAGGGTCCTCATTGCTCGACTCCGATCTACGTGCAAACGTTGGCACAAGCTCCTGGTCTGCTGCTGCCAGGGCCTCGAAGGAACGGCCAAAGCGACCTGCGCCCCTTCCGCTGTAGTCCTCCAGCCCTCCTAACCGGGTAAAGGAGCCTCGTCAATGTACTGCAGGGCCACTTGAGCCACCTGCCTTCGGTGCTCGTCTTCCAACCAAGCTTCGAGAACGGGCACCGTTTCCGCGGGCCGGCGTCGCCCCAGGTTCCGCATCGCCGAAGCGACAGCGCGCCACACGTAACGCCGGTCATCCGCAGCCAACTCGGCCAGGATCGGCAGGGCCGCTTCAACATGCTTGGCTGCCTCAGCGGCTGAGAAGGCCATAGCCACATTCCACCGAGTCCCCTCGTCCGGCCGGTCAGCCCACGCCGCCAGCCGCTGCAGCGTGAGATGTGGATAACAACGAAGAAGTCCATCGCCTATGGCAAAGGGACCGAGGTTCTTACGCACATAGGTGCTCCGATCATCCAATAATGGGTCAAGGAGATCAAGAAAGCTCTGGCCCCACTCAGGGTGGCGCACCTTGGCAGCTCTCTTCACGCCCACCGCTACGGCTCTACGGATATTCTCGGATGGATGGAGGACCCACTCTGAGCACGGTCGGTAAACCTCGCCAAAGTGAGCAACCAGCAACTCGCTCAGCATCCACGCTGCGTCCTCGCGTCGCTGCCAGTCGGCGTGCTCAGCCAGTCTGACCCAGAGGGCCTCAACATCATTAGGGCGATCAGGAAAGAATACCACCATCAGTCTGATGCCCAACGTAGTGCTCAGATGTCCTTCGACAAGTTGAACCGCCCACGACCAGAGTTGCTCACGATCGAGAACGTTCTCCTCCAGCAATTCGATGGCTCGTGTGATCTCTTTGGCACGCAGCCGACGTTCGGCAACGCGTGCACTCTCATGAAGACACTTCACTGCGGATTCCAGATCAGATCGACGAAGCGCTTCAATGTACGGCCTTTCCCAGGGGTAAGTACTCATCGTTCTTTGACTCTACGTCCGAATCCGCGACATCATGCGCTGTCACATTTCGGCCGGGTCACAGCCGGCCTCTCCCATCTGAGCCATCATGTTCCGCATCATCCCCGCCATAGTTTGAGACATGACCCTCGGAATGGCCCTCGTCGCGATGCCTACCATGAGAACACCCGCCGCCGCGCCCAGCAAGCCGGTCAGAATGTAGGTCCTCCTCTGAGGACGTCTGACTTTCATCTCCACTACTCCTCTCTCAGACAGGCACTCACCTCAAACGCGCATCATCCTCCGCAAGAGCCAGGGGCAGCACCGGCGCCACGTGGAGGCATCGCTACCCGAAATCCCACGGTGCGCGCGCATCTTCCGGCCGTATCCGCGGAGGCAACCTGTCGCACAAGCGCAGTAGACACCAGTAGACAATGCCCCAGATCGCGTCTTGGAGGAAGGCTACCGTCAGATCATACCTTACGCCCAGCCGCTCACCGAAAAGAGCCAGCAGAATCACCTCCGTAGCTGCCGCGCTGGCGACAACGAACATGCCAGCCATAATCGGAATATGAGCCCACCAGCGCCAACCTAGCCACCTGACCAACATGAACTCGCCCAGGACAGAGACCGGTATGATCACCAGAGCGAGCCGCAAGTGGATTTCACCGCAGTAGCACAGATTCGCTGGCGGCTCCCAGAGATTCCAGATCCCGTGGTAATCATAGGTGCAGAGCCAGATACACGCGAAGGCAGGCAGACTACCCCAGTATGCCAGCACGTGCCGCGTCAAGAACCTCAGTCGAGCGGTGGCGCGCATCCTCCCACTCGATCTGCGCCTAACACAGTTCTAGTGCTGCCGCGGGTCACGACCCTGCATGACATGCCACCCTGTGAGCTGCCCGGCCTCGGCCTTCACGGAGCGTCGATTGCCCGGGCCACGGTAGCCCTAGAGGCGAAGCGACACCATCACTGCCCCACCGCGTAGAGGTTGCTGCCGGCCCCCACATAGAGAGTGCCGTCAGCACCGATGGCTGGCCCGACCAGAACCATGCCTCCCTCAGGCAGGTAGAGACGCCAGCGCAGGGTTCCGTCGGGGTTCACGGCGAACAAGTCACCCTCGCGGGTGCCAGCGTACAGCACCCGCGCCCCATCCAGCGTGATGGGAGACCTGAAATGCACCTCCCTCTCGCCTTCCTGCTCCGCAGCGAAGGTCCAGGCCGTGGTGCCGTCGGGGTTGAGGGCGTAGAGCTCGTTGCCATTGGAAGTGAGATAGACCCGCCCCCCAGCACCCAGTGCTGGCGTGGACTCAGCTTCTCCGTCCGCCAGCGAGAACGTCCAGATTGGGCTGCCGTCGGCAGGGTTGAGCGCCTGATAGTCGGCGCCGGTACCTAGATAGATGGTGCCGTCGTCTCCCACGGCAGCGCTGGATGCGACAGTCAGCAGGCTTTTCTCCCACTTCAAGCGACCGTCAGCGTCCACCGCATATAGATTCCCGTTTCGAGCGCCTACGTAGATGGTTCCATCGGGTCCAAGGGCCGGGGAGAAGGGTACTCGAGAGCCAACGTCATAGCGCCACCGTTCGCTGCCGTCGGGATTCAGAGCCACCAGCGTTCCACCACCGGTCTGGGGATTGCTGGCCGCCAGGTAGATGCTTCCATCCGGCCCTACGATGGGAGAACTCTCGATGACATAGAATTCGAGGTGATATGCCCAGCGTATTCTGCCGTAGCGGTCGAACGCATAGAACATCTCCTCTATCGGTGAGGCTGCACCAGCGTACACTGTGCCCGTCTCGCCCAGCGCCGGGACCCCGCTGATCTGACCAAAGTCGGCCCTCCAGAGTTCGGTCCCATCGCGGTCCAGAGCATAGAGGTTGCCGTCCAGCGAACCAAAGTAGACCGTGCCATCGGCCCCGACAGCTGGGGAGTTGGCAACGAGTCCAGCGCGGAACAGCCACTTTAGGTTGGGGCTGGCAGGCCCTCGGACCTCACTGCGCCCGCTATGCTGAGCGTCGCCCCCGTACATCGGCCACGGTGCCGCCCCCTCGATAGGTGGCAAGGTAGGGGTGGGCGAAGCCTCTGGACTTGGCAAGAGCACCGGCGTCGGCACTTCTGCAACAGGAGCGAAAACCTGAACCCGGTGATTGCCAGCGTCTGCTACGAAGATCCTGCCTTGCCCATCGACGGCGATGCCCCATGGGTCATCCAACCGGCCCTTCCCTACCTCCATCAGCAGTTGCCCTTGGCCATCGAGAATCTGCACCAGCTTCTGGCCACCATCACTGACATACAGATTTCCCTGGATATCCAGCGCCACATCGCGAGGTGCGTTCACCTCGCCCGCGATGCTACGAATGTAGGTGCCTCCGGGGCTATATTCCTGAATCCGCCGGTTCCCAGCGTCGGCCACATGAACGTTGCCCTCACTGTCCAGGCCGATGCCCTCGGGACGGTCCAGCAGTTCGGCTGCCTCGCCTTCATCGCCCAATGTGAACAGCAGACCGCTGAGCAGGCTGAACTTCTGCACCCTGCTGTTTCCACCATCCACGACATACAGTTCTCCGGCAGTGTCGACAGCCAGGTCGGCGACCCCGGTGAACTGGCTGGGAAGCGAACCCGCCTGCCCAAAGCTCTGCACAGGATCGCCCCTGCCGTTGAAGACATGTACCCTCTCCGCGGCGTCAGTGACATAGACTCGGCCGACGTCATCCACGGCCACATACCTCGGCCCCGTGAAACGCTGATCGGCTATGGTCATAAAGAAGTTGCCCTCAGCGTCGAAGACCTGTACGCGAGAGTTGCCTGTGTCGGCCACGTACAGGTTCCCCTCGCCATCGAGGGCCAGGCCTTGGGGATTGATGAACTCACCGTCACCGCTTCCCTGGCGGCCGATGGTCATCAGCAATCCTCCGCCCGGAACTGGGGGGCCTGCTGGTGGAGTGGCAGACGGCCTCGGTTCCGCCGAAGGCGGTACAGAAGGGGAAGGCGGGACGGTCGCAGCGGGTGGAACGCCCGCTGGCCCGCAACTGGCCAACAAGAAGGCCAGGATCAGCAGCCATAGAAGCCAGGGGGTTTCCTTCACATGTAATCCTTGACGGCGCCAACGCGCGCCTATTGAGCCGTGAGGAGTAGCAACCCCTCGTGGTTCTGTTCCACCGCGTCCTTGGACCAGAGCAGAGGATGATACTTCACAGTCTGCCACAAGGGAATCATGTCGTCATAGTGCTTGTGGAAGGGCAGCCCCGACTGACCAAGTGTGTGGGTGCTCAACGAGTTGTCGAAGTTGCTCAAGTCCACGATCAGCCGCTGAGAGACACCATCAACCGTGGCGAAAGGCTGGTCTGCATCGTAGCTGGCCGCGCTCACGGTATAGGCAGAGCCGCCAATCTCCACGGGGCCTCGATTGACGATTGCCTCCAGAACCGGGATGCCTGACTGACCGAGCGGCTGATGCACAAAGGTTATCTCGTGCAGGCGTCCCCACTTCCACGTGTGAGGCACATCCCCAAACTTGTTGCCAAGATAGTCGCAGGCGTCGGCGAAGGCGCGCACAACGATATCGTCCCGCGTCTCTCTCCCTGGCGTGGTAACATCGTCGAACCAGTCAGTGTCAGAGTCGTAGATCATGCTCTCCAAAGCGATCTCATGCCAGGTTCCGGCGCCAAGGTACTGAGCCAGGAGCTCCTCGCCCAGTTCATCGCCGAAGGTGTTCTTCACCAGCTCCCGATAGAACACCTCAAAAATGGCAGCTCCGGTGCTGTCCGCATCGCTATGGTAGTCCCAAGGCCTGATCTCATTGAGCGCCCTCTCTTGGAGGAAGCCCTCAGGCTCAATCTCCAGGATGTAGGGAGTGAAGATCTCACCAGGAACAGAATATCGGTCGCCGTGGATGCGGTGGAAGTCCTCAATCGAGAGCACGTCTTTCTCCTCAAGCAGAGTGGTGATCTGCTGCGCTCGATGGCCAACGGCGAAATCGTATGCCAGGACGTGGGGATACTCATCGCCCACTACCTTGTTGTTGGCGGTGACGATGAAATGGGTTGAGGGATTGGAGACAGAGGGTAGCTCCTCGAAGGGGATGTAGCCCTGCCATTCGTATTCTCCCGTCCAGCCCGGCACGGGCAGAAGGCCAGTGTGTCCTTCCACGCGAGTGGGTATCACCCCGGGCGTCTGATAGCCGATGTTGCCCTCCCTGTCAGCATAAACGAAATTCTGCGAGGGGACTGCCCACAGCGCAAGAGCGGCTCTGAATTCATCCCAATTGCTGGCCCGATTCAGCATGAACAGGGAGTCAAGCATACGATTGGGTTCCAACGCAGTCCAGCGGAAGGCCAGGACTTCGGTCAGATCCTCGACCACAGGGTTGATCATGGGACCATGGTGGGTCGAGCGCACCCTCTCCACCACAGGTCCCTGTCCCTCGACCTCGATCACCTCTTCGAGAATCGCCATGTCCAGCCACTGCCCCTGATACTCATACTGGTCTGGGTTCTCGGGGTTGATCCTCTCAATGTACAAGTCTTGCACATCTGGATTGACGTTAGTCACCCCCCAGGCGATGTCCTCGTTGTGACCGACGATCACTCCCGGAATACCCGGGAAGGAGTAGCCCTCCACGTTGAAGTCCCCACCCACCAGATGTACTTCATACCAGATAGATGGGAGGTTCAGAGGCAAGTGCATGTCATTGGCCAAGAACGGCATCCCCGTTGCCGACTTGCTGCCGTCCACCACCCAGTTGTTGCTGCCTACGACACACCCTCCCGTGCCCAGCAGTTCCTTCAGTGGTGCGTAGCGCGCCACCACACCCCCCACGTCCAACCCGCCGTACCCCCCCACTTCCGGCGGAACGATGAGGGGAGCATCATCCGGATAGG
>CAYGAW010000085.1:0-16012 GCA_964347945.1 uncultured Anaerolineales bacterium
GCGCTTTGCAGGTCGCTCACCACCGGTTGGGAGATCATGTTCACCGGAGGGTTGTCGATCGTGATGATGGCTACCCGATCCTCCTTGGCGAGCTTCACGTATTGCCTTTCAGTCATCTCTATTCCTCTCTAAGAGTGTCACGTCATGGTCATCTGTGGAAGGCCAAGACCTCTAGGACCTCAACACGCCTCTCTATTGACCGACATGCTCCAGGAATCCTCTGCCAGCCTTCTCCCCGAGGTGATTGGCGCGCACGTGAAGGCGCAGCAGACGAGCCGGGTGGAATCTTGGACCATACTGCTTCTTGAACTCCTCCAGCTTGGCCAACACAACGTCGAGACCGATCCTGTCAGCCATGGCCAGCGGACCCATGCGGTCGTCACCCATCTTCATGCCGATGCCGGCGATGGCTGCCATGTCGATGTCGCTGGCAGAGGCGATGTGCTCCTGTAGGCACAGAACTGCCTCGTTGATGAGGGGCATCATCAGGCGATCTGTGCTGAACTCAGTCCCTGTGACCGCCCCTGGCTCGGACTGTATCTCTTTGATCATTTCTTTCACGGGCTCGTCGGTCTGGTCTCCGTAGCCGTAGAATCCAGCCCCAGCCTTCTCGCCGAAACGCTCGGCCTGGTACAGCTTCTCGAAGATCTTGGCCGCGTGGATGCGCTCGCTGTATTCCTCAGCCAGGTACCTCCCTGACTGGTAGCAGATGTCAATACCTATCATGTCCATCAAGGTGAAGGGGCCCATGGGCCAGCCAAATTCCACCATCGCTGCGTCGATCTCCTCGCTCGTGGCGGCACCCTCCTCCAGGCAAAGTGCCGCCTCGTTCAGGTAGGCCATCAGCAAGCGGTTGACCAGAAAGCCGGGACACTCCTGCACCACCACAGGTATCTTGCGCAAGGATTCCGAGAACGTGACCACGTCGCCAATTGTTTCTTCGTTGGTGTCCAGGCCGGGCACAACCTCCACCAGTTTCATCACGTGGGCGGGACTGAAGAAATGCATGCCGATCATCTTGTGGGGTTTGTTCGTGGCCGCTCCCATCTCCGATATCGACAGTGCCGTGGTATTGGAAGCAAGAATGGTGCTCTCGGGGCAGACCTCTTCCAACTCCTTGAAGACCTGTTTCTTCAGCTCCATTCTCTCTGGCACGGCTTCGATGACTATGTCAGCGTCCTCGAATCCCTCGTAGGTGAGGGTCGCCTGGATAAGATCCATCTTCTCCGTCATCGTGGACTGGTCCATCTTGCCCTTGTCCACTCGTCTCTGATAGATCTGCCGAATCCTGGCTATTCCCTCGTCCAGCAACTCCTGGTCAATATCCTTCAGGACGACGGGCAGGCCAGAATAGGAGATGACCTGGGCGATCTCGGCACCCATGAAACCTGCGCCCACCACTCCAGCTTTGAAGATGTACATGCTTTGCTCCCTCCTTCACGGACGCAAATGCCGGGCTCACCACGTTTTCAACGGCAACGCCGCTTCAGGCGAGCCTAGGCGGACGAAATAGAGCCACTCATCGGGGTAACTGGCGAATGCTTTCTCGTCTGCTTCGTTCAGAGTCTTGCCCAGGAAATGATCTCCGCTTTCGGGGTGGATGGCGACGATCTCACCCTCGTGCGCTGGCTCCAGGTCGCTCTTTAGCTTCTCGTATACTGCTTGTCCTCTGGAGGTGAATTTTGCCCTCTCGTTCTTGTCGTACATGCTCCGGTGCTCCTACTTCCTCTCAAAGATCATTGCCCCTCCCTGACCACCACCAACACAGGCCGTAGTCAAGCCGAGGCTGGAATCCTGTTTGATCATCTCATAGAGCAGGGTGACCGCCAAGCGCGCCCCCGTGCAACCGACGGGATGGCCCAAGGCTATGGCTCCGCCATTGGGATTGACCTTCTCCCAGTCGAAACCGTCCTTTTCGAGCTCTATTCCGCAGGCTAGAGCTTGGGCAGCAAAGGCTTCGTTGAGCTCAATGATATCGATGTCGGTGAGCTTGAGGCTGGCCCTTTCCAGAGCAAGGGGCACTGCCTTCGTCGGTCCTATGCCCATGATCTCAGGTGGCACGCCGGCATACGCGTAACTGCGGATGTAAGCCATCGGTTCCAGACCAAGTTCGTCGGCCTTCTCCTTGGTCATCAGGATGAGGGCCGCCGCACCATCGGAGATAGGGCAGGCGTTGGCAGGGGTGACCATGCCGTCTTTCTTGAATACTGTGGGGTACAGGGCGGCTTTTTCGACGGTGAGACCGGCATTTATGTTCTCGTCCTGGGTGATTTCCTCCCTCGCGACCTCTTGACCTGCCACGCGCTTGATCACCTCCACGGGCACTATTTCGTCCTTGAACTTGCCCATGCGAGTAGCCATGAAGGCCTTCCTGTGACTCTGGACTGCAAATTCATCCAGTTCTCGACGGCTCAGTCCGTAGAGAAGGGCCAGATTCTCCGCCGTATAACCCATGATCATGTCGCAGACGGGGTCGGTCAGGCCTTCCCACAGAACGTCGATGAATTCGGTGCTCCTGAGCTTCAGTCCCCAGCGGGCTCCGCGCACCGTGTAGGGGGCATAGCTCATGGACTCGGTGCCCCCTACAAGAAAGGCCTCTCCATCGCCAGCCGCGATGGCCTGGCAGGCGTTGCTCATGGCCACCATGCCAGAGACACAATTCCGCTGGACCGTGTAGCCGGGGACGTGGGTGGGAACGCCAGCCATAAGAGCGGCCACACGAGTGACGTTGGGGGCATCGGAGAATTGGCCGCAGCATCCGAAGATGACATCGTCGAAGACATTGCTGTCAATCCCTGTGCGCTTCATCACCTCTACCATGACAATCCTAGCCAGTTCCTGCGGTGGCATGTCCCTGAGGCCCCCGCCGTGACTGCCTATGGGGGTCCGAACCCCCCCAACGACTACGATTTCCTTCATCACCTCATCTCCTGGCTGTGGATAACGCGTGTAGGACGCGTTGTCTCTGTTCGACGATTCTACACCAAGAGCCTTGAAACATCAACTACGCTCAGTTTTGTCGATCACCACCGCGGCACGCTTGGCTAGTGCCTGCTCCATGTGGTAGAATTGGCTGAGTGTTTGCGTAGGGATACTACTCAGTTGGAACGGAAACCTCTCTGGACCAATGTCGATAAGGGTATTACCTGAGGAAGTCGCGTCCAGAATCGCAGCGGGTGAGGTCATCGAGCGCCCAGCCTCGGTGGTCAAGGAGTTGGTGGAGAATTCCATTGATGCCGCAGCCAGCAACATCAAGGTCGAGATGCGCCAGGGGGGAAAGCGTCTCATACGAGTGATTGACGATGCGCACGGAATCCCGTCTGCCGAGGTGCTTTTGGCCTTCGAGAGGTATGCCACCAGCAAGCTAGGGGCGGTCAACGATCTGTCCCGCATCGCAACGCTTGGATTCCGGGGGGAAGCCCTCTCCAGCATCGCTGCAGTATCCCACGTGACTTTGGTAACCAGGGCCAAAGGCGAGGAGGTTGGCACCCTGCTACGGTTGGAGGGTGGGAAAGTGGTACGGCACGAGCCGCACGGGGCGGCTCGTGGTACAATCGTCACAGTGGAGAACATTTTCTACAATATGCCTGCCCGGCAGAAGTTCCTGCGTTCAGAGGCCACGGAGGCACGCCACGTGAGTGAGTTGGTCACCTGCTATGCGATGGCGTATCCACGGTTGCGGTTCAGTCTGCTCAGGGACGGACGAACCACCTTCCAGGCCAAGGGAACTGGGGAGTTGTACGACGTGCTGGTGGATGTCTACGGTGCGGAAATCGCTCAGCACATGCTGGAAATCGTGGCTGATTCACGGGGCAAATCAACCATATCCGTGAGCGGGTTCGTAAGCGATCCTGCTGTGCACCGCTCTACTGGCCGCCATTTGCTGACACTGGTAAACGGCCGCTGGGTTCGGGATCGCCTGATCAACTACGCTATCAGAGAGGCTTACCACACTGTGTTGCCTAGGGGACGGCATCCCATCGCCGTGGTGCAGGTAGTCTTGCCGCCAGACCAGGTTGATGTCAACGTACATCCGGCGAAGAGCGAGGTACGTTTTCGCAACAGCAGCGAGGTGTTTGCCGCGGTCCAGAAGGCAACGCGAGGCGCCCTTGCACGAGAGATGCCAGTACCTCGGGAACCATCTCGCGCTACCTGGCTGCCAGCGTTCGAGACGCGCCAGAGACGCCTCGTAGAGCTTGGCGGAAGGACGGGACCCAGGCCTGGGGAACTGGCTCTGGAGGTGCAACGATCAGCCGTCCAGCCAGCTGCAGCCGTGGAGCGCTCCGCCTCTGGGAAGCTACCGATGCTGAGGGTTCTGGGTCAGCTGGGACGTACCTACATCATCGCAGAGGGACCGACAGGTATGTACCTCATAGATCAACACGCCGCGCACGAGCGAGTGCTGTATGAGCGTTTTCAAACAGAGAGGGCAGGCTCAGGTATGTCCTCACAGAAGCTCTTGGAACCGCTCGTTGTGGAAGTGGGGCCCAGGCAGAGGGTTCTCAGCGAAGAGCATCTCGCCGGACTGTCAGATTTCGGTTTCGATGTAGAGCCTTTCGGGGGTGATACCTATCTCGTGCGCGCGGTGCCGGCAATCCTGCAGGGGACCGATCAGGAACAGGCGATGATAGACATCCTGGACCAAGAGGGCATGGCAGGGACTGTGCAGGCCTGGGAAGAGAAGGTAACCATCAACCTGGCTTGCCACGGGGCAACAAAGGCCGGAAGCACTCTGACTATGCAGGACATGCAAGAATTGGTGCGACAGCTGGAAGAGACAAGTCTGCCACGGACGTGTCCTCACGGACGTCCTACCATGCTCCACGTAAGCGCGGAGCGACTGGAGCGAGAATTCGGTCGAAAATAGGCAGTATTTGGAGGTGTGAGCTTTGAGCAAGTGGTGGGCTCCGTCGATCTTGGCAGGAGCGGTGTTAGTAGTGACCTCTCTGATCAGTGGTTGTGCAGCGGGCAGACCACTTGTCTACGAGGTGGGAATCCAGCCCGATGTCATTTCACCCAACGCCGATGGCGTCGACGATGTGGCCAGGGTGACCTACAAGATCTCTCGTCACAGTCGGCTGTATATTTACTTCATCGACGCCGAGGGCCGCGAGTACCATTTCCGCGACGGTAATCGGCGTTCGCCGGGCGAATATGAGGCCCTATTCGGGGGTGGCATCGAGGGTCAGGTACTATCAGACGGTCAATACACATGGGTCGTGGAGGTTGTTGATGATTCCTCCGGGGAGACCGAGAAGGTGGAGGGCCAGTTGACGGTGGTCGGCGCCGACAGCGTCGGGCCTGAACTGGAGGATTTTACCGTCTTCCCTCAGGTCTTCACCCCCAATCAGGACGGCATCAACGACCGCATATCCATCAGTTATCGTCTCATGGAACCTGCCGAGGTAGAGGTATACATTCGGGATGAGGGCGGCAATCGGCATCCGGTGGGACTGCCCAAGACACGGTGGGATGAGGAGCAGTTCGAGTTGGAGGAGAGCCCCAGCAAGGTGGCATTGGAACCGGGATTGTGGGAGTACGACTACGACGGGGGGATTGACCTTGGTGCTTCGCCACCCCCTGATGGCCAATACACAGTCGTCGCCATAGCCACTGATAAGGCCGGCAATCGGGTGGTGAACGAGGCTCCTCTCACCATTGAAGACGGAGGCCTGCCCCTGGCTGAGATACAGACCGTGGAGTTCTATCCGACCGTCGTCCCCTTGGGCGGTACACTGCACCTCACGGTTACTGTGGAGAACGTCGGTGGTGTGGCCATTCGCACCAAGGGTCCGGCGTCGGGGACTACCTACACCAGCCGCGAGAATTTCAACACACTAGGGTTCTACGAGGAGCCAGGGATCTTTCGCGTCGGCGTTGACTTCGAAGGCAACACCGATGGCCGTCCGTACACGTATCGTTGGCAATTGGGCAGGGACGAGGATCTGGAGGAGAGGATCATCAACGGTCAGCGCTACCAATACCTCCTTCCCGGTCAGCGAGTGACCGTGGTGGGCCACATCACCATCATCGACGAACCGCCGAAGATCAACCCCTACTACTGGTCAGGCCTTGTTCATGAGCAGGTGCGGATAGTCAACGATCGTCAGAATCCCACGGAGATCACAATTGGCTTCTGAGAGCCACATGGCAGCAGATGAACCTCTCAGTCGTCATCGTTAGCTACAACACCAGAGATCTCCTGGACGCCTGCCTGGCCTCTGTGACCTCGACCATGGGTTCGGCGTCGAACTACGAAGTGATCGTGGTGGACAACGCCTCGCTTGACGGCAGCGCAGCCATGGTGAAAGAGACCTTTCGCCAGGCAAACCTGATCGTCAACCAAGAGAATCGTGGCTTTGCAGCCGCCAACAACCAGGCCATCGAAAGGAGCAGCGGGCGACATGTAATTCTCCTCAACCCGGACACCGTGGTGAGAGAAGGGGCCTTGAACGCCATGGTGAAGTTCTTGGAAGACAACCCCGAGGTTGGAGTAGTGGGACCCAAGCTTGTCTTTCCAGATGGGAGTTTTCAACATTCGGCCTTCAGCTTTCCGACCTTACTCATGATCTTCATCGATTTCTTCCCCCTCAACCATCGAGTTCTCAATTCCCGTCTGAACGGTCGCTATCCTCGCTCTCTGTATGATGCAGGAGATCCTTTTCCTATCGATCATCCTCTGGGCGCAGGATTGATGGTCCGGCGAGAGGTGCTCGAAGAGGTGGGGTTGCTTGACGAGCGCTTCTTCATGTACTGCGAAGAGATCGACTGGTGTATGCGCATCAAGAGGGCCGGATGGGAGATTTTCTGCTTACCCGAAGCAGAAATCGTTCACCATGTGGGGCAGAGCACAAAGCAGTTTCACAGCGACATGTTTGTGGAGTTGCACAAGAGCCGTTGCCGGCTCTACGCGAAACACTACAGTCGATCCTTTCAGCGCATGGCCCACCTCCTCGTGGCCCTGGGCGTGGCCTATCGGAGCATGCGAGACCGCTGGGCCTTCTGGCGTGGTTCAGTGGAGCAAGATGCGTTGAATGAGCGTCTGGATGCATATCATCGCATTCGCTCGCTCTCATGACCATCTGATCGAAGGCAGTTCTTCATTCGAGCCGTTGACGGGACTGATGACAGAGATATCCGTCGTGGTTCTCACCAAGAACGAGGAGAAGAACATCGCCGACTGTCTGGAGACCCTGCAGTGGGCGGACGAACTTCTCGTTCTAGACTCCTTCAGTGAGGACGCGACCACCGATGTCGCACTGAGCAAGCGGGCGGAGGTTCGTCAGCTGCCCTTCGTCAACTATCCGTCGCAGCGGAATGCCGCTCTGCAGATGGCAAGCAAAGGCTGGGTGTTTTTTGTCGATGCTGACGAGCGGGCCACTCCGGAGCTAGCGGAGGAGATACGAAGGGCCGTTGCGCACGCGGGTTTTGATGGCTGGTGGGTGCCAAGGAAGAACTACATATTCGGCAAGTGGATCCGCCACGCTGGGTGGTTTCCCGACTATCAGTTGCGCCTCTTGCGGAGAGACCGGGCACGCTACGACGAGCGCCGAGAGGTCCATGAGCTCGTTGAGCTAGATGGCGATGCCGGCTACCTGGAGAACCCGTTGATTCACTACAACTATGAGACGGTAGGCGAGTTCAGGGAAAGACAGGATCGATACAGCGATTTCGAAGCCAGGATGATGTTGGAGAGTGGGCGTCGAGCCAGACCTCACAACTTCATCCTTCAGCCATTGCGTCACTTCCGTTGGCGGTACGTCACTTTGCGCGGCTTCAAAGACGGTTGGCGCGGGCTTCTGCTAAGTGCGCTCACGGCGTACTATGAGATGGTGAGATACAGAAAGCTCTGGCACCTACAGAGAGAGTAGGCATTCAGCCCTTGGCCGGACTACTCTCCGCAAGTTCTATGATCCGCGCATAGCCCTTGTGCAGCAGCTCCTTGATTTCCTCTGCGCACGTCAGGTGGAGGTCTAGCGAGCCGCTGCCAGAGGGATCAAGGATATCAAATCTCTTGCCCGCCATCTCACTCAGCAGGTAGAGTTTCTCTCTGGCGTCAGGGAATTCGAGCGCCAACGCCTCTTTGTGATCTTGCGTCATGACGAGGATCAGGCTTGCCTGAGCGACATCCTCGGAGGTCAGATGACGGGTCCGATGGTCGCTGATGTCCAGGCGCAGTTCGTTCATGGCCTCAAGGGTGCGAGGGGAAGCCATCATGCCATCCCTGGTCCAAGTTCCGGCGGAGCGGACGTCATAGAGCTCATGCTTCCCGTCCGTTCGCAATATGCCCTTGAGAATTCCTTCTGCCATGGGAGAGCGGCAGAAGTTCCCCGTGCAAACGAAGAGGATCGTGCCGCCCATCCCTATGCCAACTCCGGCTCAATTAGACCGTAGTCGCCATCCTTGCGCCTGTAGATGATATTCAGGTCCCCTGTGTTGGCGTTTAGAAACAGGAAGAAGTCGTGACCCAACAGTTCCATCTGTTCCGCGGCCTCCTCCTCGTCCATGGGCAGGACTACGAAACGCTTTGTTCTGACTATCCGTCTTGATTCATGCTCCTCGAATTCTTCGATGGGGAGCACGAGTTCCTCTTCTTGGAACCGGCCGCGATCTCGTCTTCTCGTCTTGTAGCGCATGATGCGGCGATACATCTTGTCCAGTACCGCGTCAAAGGCAGTGAAGACGTCTGCTGCCCTTTCCTCAGCGCGCAAGATAGTGCCCCTCGCGCGCACAGTAAGCTGCGCAATGTACCGATCCTCGGCGCTCTTCGCGCTTTCGCGAGTCAGTTCTAGTGATGCGTCGTCGATGGCACCTAAGTACCTGTCCAGCTTACCTGCTTTCTTCTCGACATACTCACGTATTCTGTCGCTGATCTCCATATTCTTGCCGGTGATAGTGAGTTCCATGTCCGAATCCTCCGTGTGTGATGATTCATCCTCAGCGTTCGTGCCATCTCTCGCGAGCCAGCACGAGCCCCCATACCTCACGGGCGCCAGCTTGCCGTAATGCGATGCTGCAAGCCTCCAATGTGGCCCCTGTGGTACAGACATCGTCCACAAGCAGGACTCTCTGTCCTTCTAGACCACTGTCAATGCAGCGGAAAGCTCCTGTAACGTTCTCTCGTCTCTGCGGGGCACTAAGGCCTACCTGGGGGGTGGTGCTCTTGACCCGCACAAGGGAATCGTCCATCAAGGGTATGCCGAGCGCCGTCTGTATCTCCTTGGCCAGGAGCGCAGCCTGATTGTAGCCTCGTTCTTTGAGGCGCCGAGGGTGGAGAGGTACAGGGACGATGACGTCTACGGGCAGCTGATTCTGCGTCAGGTAGTCGCCTGCGAGTTTGCCCAGGACAGGGGCCAAGGAACGCAAGTTGGAGTATTTGAACCGATGAATGGCCGTTCTCACTGGGTCTTCAAGGTAGGCCACTGCCCGTATGCCATCGATCTGCGGCGGAGCCCTGTGACAAGAGGGGCAGGTTCGAGGTGAAGAAGTTGCCTGTCCACAGCTGGGGCACAGCGGCGGCCGGACGAATTCGATCTCCTGGTGGCACGCGGGGCATATCCAGCCGCCACTACGTTCACAGCTGACGCAGCGAGGCGGGAAGAGAAGATTCAGCAAACCTTCACTTGTTGCCTGCCAGCTCCGTGGCAACCTCAAGAATGTGCCCCTTACGGCTTGGCGCCAGGGGAGTCTGCGTAGCTCCTGTCCCGTACCCACTCCTGTTGGGCCGCCCGCATTCTCGTCCGGGTGCAGGCGAGTAAGGGTGGGTTGCTCAGAACGACGTGAAAGCGGTTCTGAGGGCAGGCAGGGCAGGTCCCAGCAGAACCACAAAGAGGGCCGGGAAGATCAGAAAGACCAAAGGTATCATCATCTTGATGGGGGCTTGGTGAGCGAGCTCTTCGGCCCTTTGGCGTCGCCTGATACGCATCTGTTCGGATTGGATGTGCAGAACCCTTGCCAGGCTCACACCCAACTGGTCAGCTTGAATGATGGCCGCCACGAAGCTAGTGAGCTCCGCGACATCGGCCCGGTCGGCCATCGATCTCAGCGCCTCACGCCGCAAAGTCCCCATTTGGATCTCTACAAGCACGCGCATGAAGGCTCGACTCAGCTGGTTGTCCCACTTCTCCACTACCTTGGACATGGACTGGTCAAAGCCCAGGCCCGCTTCGACGCAGATGGTCAGAAGATCGAGCGCATCGGGCAGAGCCTTCAGTATGCTGGTCTTGCGGTTCCTGATCTTCAAGGTCAGCCAGATCGTGGGCAGGAAGTAGCCCAGGGCGCCTGCGACGGCTGTGACCAGGATCTGGTTCCGCAAGGGCAGCCGCGAGACGAACGACAGCGCGAAGAACGCCGCTGCGCACAGCGCCGCTGAGGCCAGTCTCAGCCCTGTGAATTCAACCGGTGACCAGCCGTATGGGTTGCCCGCCAAGTCCAGATTGTGCTGGATGCTCTCTATGTTTCTGCGTGGAGTAAGACGTGCGAAGGCGTTGGCAATAGTCCGCAACATAGGTCTGATCACTCGATCATGGAAGGGTGCGGCTAGCTCGATCTCCTCAAGAGTCATGAGTTCCCGCGTGCCGAACTCACCCAGGCGGTCCTCCAGGACATCAGTTCGGCGCAGCGACAGCAGACCCGCGAAGACGATGATGACGCTTCCTCCAATACCCAAGGCGATCAGCAGGGGCAGCAGATTGGCAGACATCTTCTACTTCTCCTCACCTGATCAGAAGAATAAAGCCTACACCTCGATGTTCACGACACGACGGATAATGATCCAGCCGAGACCCATCCCCGCCGCGGACGCCACTATCATTTGCATGCCGCACGCATCCTCCCACAGCTGCGACATGTAGTCAGCGTTCATGACAAAAAGCAGGCCTGCAACGGCTACGGGCAGGATACTGACGATATACCCGGAGTATCTCGCCATGGCGGTTAAGGTCCTGATTTCTCCCTTGATTCGTACCCTCTCTCGTATCGTATGCCCGATGGTGTCCAGGATCTCCGCCAGGTTACCCCCTACCTCATGGTGGATGTTGATAGCGGTTACCATCATGTCAAGATCTTCGCTTGTGATACGTCTGAGAAGATTGTTCAGTGCTTCTTGTGTGCTCAGCCCCAATCCAATCTCCCGGGTCAGGCGAGCGAACTCCTCGCTCGCGGGTGGCGCCAACTCGCGAGACACCATCTCCATGGATTGCATGAGGCTGTATCCCGAGCGCAGGGAGTTGGCCAGCAAGGTGATGGTGTCGCCCAATTGATCATTGAAGGCGTGCAGGCGTCTTGTCTGCCGGATCTTCAGGAAGAGGCGGGGGATGATGAACCCCAGTAGAGCACCCCCAACTGCACCTATGATCCAGAGTTGACGGACCAGGAAGGCGCCGACCAACGCTCCAAGGATCACGGCTCCCACGCTCAGCAGCGCGAATTCGGCCACAGTGAGCTTGAGATTGGCGCGAGCCAGATCGGTGGACATACGCTTGGCGAAGCTCTGCTCCGCAATGGCTCGATCGAGAGTCTCCACCACCTCTGGGACGGGGCGCTCTCCCCTTTCGGCTTTCTCCGGTCGCTCCCTGGAAACAGAGGCCGTGACCTCTCCCAGGCGTGTGATGACCCGCGATCGGGAACCGATCACCCGTGCTACCCCCAGGAATAGGATCAGCATGGAACCGCCGGCCAACAACGGCAAGATGATGGTCAGAGGGTCCATTTTCGATACCTCCTCTTATCCCCTGAAACGGCCTCTCGGGTCGTAGCCAAACAAGTCCGCATCCAGATGGTAGCCTGCCCCGTCTATGAGTTCTGTGAACTTGGGTCGAACCCCGGTGGGGCGCAACTGGCCCACGATACGTCCATCGTCGAACCCCGTCTGTTCGAATGCAAACAGATCTTGTAGAACGATGACGTTGCCCTCCATGCCCTGCACTTCGGTGATGCTCACCAACTTGCGTGAGCCATCTCGGAGCCGCTCCTGGTGGACAATCAGGTGGAGGGCCGATGAGACTTGCTCGCGAATTGCGCGGTGAGGGAGGTCGGTGCCTGCCATGAGGACCATGGTCTCCAGACGAGCCAGGGTGTCGCGAGGGCTGTTGGAGTGGCAGGTTGTCATGCCTCCATCGTGGCCAGTGTTCATGGCCTGCAACATGTCCAACGCCTCACCACCTCGCACCTCGCCTACGACTATTCGATCGGGGCGCATTCGGAGTGAGTTGATCACGAGGTCTCGGATGGTGACTTCACCCTTGCCCTCAATGTTGGGTAGCCGCGATTCCAGCGATATGACGTGTTCCTGCTGTAGCTGGAGCTCCGCTGCATTCTCAATAGTGATGATCCGCTCATCGTTGGGAATGTAGGCGGAGAGCACGTTCAGGGTGGTTGTCTTTCCAGAGCCGGTACCGCCAGAGATGACGACGTTCAGCCTCGACTTCACGCAGATCTCCAGAAACTCCGCGATTTCTGGTGTCAGAGTGCCAAAGCCGATCAAGTCTTCCATGGAATACGGCACCTTCGAGAACAATCGGATAGTGATGATCGGTCCTTGAATTGACAGCGGTGGAATGATGACATTGACACGTGATCCGTCAGGCAAACGTGCGTCAACGTAGGGTTGGCTCTCGTCGACGCGTCGGCCCAGAGGGGCCACGATGCGGTCTATGATTCGCATCACGTGCTCGTCGCTCTCGAAATTGTAGGAAGTTTTCGTGATCTTCCCTTCGCGCTCGATGTATATGCTCTCAGCGCCGTTGACCATGATCTCGGTGAGTGTTTCATCCTGGAGGAGCGGTTCCAGCGGACCCAACCCCATGATCTCCGCGACTATCTGTTCGAGGAGGACGCTCCGCTCCGTGCGGCTCAGGACGGCGTTCTCCTCCGCCAGCACGGTGCTGAACATCTCTTCGATGACAGCGCGCACCTCACCCGTCTGGGAGAGATCCATGCGCGGATCGAGCTCGGCGATCACTTTCTTTTGCACGCGGGTCTTCAACTCGGAAAAAGTGTCTCGGGCTGGGCTAGCGGGCCGGCGTTTCAGTCTCAACTCTTCCAGCTTCGTAGTGCGGATCTCGTCCTCAGGCTTCTGCCCTCTTTCTATTCGTTTTAGCAGGGACATTCAGGTTCGCCTCCTCGGCTTGATCATCCTTCGTTTCATGCTGGTTCACTAGCCGAATATGCGCCCGATCAAGTTCTTGGACGCAGTTGCACTCTCAAGGTTGCTGGCTGTCTCCCTTGATTTCTCCGCTTCGGCCGCGGTTTCTGCTCGTAGCAAATCGGCGACTTGCGCGATGCTCTTGACAACGGGGGACCTCTGACCACTGAAGACTAACGGTATTCCTTTGTTGGCGGCTGCAGTGACCGGGCCATTGTCCCTCGGTACGGTGGCCCATACCGGGTGCCTGATATGGGCTGCAATGTCTTTGTCGGTTATCCCGTCACTTCGGCCGATCTTGTTGACAACTAGTTTCGTCTTGCCGACGTAGCCCAACGCATCCAGCGCTTCGAGAAACAGCCTGACGTTCTTGATGTTGGGTATATCGGGAGTCATGACCAGGAGAATCCGATCTGAGATCTCCAGTATGGTCAGGACGATGTCATCTAGGTAGGAAGCGGTGTCGACGATGGTGTAATCATACAGCAGCTTGAGATTTCTGAGGATGTCTTTGATGTCATCCGCCGTGATCATATCCGCCACGTCCGGCCTTGGTGGGGCAAGAAGAATCTTCGTCCCTGAGGGGTGGGACACAAGGACATCACTCAAGAAGTCTACGTCGAGAGTGTCCATGTGTGGGACGAGGTCACTAATGCACCTGGTGGGCTGCATGTTGAGAAGCACCGCCACGTCTCCAAACTGGAGGTCGCCATCTACGAGAGCCACTCTGCCCTCTTCGTTCTTCAAACTAAGCGCCAGGTTGATAGCGATGGTGCTGCAGCCACTTCCACCCTTGGGACTATAGACGCTGACAATCTCACCTTCCGTCGTGGCCACAGCGGCCTCTTGGAGCAGCCTAGCACCCGCCGCTTGGGGGCGCATTATCTCTGGTTGAACTAGTATCGTCCTTGGCTTCAACTGATAGACGCGACGGATACTGGCTATCAGTTCGTCTGCAGAGAACGGCTTCACCAAGAATTCCCTGGCGCCGGCAAGCATCGACCGGCGAAGATAGTCCGTCTCGCCTTGCACCGACATCATTACGATCTGAACTTCTGGTGCCGATTGGGCGATGGACTCGGTAGCGGTGATGCCATCTATGTCCGGCATGTTGATGTCCATGAGCACGATATCCGGGCGCAAGTCTCGGGCCATCTCGATCCCTTCGGATCCGCTGGCGGCGGCACCGACCACCTCGATGTCTTTCTCGAAGTAGAGCAACTTGCGTACATTCTCCCGTGTCTCGGGAATGTCATCCACTATTAGGACGCGGATCTTGCTCTCCAGTTGTTCACTCATCAGGATCTTCTCACTGTCGGAAACCAGGTGAATCTAGTCCACCACGGCCTGTTTGGCTACTCAGTCGGCGGTGGTGCCACGATGTATCTCGTCGGATCCGGAGGCATCGCGATCTCGAATCGCGTCATTACGTACTGCAGGCTAACCGTTTCTGTGCGTACTTGCTGGTGGTCGTCCCGACCGCGCAGGACCAGGTCTATCGAAGCACCGCTCTCACGCGCAAACTTGATGACCAGAGCGTCTTGCTGCGTCAGGAGCAGGGTCAGGGTGTTGCTGCGCGTGGGCAATCCCTCTGGTACCTCTTCTTCTATTATTTCCTCACCTTCTGGCGCTGGCGTGGGGGTCGGCATCAGCCAAGGACCCACGCGATATACCTCCACGTCTTGTAGCAGCAGTTGAGCCAGCAAGACAGACATTGGCTCTGGACATGGCGCGGGACACCCTTCCACCGCCGGGGCGATGGGTTCGGGAAGCTCTTGTTCCGTGTCTAGCAGTTGGTAGGAGATGAGAATATCGACGAAGTCGCCGTTCTGGATGGCGCCGGCGACGCCCCGCAGTTCTGTGGTCTGGAAGGCCATGGCCACCCTGGGTCGCCCCTCGGCGTCCGGAGTGATATTCAGGGAGGCATTCTTCCCTTCCCGCACAACGGCCTCCGGGTCGACAATCCAATCTGACATGATGAATGAACCGCGCATGATCGTTCTGGCAGCTCTTCGTCCAATCACCGCTTCAGGGGCCAAGAGATGGTTGGTCAGCCGCGATTCCGCGATTTCCTGAGTCCCTACAGCTTCTGCAGGGATATCGGTGTAGGCGGGGATGTCCTGGAGCGCTATGACGGCTGGGACCATGAGCTCAGGTGTGGTCGTGGGAGTTGGAGGTGCTGCCCCGGGACCTCGGACCAGGACGACGTAGGCGATGGCCGCTGTGCTCAAGGCCAGCAGCACCCCCACAATAATCAGTATTGTGCTACCACGTCGCATGGTTCCCTCCTACGGCCTGGCGAGCAAGTACCTACGCCTGTTGTGTCACCAATGAACAGTTGCATATTCTAGCACCAAATAGTCAGCATGGCAAGACTGGCTTGAGCGGCAACGGACATGTCTGCGGAGCAATTCGACACCACGTTACTCGATCAGACGCACGAACACCTCTCCCACGATACCCTGGTACTCCAGGTGCCAAGTGGACGTCTTGAGGAATCGGGGGTAGAACTTCCCCATCAAGTATCCTCCGTAGAACTCGTCGGGGTCGAGCGAGCTGCCGTGTATGACGACAGTGTCGTGGTCACGCTCTCCAGGCTCCTGATAGGCGTAGAGCTCGCTCGTGCTCCAAGTGCCATTGAGGGATAGTGTGCCTTCATAGTGCCAATCCGGCACGCCATCCAGATAGTAGTCGATCCCCTGCCCGTAGGCCGAAAAGTCGCTGTCGAAGTGGAACAGATTCATTCCGACATGCTTCGCCTCCTCCGGGACGAAGGTAAAGGTCACAGTCATCACCTCCGTCGGATCCGCCGTCGTGACCAGGGGCAGATACCCGGAGCCGAAGGTGACGACTCCGGCCGGGTCGTGC
>CAYGAW010000086.1:0-22862 GCA_964347945.1 uncultured Anaerolineales bacterium
AGAGTATCATAGTAAATAGATGGGGGTGGTTGAGGCCCGGTGGTCTCCGCGGTCTTCAAAACCGTTGGTGGGTAGCGACGAGCTAGCCATGGTGGGTTCGACTCCCATCCACTCCCGTGGACTCCCCGCCCTGTACTCCCCTGTTGAAATCTGCTCTGGTTGATGACGTAGGCCCTTGGGGACCGGCGCTACTGCGGAGGCCCTGGCGGCCGCGTAGGATCCATCGCTGTTGCGAGGGTTCGGTATCTGCGACGTGGACGTACAGTGTCCGTTAGGAGTGACTTCCCAGATTCACTTTACCCTAGCTGTCTACGCCTGTTGATTGTGTCTGGCTGTGCACGGATCGATGACCCGATCTGAGGACGTGTCCCGTTGGCTGCCGAGTGGGAACTCATCGTGGGGATCGAGAGAGTTCCGTCCGGATCACCGGCTGGCAAGTTGGATGCCAAACAACCCAGCGGCGTTCGAGCTCCACAGCTTGTCCTTCTGTGACTCGCTGAGGTGGGCAAGGCGCACCCGTGCCATCTCGAACTCCTGATGGTACACCGGAGCCCCGCTGGCGAAGATCACGCGCTCTTCTCCGACCTCAGTCACTATCTCTTCGATGAAGTCTTCGCGGTACGTGCCCGCTGTCTCGATCACGACATTGGGACAGGCCTCTAGCATCCGTCTGGCCTCAAAGAGCAGGATCCCGCAGATATTGATCTGACCGCCATTGCAGGCCACGAATTGGACATCGGGAAAGCGGGATGCCAGGTCCCAGATCTGCGTGGGATGAGAGACCCGCACGTGCCCCGTGTTGACCACGACCGGTTGGTTGTAGCGAGCCGCCTCTTGCACGATCGATACTACCACGTCGTCGTTTGCCTGGAAATTCTCTTCCCAGGGGTCGAGGTAGAGGCCACACGCTCCAAGCTCTTCGAAGCCCCTTCGCACCTCGGCCACTGCTTTCTCTAGCTGCCACGGATCAACGCGGCAAAGCCCCATGAAGCGGTCAGGGCGCTCGCGGACGGCGTCTGAGACCAGTTCGTTCATGGGGCCGAGGTGATACTCAGAAGGTTTGACAGGGACGAGTACGGCCTTGTCGATTCCCAGCCGCTCCATGTTGCTCTTGATCTCTTCGAGTGATTGTCCGTACCCAAACAGACTGGGGCCCAAGTAGACGCGCGCATCAACGATCATGGTCAGTGTCCGCCTGTGGTTACCCTGTCGAGGATTGCCTGTATGCTCTTGTGAAAAACGCCTTCTTCATCCTGTGCAATGAGCCCAGCCATCTTCACCTTGTGCACCTCGATTCTTGGATCACATCCCGGGCCGTCGCTGGCGTAGAGTACGCGTGAGGCACCAATGCGTTGCACAGCTTCCTTGATAGCCTGCGGGTAGGGCAAGGCTGAGGTATCCAGCACGATGTTGGGATGACTCTCTGCCGCTCGTATCGCATCCTTCCAATGGAAGTAGCCTCCCGCGTGCCCCAGGATGATCGTAGCATCAGGACATGCTTCGGCCGCTTGAGCGATCTGGAGCGGTAAAGTCAGCTCTTCGTCACCGCAATGGAACAGAACGGGAGCCCGATAACGGGTGGCCAAGTGAATGATCTCGACGGTTTCCGGCCCTGCTGGGTGGCACAGGTTGCCAACCGGATGCAGTTTCAACCCTTTGAAGCCGTAGAGCTCCATTGCCTTCTCGAAAAGCTGGTGAGCCTCCTCCCCCCGACCTGGATTCATCCGCGCATAGCCGATTAGCCGCTCGGGATACTTCTCAACAGCCTCGGCTATGTATTCGATTGATCCCTCCACATCGGGCGCATCACCATAGGTCATGATGATGCTCTTGTCTATGCCTGCCTCATCCATGAGGCGAACGATGGTTTCCGGTGGGTCGTACCACCCAAACTTGTCCACATGTGTGTGAGAATCGATGATCATGTAAGGAATCCCCCTACAGCGTGGTTCCGGTCTCCGTCCTCCGAAGTTGGATCTCTTCTTCGTTCCAATTCACACGGGATCTAGCCAGTTGCGAGACCAGTCGTCCGCGCTCTATCTCTGTGCACGCGTAGGATCATAGATGGCCGCATGATCTGTCACGGGCACTTCTCCACGAGGGTAGGTTCTGTTGCCGCATCGGTATTGGGGTTCGAGGTTCGCTGTGTGGCTCTGAGCATTGTACATGCAGACCGGTTCGCGTGTCAAGATCAAGGCGTGGTCCAGGGACGCACGAGCTCTCCGCATCCAGACGCACCGCACGTCCTTTGCTAGGGAGTGGAGTTAGGGCATAGTACCGTGGGGATCTTCGCTTATGGGTGGGCCTGGGTGGCCATGACCAGGTTCACGCAGGGACGGACACTCCGGCACGGGACGTAGCTGTTAGGAGCCGGCGAACAGGGACTTGCCTTTCCAAACAGGATGCCATATAATGTAGACAGAACTCAGCAAGAGTCGTTTCTCCGACCCAGCGGGCCTCAAGGCTCATAGGGCCTATGGACGCTGGGCGATAGGGCGTAGCTGGAAACGGCTACACCTCCCGTGCTTGGAAAGGAGAAGGACGATGAATGGCAAGACTGACGGCGTCCACCACTTTCCAGGTGGGCGCCGTTTTGCTTGGCGCTGTCCACTGGGCCAGCTAGAAAATCCGGGCAAGTCTCCGACCCATTGACCCTAAGGGCGAAAGCCTATGGGCCATGGGCGACAGGGTGCGGCTGGAAACAGCCGTGCCTCCCGTGCTTGGAAAGGAGACCTGGGCCGATGTGGGTGTTCCTTCACATCATTCCCATCCACTCCTTTCGGACCGGGCACAGTAAAAAGGAGGTGATGGGGTGTAGAATCGATCTCATCTGGAGGTGACCGAGGTAGAGAAGATCGCTATGTTAGTGTAGGAACACTCTGAATGGGACTGAGATTCGTGAACGACAGAGGGATTCGTGTTTTTGTGTCGGCGATGGCGTTGCTAGCCGTGTCATTGGCGGCTTGCAGCCCGGCGCCTGCTGCGCATACGGAAGACGCACCAGCTACCCCGGAACTGGAGGGCAAGATTACCGTCTTCCACGCTGGGAGCTTGACTGTCCCCCTGGATGCCCTGACCGATGCATTTGAAGCCCGGCACCCCAAGGTGAGGATTGAGACCGAGGCTTCAGGTAGCAATGCGGCGGCTCGGAAGATCAGTGAGTTGGACCGACACGCGGACCTCATGTTGTCGTCCGACTACGCAGTGATCGAGGAGCTGCTGATGCCCGACTTCGCGGATTGGTATGTCCAGTTCGCCCGCAACACGATGGTGATCGCATACACCGACCAGTCTCTGTATGCCGACGAGGTGGATGCCGACAACTGGCACGATGTTCTCACCCGTGAGGGCGTGGTTGTGGGCCGTGGCGACGAGGACGTTGATCCGTGCGGGTATAGGACGTTGCTGGTCTGGCAACTGGCTGAGAAGCATTACGGCGTGCCTGGCTTGTATGGTGTCCTGGATGAGGCCTCTCCGCTGGAGTACGTCCGGCCCAAGTCCGAGGACTTGCTGGCATTGCTGCAGTCGGGCGACATGGACTATGCGTGGGAGTATCGCTCGGTGGCCGTGCAACATGGCCTCAGATTCGTGGAGCTACCTGATGAGATCAACCTGAGCCGGGTGGAGCACGCTGATTCCTACGCCGAGGCATCCGTCGAGATCACTGGTCAGGAGCCGAACACAACAATAACGATGGTCGGCAAACCCATCGTCTACGGGGTTACGATTCCCAAGGTGGCATCCAGACCGGACTTGGCTGTGGAATTCGTGAAGTTCCTCATAGGCCCAGACGGCCAGGCGATAATGGAAGAGCAGGGGCAGCCGCCCGTTGTGCCCGCCGTGGCCAGCGACAAGGCAGCGCTGCCGGCTCAACTCCAGGCTCTGGTCCAATAGAGAGATCGAAGATCATCCTCCCACAGGTCTCAATAGACCTGCGGGAGGGGCTTTGGGGGAAGAGATAGATGAAAGGCCTATTCGCGGATAGAATGCGCGTCACTTTTGTCGCTCTCGGACTCATACTGGTGCTGTTCGTGGCCTGGCCGCTTCTGCGGACAGTGACGGCGTCGAGTCCGGCTGTTCTTTGGGAAACCGTCTTGGACAGGGAGGTGCGTGATTCCATACTACTCACCTTTGGTGCCTCTCTAGTGGCCACGATCATCGCTCTCTTCACGGGTGTTCCGTTGGCCTACCTCCTGGCGCGCGTTGATTTCTTCGGTAAGCGGCTCATTGAGGGAATTATCGACGTTCCTATCGTGGTGCCCCATACGGCGGCAGGCATCGCTCTCCTCATGGCTTTCGGACGGCGAAGCCTGCTTGGGAGGGGGTTTGGACTGGTGGGTGTCGAGTTCGTGTCGGCGGAGCCTGGCATCGTTATTGCGATGCTGTTCGTGAGCCTATCATTCTTGGTCAACTCTGCCCGCGAAGGCTTTGAGGCTGTTGACCCGCGACTGGAACGCGTAGCCCGGACCCTGGGCGCCTCTCCATGGCGGGCATTCTGGCGCGTTTCTCTGCCGTTGGCTTGGCGTAGCATTCTCTCGGGACTGGTCCTCATGTGGGCGCGCGGGCTCAGTGAGTTTGGAGCGGTCGTCATTCTGGCGTACCATCCCATGGTGGCGCCCGTCTTGCTATACGAGCGTTTCGAGTCTTTTGGGCTCGACTACTCGCGGCCTGTGGCAACACTCATGATCCTGATATGTTTGGCGACCTTTGTGATCTTGAGGGCCACCGCCGTGGGTAGTGCAAGCAGAGAAAGGCAGGGTCTGTGAAGAACGGAGGGCACGTACAGTTACAAGGGCTGTGGGTTGACCTTGAGGAGTTTCAGTTGCGTGAGATCGACCTCGAGGTGGAGGCTGGTCAGTACTCCGTAGTTCTGGGCCCGACTGGGGCCGGCAAGACCGTACTGTTGGAGACCATAGCAGGCCTGTGGCGGCAATCCAGGGGTCGGATCCTGCTCGACGGGGAAGATATTGGCGGTGCCCCTCCGGAGCGACGCGGCGTAGGGTTCGTGTATCAGGATTACGCCTTGTTTCCTCACCTTACCGTGGGGGAGAATATCGCTTTCGGGCTTACTCTCAAGGGAATGCCCCACACTGAGGTGCGCGATCGCGTGGACAAGATCAGTGCGATGCTGGACATCCAGCGCCTGCTTGGCCGGCGAACGGGGACACTTAGCGGCGGCGAACAGCAGCGCACTGCCCTTGCCCGCGCGCTTCTCGTTGAGCCTCGGCTGTTGCTCTTGGACGAGCCATTGAGCGCCCTCGATCCAGAGACCCGGGAGACGTTGCGCCACGACGTAGGCCGACTGCAGCGGCGACTAGGGGTAACCACGATCCACGTGACCCACGATTTCGAGGAGGCCGTGGCGTTGGCAGACCGCGTCGCCGTGATGAACGACGGTCGCATCGTTCAGGTTGGCACGCCAGAGGACATCTTCAGAAGGCCGGCATCAGAGTTCGTGGCTCGCTTTGTAGGGGTGAGGAACGTTTTCAAAGGTGTGGCACATCAAGGAGAAGATGGCCATAGTGCTCTGTCTGCGGAAGGCTTGGACATCGATGTTGTCACTGCTCTAACGGGGCAGGTCCACGGTTCGGTTAGACCAGAGGACATCCTGATTTCCAAGGAGCCCCTGCGATCGAGCGCGAGGAACCGCTTTGTGGGCCGTGTTGTCAACATCGTTGAGAGAGGTGCCATTGTCTGGGTGACTGTGCGAGTGCCTCCCGACTTCACCTGCATGATCACCAGAACATCCCTCGAGGAGATGGGGCTCAGAGAGGGGATGGAGGTACACATCGCGTTCAAGTCCTCGGCGGTACACGTGTTCTGAGGTTAAGCTGTCACTGAGGGAATAGGGACTGAGTCATGACGCATCTCGACGCCTACAACCGCCCAATAAGCTATTTGCGCATATCCGTGACCGATCGGTGCAATCTGCGGTGCGCTTACTGCATGCCCCCTGAAGGCGTGCAGTGGGTTTCTCACGGCGAGATCTTGGGCTACGAAGAGATCGAAACCGTTGTGCGGGCCGCCGCCGAACTGGATATCAGCAAGGTGCGACTCACCGGTGGCGAGCCCCTGGTGCGACTGGGAATAGTCGACCTCGTGCGCATGTTGGCCAGCGTTCCTGGAGTTGACGACCTGGCGATGACCACCAACGGGATCCTCTTGTCACGCTTTGCATCCGCATTGGCGGAAGCGGGTCTTCAAAGGGTCAATATCAGTCTCGATTCTCTGCGACCTGACCGTTTCAGGAGCATCACCCGCGGAGGGCGATTGGAGGAAGTCCTTAGGGGCATGGAAGCGGCACGACAGGCCGGATTGGAACCAATCAAGATCAACACTGTGGTCATTCGGGGGATGAACGATGATGAAGTGGTGAGCTTGGCCCGTCAGACGATGGAAGAGGGTTGGAACCTGCGGTTCATCGAATTCATGCCTGTGGGTATCGGCACTTGGATCGGCGATCAATGGAGGGCGCATGTGGTGACTGCGAAGGAGATACGAGACCGGATAGAATCTGCACTGGGGAGGCTGGAGCCGGTCAGGGTGAGTAGGGGGAGTGGTCCGGCTCGGTACTATCGCCTAGCTGGAGCTCATGGGAGTCTCGGTTTCATTACGGCCATCAGCGATCACTTCTGCTATCAATGCAACAGGATGCGGCTTACAGCGGATGGGCAGCTGCGTCCGTGTCTACTCTCGGATGAGGAGATAGACCTGCGCCCTGCGCTGCGCCACCGCGGAGATGTTACTGGAATCAAGGAGTTGTTGCTGAGAGGAGTGCAGAGCAAGCCGCGGCAGCATCCTCTTCTCGACTCGCCCGGGCCAGATAAGAGAACAATGTCGCAGATCGGCGGCTAGGAAATCGGGCCGCTGGTGCTGACCTGTCGCAGGGCGGCTGGCAAGAAGCTCTGCAGCCGCGAGTGATCGTGGAGGAGGCATCGTGAGACTAAGTCACATAGATGAGGAAGGACGCGTCCAAATGGTGGACGTTGGTGGAAAACCGGACATGGATCGTGTGGCAGTTGCCAAGGGCCACGTAGCTATGCGCCCGGAGACGCTGCAGCTCATTGTGGAAAAGGGAGTGCCCAAGGGAGATGTTCTCGCCGTTGCTCAGGTGGCAGGGATCATGGCTGCGAAGCGTGTTCCGGATCTGATCCCGCTGTGCCATCCTCTGCTCTTGACCAAGGTCGACGTGGAGTTTGAGCTGGACGAGGAGGACTCCCGGGTCGAGATTACCGCCATCGCGCACAGCCGAGGAAAGACCGGGGTGGAGATGGAAGCACTCACGGCGGTCGCCGTCGCTGCTCTCACGATCTACGACATGACAAAAGCTGTCGAGCGGACGATGCGGATCGGAGGCATCCGCCTGGTGCGCAAGAGCGGTGGGAAGGGTGGGGACATCGTCTTGGAGAGCAACCTGTGAAGGTGAAAGTGAAGCTATTTGGCGCTCCGCGGGAGGCCCTCGGCAGACGAGAGATTGAGCAGACCCTGCCGGAAGGGTCGACGGCAGGTGCCTTGCTTGATCTGCTCGTTGAGGCCCATCCGGCCTTACGGCCTTATTCTTCTTTGATCAAGCTGGCGGTGAACCGCAAGTATGTGCCTGCCCAGACCAGGCTGCACGAGGGGGATGAAGTTGCCCTGATACCTCCTGTGGGAGGAGGCTAAGTTTCGGATGGGCGAGCCATCAAAGAAGCTGTTTGAGATCACGAGTGAGGAAGTATCAGCGGATCAGGTGATCGCCCGCCTCGCTGACTCGGGTATGGGGGCCGTCATCGCCTTCATCGGTGTCGTACGGGGCGTCACGGCGGGGCGAAAGGTGCGATATCTGCAGTACGAGGCGTACCCGGAGATGGCCGAGGAGGCGCTGGAGCAGATTGCGGATGAGATCCGGGTCCGGTGGAAGACGATCGAGAAGGTAGCCATCGTCCACAGGGTGGGACGGCTTGAGATAGGGGAGACCAGCGTAGTGATCGCTCTGTCGGCAGGTCACCGCGAGGAAGTCTTCGATGCAGCGCGCTACGCAATTGACAGGCTGAAGGAGATAGCGCCTATCTGGAAAAAGGAAGTTTGGACAGATGGGGCGGAATGGAAGAGCGGTTGACGATGAGGAGCGATGGCTCGCGGTCGAGGCTGCGTCGACGCAGATCCTGCTACGTGACCCGGTCTTGGGCGGGCAGCGACCGGGCTTCTTCCAGCCTCCTTTGGTAAGGCTCAACAGCTGAGCGCCTTCGTACACACCTTGTCACTCGCGCCCTTCCCATTGCGGGATGTCCAGTACTGGCTTGGCCTCCCAACCCCCTTTGCGGAAGAGGATTCTTCAGGTGTGCGGAATCCTGGGGGGCTTTACTAGGGCGCAGAGTTGGAGTACAGTACGGCGGGGAGTCTTGACTGAAAAGTCGCCCTGAAGGGAAGCGCAGCTTGGTGGGGAAGAGATTCTCTGTGGGAAAGCTGCCCAGCGCGGTATTGGCCCGATTGCTGGAGGAGTATCGCCTAGAAGATGAGCGCGTCGTGCTGGGGGCCAGGATCGGAGAGGATGCGGCGGTGCTCGACATGGGCGACAGATACCTGGTCGCCAAGACCGACCCCATCACTTTCGCCACCGACAGCATAGGTTGGTATGCTGTCCACATCAACGCGAACGATCTGGTAACCACTGGAGCCGAGCCCCTCTGGTTTCTGGCGACCGTCCTATTGCCCGAGGGTGAGAGCGACGAGGCTCTGGCGGAAGAGATATTCCAACAGATCTATGGGGCATGTGCTGAAATGAGCATCTCTCTGGTGGGCGGGCACACTGAGATCACTTATGGGTTGGATCGCCCTATTGTGGTGGGCCAGATGCTAGGTGAGGTGGCGAAAGAAGGTCTCATCACCAGTGGCGGGGCCCAGGCTGGGGATGCCATCGTCCTCACGAAGGGCATCGCCATCGAGGGCACCGCCATCATCGCGCGCGAACGGGAAGATAGGCTACGAGAACTGGGCTACAGCGGCGAGTATATCGCGCGGGCTCGAGCGTACCTCCACGAACCTGGCATAAGCGTGTTTCGCGAGGCCGCCCTGGCCAGTTGCTCCTTCGATGTCCACGCTATGCACGATCCCACCGAAGGAGGGCTGGCTATGGGGCTGTATGAGTTGGCGGAGGCTGCTGAGGTCGGCCTGGTGATAGACGAGGAGAAGATAGAAATACTGCCAGAGTGTCGCGACCTGTGTGCCGAGTTCGGACTGGATCCTCTGGGTACCATCGCCTCGGGCGCCTTACTGATCGCCTTGCCTGACCAGCAGGCCGAGGGAGTGGTGGAGGCGTTGCGTTCGCAGGAGATCGCGGCGAGTGTCATCGGGCGTGTGAGGTCTGTCGAGGCTGGTGTCAAGTTGCGGCGTGGCGAATTGACAAGGGAGTTGCCGCGATTTCCCCGGGATGAGATAGCGAGGCTCTTTGCCTAGCAACTACGCGATAGGAAGGGATATGGAAGAGGGAAAGGACTTTGAGGATCTCGACGAGCGGGAGTTGAACGAGCTGGGAAATGCTTACAGCTCCCAGGGCATGTGGGAAGAGGCCATCGGAAGCTATCTTCGGAGCCTGGCTTTGCGAAAGGCTCAGGGCGACATCCGTGGCCAGGGCATCGTCCTCAATAACCTCGGTGCTGTCTACTACAACCAGCGCCGCTACCAGGAGGCCCGGGAGTGTTATGAGGGTAGTAGGCAGATCGCCCACGAGCTTGAGGAAGAGCTGAGCGAGTTGGTAGCTCTGATGAATCTGGCTTTCCTCCAGTTCACCGAGGGACAGACGGAAGAGTTCCTTCGGTATGCCGATGAGGCAGAGGATCTCGCTCTGGACCTTGAGAGATGGGAGCCGCTATCCAAACTGAGTTGGCTCAAGGGGCGGCTGGCCATGTCCGATTCCGAGGCCTATGAGGAGGGACTGGCCCGCTACGCTGATGCGCTCCGCTACGCTGCCAGGGAAGGCGAGGACGATCTGAGTGCGATGATGGATCGTGTGGACGCGCAGGCAGAGCGATTGCTACTGGAGGGCGCTCGTGGCATGGCCCTCGTACTATATGACTATCTCCAGGCTTTCATGGAGGAGCAGGGCTTCAGTGAGGAATTGCTGGCGCACCTCGGCAACAAACGCGAGGAAATCCTGCAAAGACCTTCACTAGCTTGATTCTGCCAGTTCTTCTTCGATTACCCTTTGGAACTCTTCGAAGGGCTGCGCCCCTATAATCACCGTGCCGTTGATCAGGAAGCTGGGAGTGCCAGACACTCCATCCTGTTGCCCAATCTGATAGTCCTCTAAGATCCGCTCCCAAGTCGTGCCCAACTCCAGACAGTTCGCAAGCTCGTCTGGGTCAATCTCGATCTCCTCTGCGTAGCTTCGGAAAGTCCCCATGATGTCCTCGCTCTCAGACCATTCCTCGGCACGCTCGAAGAGCATTACGTGCATCTCCCAGAACTCGCCCTGGTCCGCGGCACACTCGGCGACCATGGCTATGGCAGCCGCCGACTGGCCGTGGACGGGGAAGTCCCTGAACACGAGCTTGACCTTGCCGGTGTCGATGTATTCCTCCTCAATGCGAGGGAATGTCTCCAGCACAAACCGGCGGCAGAAAGGACACAGGTATTCGGAATACTCGATCATCGTCACCGGCGCATCGGGCGAACCCAATACCGGGTCATCATCCAGAGGGATCAAGGGTTCCCGAGTTGCCTCAGGGGTCAGATCTGGGCTCGGTGTGGATGTCTCCGGTATGACTGTTGGCGTGCTGGTCGGCACTGGCTCAGCTGTGCTGCACCCTACCAGCACGCTCAGCATCATGGTGCCCACCAGAGCCAGCGACAGGGCACTGGCCACCCATAGAAGGCCCTTGCCAGTTCCTGTACTTCTGTTCGCTTTGTGTCTCACGACTGATCCTCCGTTCATAGGCTTCGCGCCTAGACGTTCTACGGCAGGGAGTTCTCGAACCAACTCCTATGATTGTCATCGATGTCGCCCTGCAAAGCAAGGTTGCCCTCCTCATCTAGTTCACAGTAATTGTGACCATCTCGATAGGCGTATACCACTCCGCACGCGCTGTTGCCGTCTCCGCTCACCTGCGTTGCATTAACCATCAGGCTGAAGTTCTCATAAGAATCGCTCACCAGCGCCGGCAATGAAGTTGAGCACTTCGTATGCGACGGCGTGGTTCGCGCCTTCAGCAATGCATGCACTTGCTCACCCTACGGCGGCTTCCACCTCGCGGACGGAGATGTCGTACTGCATTCCCGGTTGTGCCCGGTTGTCTTTGTAGTCATGCACCAGGATGTGCACGGTGCCTGTCTCCTCTGCCCTCCACATGATGCGGGAGGCTCGTGGTTCCTCGGCGCCATCATCGTCCTGCGCCAGCTCCTGCCCATTCTCATCGTAGAGTAGGATGACGGTATCCACTTCTATTCCCAGGTTGGAGGTCTCGATAAGATAGGTGGTGCCCCGTACCGCCTCGAAAGAGAGCCAGTCGTGGTCACCCTCGACGTGGATACTTCGGATTTGGACCTCGCCGACCTCTATGTCGCCTGCCTCAGCCATGGCATTGTCGGGCTCATAATCATCGGGTCTAAGCATGCTGGTTCCTTCCTCAGACACTGATATCGCGTATTCCGTGCCTGGACCTGCCTCGTCGTCCCCGAAATCCTGAACCATGATGTACAGTACGCCGTCCTCATCTGGCATCCAGGCAAGGCGTGAGGCGAGGGGTTCACTCCCACTGTGATCGTCACTCGTCAACTGGCCGCCTTCGGAGTCATACAGAGAGAGAATAGTGTCAATCCTGCCTCCCAGATCGGAAGTCGCGACCACGTAGCGTGTTCCGGCCTCAGCGCTGAAGGACATCCAATCGTGATCTCCCGTCACATGCAGATTGTGGTTCTGATGGGAGCCCATCTCGATCACACTGGCCTCTTCGCTAGTATCGTCCGGCTCGTACTCGTCCGCTGAAAAAGGAGCGCCCTGCGACACGATTATGGTATATCGCACGTCAGCTCCGACCATGTCTTCCCAAAGGTCACGGACCATCACATAAAGGATGCCGGTGTAGTCGGCGCTCCAGACGATGCGGGAAGCCAAGCTTTCCCGGCCGCCATCATCGTTCTGTGCCAATTCCTGCCCATCTTCATCGTAGAGGTAGATGATGGTGTCCGTTTCGCCGCGCAGATCGGAGGTTTCTATCGCATATGTTTCACCTTCCTCGGCCCGGAAGAAGACCCAGTCTTCGTCTTTGGGCACATGGATGCTATGAGTCTGGGGAGTGCCGACAAGTATCTCGTTGGCCTCTGCAATGGTGTCGTCAGGTTCATACTCATCTTCCTCGAAGCTCACAGGCTCACCTATCAGAACCCAGACGTCGTATTCTGTATCCTGTCCGTCTTCCTCTGGGTCGAACTCCCTGACCTCCACGAAGAGAATGCCGTCCTCTTCGGCGACCCAGATCAGGCGGGAGGCTAGAGATTCGTTGCCTCCATCGTCATCCTCGGCCAGCTGGTTCCCATCCTCGTCATAGAGTGTGAGAACGGTGTCACAGTCATCCCCGAGGTTGCCCGTCTCTACTATGTATGCCATGCCTTCAGTGACGTGGAAGGAAACGTAGTCCACGTCCCCCGGCGGGCTCAGAGTGTGAGTCCGCGCAGTGCCGTGCGTGTCCATTTCTGTGGCTTGGGCTCTGGTGTCATCGGGTTCGAAGGCGTCCATGCCCGCTTCTGGGGTGAAAGTAGACTGCGGTGTCGGGGTTGGAGTCGCGCTTGCGGCAACGGTGGGAGTGGCGGGCCGGGTAGCTGTTGGAGTCGGCATTCCCACGAGCAGGGTCCGGAGAGGGTGCGCTGGCATCAACTCATCCAGCAGTGCAATGGCCACGAGGCTTAAGCAACAGAGGAGCAGTATACCGATCAGTGTTGCGGCGACCAAGGGTCCAGTGCTGCGCCCTGGCTTGGAGAACGAAGCGCTCGCTCCTGCGTCGGCTGACTTGCCCAGCGGCTGCCCACAGGCGCGGCAGAACGTATCGATCTCTGTGTTGGAGGCTCCACACTCGCTGCAAACTCGGGTCATCTCTCTGGTCCCGACTAACCCTCTCGCGATTGGTCTCTGATCTGGTTACGGCTGGACCACGGCGATTTGCAGGGCGTAGGGCTCATTGCCGCTGAATCCAGCGAACGAGCGAACAGCGATGTAGTAGGTACCTGGTCCTAGATACTGTTCGATACGCTCATGGTCGACCACGCGGTTGGATGAGACCAAGAGGTCTCCCGCCTGGTTGTAGAGGAATAGGTCATAGTCGGCAATGGCTGGGATGTCGCTGAGCTGCACAGCGATGGTGCCACCACTCTCTACCACGAAGAGGTAAGTGTCGGTGTCTCCCTCGTCCCAGATGTAGGAGTGATAAGTCTGCCCGTACGTCAACGGTCCCGTGGCCTGCTCAAACGTATCATTGGGTTCGAAGTTGTCTTCTCCGCTGGGCGCCGGTGCAGGGGACATGTCAATTTGCAGAGTATAGGGTTCTTCCCGACTGAAGTTCTCAAATGGCAGCACCAAGACATAAAAGACACCCACGCTATTTGTGGTGTACTCCACATGCTCCGCCTCGGGTCCCGAGTTCGAAGAACTGCTGAGGATATCCTCTTCACGAGTGACCAGGTAGAGATCGTAATCGGCTCCTGAGGGTATGTCGGTGAGGGTGACGGTCAGCGTCTGTGGCGCATCGATCTCCAGATAGAAGAAGTCTATGTCGGCCTTCTCGCTCACATAACCCTGGTACCCTTGACCTGCAACCAACGGCCCAGAGGCCTGGATCATAGAGTCGTTTGGCTCATATGGGTCTTCGTGAGAGGGTACGGGCGTGGCGGTGGGTGCGGTGGTGCCGGTGGGGCTTGGGTGGACATCGGTCGGCGAAGGCGTGACTGGAGGTGCAAGTTCCCCGAGCCCGCAGCCTGTCCACAGCGGCAGCGTGGCTACCATCACCAGTGAAATGATCGCTGCTGGCATCAGCCTCTTATACCAGCAACCTGGCGCCCAACGTCGAGGCAGTGTGTTGCGCCCAATTCCTTCTCTCCGGGGCCTCCGTCGGAGCGGTGTCACTTTGGTTGTGTCCAGCGTACCCATCCTCACTCCGCTACGGACGGGCTTGCATCGCCGCTAGCCGCTCCTTGTTCAGGCCCAGGACGATGCCCTCCTTCAGACTGAAGCCTGGTACCGAGAGACAGTAGACCGATGGTTCTGTGAGAGCTACATATGTCTCCCGCAGGGTATCTAGAGCTTGGCTGAGGGTTGAGTCCGGGATGATGTGCAGGGTGCCCTGTGCGACAAAGGGGCCGGCGTACGCGACTACCTGCTGAGGTATCTTGTGAACGGCGGAGAACTCCGGTGCTTCTACCTCAGTCTCCCGGATAAGCCAGACCAGGATGATCTCCTGCTTACTCAGGATGACCGTTTCAGCTACGGCGGGTTGCGCCTTTCCCCAGTGAGACAAGGGGAGGATTGATGCCTGCTCGATTTCCAGGTAGGGCATCTGTCCGGCATTCAGCATGTCCAACATGCGTCTGGGAGGCCAGGCTCTTACTTCTCCTTTCACCTCCAGCAGGTCGGTGTAGACTGCTACCTCATGTATTGCGGGAGAAACATCCTCCATGATCGGACTCCTTCTCGGCGCTTACTGACCCTGGGGAGCATGTGCTCGATTCTAGCACCGTCCACCGGCAAAGGCAACAGCGCCGCTCAAAGCACTGCGCGAAGCTCTAGCTCAACGTACGACGCATGAGTACAGCCGGCCGCCTGGCTTCGAACTTCAGGAGGTTGGACTATGGACCCGCGTAGACCCGGTTGCGCAGAGACGCTGTCCAGCCCTCGGGAAAGCCTGCTTCCTCTAGATAGGGCCACAGGATGCCCGCACCCTCGCGGATGGTGTAGTAGATCCGTAATGGCAGGTCAATTGTATCCACATCGGTCGCCGTGGGGCTGGTGTACACCGTGAGGCCCTCTCTCTCGAAGAAGAGCTTGGCGCGATATAGATGCAGAGGGTGACTTACCAGTATGGCTGTGCGCCAACCGCGCGTGCCCATGACCGACGCAGCCTGACGGGCATCTTCCTCAGTGTTGCTCGATCCGTCAGCCACATAGATGGTGTCTTCGGGGACGCCGTTGGAGGCCGCCAAGGCCTTGCACACCGCGGCGGCTGACGATGGGTCGTCGTTGACTCCGCCGGCACAGATCAATCGTGGCGCGAGTCCTTCCTGGTAGAGACCAACTGCGTGGTGCGTACGACTCGCCAAGTCGGGCCCTGGTTGGCCGCTGGGCAAGACCGCAGCCCCCAGGATCACGATAGCGTCTGCGGGCTGGGCCAGGTCTCTCCGGCCATAATAGTCGATCTTCAGGCAGAGGTACGCGAACGCCAGGGATGCGACAATCACGACGCAGACGAGGACTAGCAATAGACGATGCAGGATGCGCATGGGATGTCCTTATGGGCCGTCAAAGCCCGGGCTGCATGCAGATGCAACACTATCGTTGGGCAGTCTCGTGCCACTCTCTGGCCACGGCCTCAGCGGCGGCATAGACTTCCTTCAGTGGCCTCTTGCTCTCGATAGCCAGGCGGCGACAATCCTCGTATTCGGGGGCGAGATTCATGGTCCTATCGCCCAGCTTGGCCACCTTGATCCTCACCTGACCGAAGGGCGTCTCGACCCTGATCGTCTCACGGTGCAGGCAGAGACGTTCCATGGCCTGCTGCCTGATCCCCAGCGTGGTGGTCTCGGCGAAAATGATAGATGACAACTCCTGTGCCGCTTGCGGGTGACAGAGGACAGAGAGGACCACTCCCGGACGGTTCTTCTTGGCCTGGATTGGCTGGAGGTACACGTCCAGGGCACCGGCAGCGAAGAGAGCTTCCATGATGTGGTCGTACAGCTCGGGGTTCATGTCGTCCAAGTTGGTCTCAAGCAGTACAACCCTCTCCCTCGATTCAGCGAGACGCTGGGGCGCAGTGCCCACAAGCACTCTGAGCACGTTGGGAAAGGCGAACTCACTCTTGCCGGCTCCATATCCTATGCTTTCGACGGTCATCTGGGGGAAAGCCCCGAATTCTTGGACAATGCCAGTGAGGATTGCCGCTCCCGTTGGAGTTACGAGCTCCCCCTCGACATCAAGCTGAGCTACTGGAACACCTTTCAGCAGTTCCAGCGTCGCTGGTGCTGGAAGCGGGAGCGGGCCATGGGCGCAACGCACATAGCCATGTCCCAAGGGTAGCCTGGAGGCGTAGATCTGCTCGACGCCCAAGAGGCTCAACCCGAGCAGGCTTCCCACCACGTCTACGATGGCATCCGTGCCTCCCGCTTCGTGGAGATGCACATCCTCGTAGTTGGTGCCGTGTATCTCAGCTTCGACTGTGACCAGGCGGCGAAAGATGGTCACGCTGGTCTCTTTGATCTCTTGGGGAAGGTCGCTATCGGTGATCACAGCCTCGATGTCGGCTAGCTTGCGCTCAGATACTTCCCCATCGAGCTCGACTTCCACGTCCGTGGCTCCTATGGCCCCCTTCTGGACGCGGGTCACGCGAAGCTCGTAGTCGCGTACATGCAGTCGTTCCAAGCCGTCTTGGAGCTTGCGCACATCCACACCGGCGTCAATCAATGCGCCTAGGATCATGTCGCCGCTGGCTCCGGCGAAGCAGTCGAAATAGGCGATCCTCATTTGCCACCCTTCACCTGCATGATGTTGTGGGCGAAGTAGCCTGCCCCGAAGCCGTTGTCCACATTGACCACGGCGACCCCCGGCGCACAGGAGTTGAGCATGGTCAGCAGGGGCGCCAAACCCTCGAAACTCGCCCCGTATCCGACGCTCGTGGGTACTGCGACCACGGGGCAGGGCACCAAGCCTCCCACAACGCTGGCCAATGCGCCCTCCATTCCGGCGACGGCAATGATCACCGTGGCGCCAAAGAGCTTCTCTCGCTTGCCCAGCAGGCGGTGCAGGCCTGCAACCCCCACGTCGTACAACCTTTCTACACGGCTTCCCAAGACCTCGGCCGTGATCGCCGCTTCCTCTGCGACTGGGATGTCGGAAGTGCCGGCAGAGACCACTAAGACATAGTTCTCGTCCCCGCTCGAAGACGAGTGCCTGTTTTCTCGCCTGTCCACGACTATGATGCGCGCCTCTGGGTAGTACCGCGCCCCTGGCAGTGTTTCCTTGACTTCCTGGAAGGTATCCTCGTCTGCGCGGGTGGCCATGACACAATCGTTCCGCTTGGAGAGTTCCGATATCAGTTCTATGACTTGCCGGGGCGACTTGCCCTGGCAGAACACCACTTCGGGAAATCCCTTTCTCAATCCCCGGTGATGATCGAGCACGGCATAGCTCAGGTCTTGGTAGGGCAGATCGTGCAGGACGGACAGGGCTTCTTCGATGCTCATCTCGCCAGCTTTGACGTCCTCCAGCAACTTCCTCAATCGCTCATCCATCAGTCTTCTTGTCCAGGGTTTCGTTCATGCTGCCGGTCCGATACCCTTCCAGGTCGGCGGTCACATAGGAGAATCCCAGCGTCCGCATGTGATTCACAATTGAGGTGCGATTCTCCAGTAGTAAAGGCAAGCTCTCGGGATCGACTTCGATGCGAGCGACGTGCCCGTGGTGTCGAACGCGTACCTGGGCGATACCTAGGGTGCGCAGAAACCGCTCCGCATCAGCGATTTGCTCCAACCTTTCCCGCGTGATGGGTGTCCCATACGGGATGCGACTGGCCAGACACGCCGCCGATGGCTTGTCCCATGTGGGCAGGCCTAGCCTCTGGCTCGCTATCCGGATGTCGGCCTTGGACAATCCGGCCTCCATCAGGGGACTGCGCACGCCCAGTTCCCGGGCAGCCTGCATACCCGGACGGTAGTCTCCCAGATCGTCGAAGTTGCACCCATCGACCACATGGATCAGGCCTCTCTCCCGGGCGATCTGCACAAGCTCAGCAAAGAGAACAGATTTGCAATGGTAGCATCTCTCGGGTGGGTTGGCAACGTAGCTCGCATCGGCCAACTCGTCCGTTTCCACGATGATGAGCTCTACGCCCATCTTCTCGGCCATGGCGATCGCCTGCTGTCGCTCTTCCGAGGGTAGGCTGGGCGAGACAGCCGTGGCAGCGATGACCTTGTGGCCCAGCTGTTCGTGAGCCACCCTCAGGAGCAAGCTGCTATCCACTCCTCCGGAAAAGGCCACGACTGCGCTGCCCATCTCGGAGAGTATACGCCTCAGTTCTTCCAGTTTCTTCTCCAACGCGACTTCGTCCGTCCTAGATGGCATCATCATTCAACCTGTGCTGCGAATTTCAACTCGGTATCTGCGGCAATACCCTTTGGCAGACAAAGGAAGAAGGCGATGTGCCTTCTTCCGTGAAGAGATCCTCCGCCAGCGTGAGATCGCATCCGTGAGGCGCCACTAAGGCTCTTCCTCACCGAGATGCTCCAAGCTTCCAACCTGTACTATTCTGGCCTCGTGATCCTCGACATCGATGATGTTAAGCGCGGTGCTATCCTGTCGGGGTGTATGCCAGACGATGGAGAGGTCTTCATTCATGAAGTGGCACAACGCGGTCTTGATGGGAATCGCGTGCGTGACCACACAGACGCCGTTGCCTCGCTCGACAGAGATAGTGCTCTCCAGGGTCCGAACCATCCTCTCCTGTACCTCTTTGAGGGTCTCGCCGCCCGGCATGCGGTGCTCATGTGGAGTGAACTGCCAGGCGATGACCAGTTCTGGATCAGATTCCTTCAACACCTTCACCGTGCGGCCAGTCCATTGTCCATAGTCCATGTCGCGCAGGTTCTTCACTCTCACAACCCCTCGGCGATGCTTGGCAGCGAGGAGTGAGGCCGTCTTGAAGGCGCCTTCGTAGGGGCTGGAGTAGAAAGAGGCTATCCGGTCATTCTGCAGGTACATACTCAGAAGCTTGGCGTGCTTGATCCCCGCGCGCGAAAGCCGATGTCCGGTGCTTCCCTGGAAGACGCCCTCGCGGTCCAAGGTAGTCTGCGCGCAACTGACAAGATAGACTCTTGGAGTCGGCTGCACCGTTGTACGACCTTTCGCAGTATCCCTGTCGTGTCTCAATCATCCCTGCCAGGGACGAGAACCGTGGGGCGGGATTCCCCTCGGTCTTGCCCCGGCACCAGTACGGTTGGCCGATCCTGGGTCTCTGGAGCTTCAGGCGTCAGAACCAGCGGACGGACTTCTCCTTCCTGCTCGGTCTCATAGGGCAGGAAGATCTTGGGCGTAGGTAGTTCGCCCTTCATCCTAAGCATGAAGTGGTTGAAGAGATAGCCTCTCTCTCGGAGGAACTCCTCCCAGGTTGCCTGATAGTGCTCCTCCTGGTACGCAGAGAATATCTCCGCAACGTATGCTCTCATTTCATCCTCAACCTCGGGCGGCACCAGCATGCTAATCCAGGAGAACCGTTGAAAGTCATCGGCGGCGACGAGACGGCCCAAGAGCATGTGTCCTACCTTGATTCCAGCCAGCGATGGGCTATGCGGTAGCTCATGTTCCAGGTTCTGGAATACGTCGAGGAGCTTGATCGTCCTTCCTTCGTCTACTTCGGTCACCTCATGGGCGCTGAGGTAGGATTGCGAGGCGGCCTTCGCGAGTTCCAACTCCTGCTCCGATAGGATAGGGGCTCCCTCTGCGAGGAAAAGCTCCACAATCCTCTGGCTATCGAAAGCGGTACGGTAGTCATGGATATACCAGTCCAGAAAGCTCATGATCTGCCTGGGGTCAAGGGAGTCGATCTGCTCAGTAGAGTAGGTCTTGTTCCAGAACAGGTCGAAAGCTGATTCAAGGTCCCCTCGGAATCGCGCTTCTCTTGAGAAGTTGAGCAGCTTGTCCATCATCGTATCCCAGGCCCTATCTCGGCCCAGGGCCTCGGACCTGGTCGCCGTCTCGCTTCTCAGGCAGCAGTGCTTGTACTTCTTGCCGCTACCGCATGGGCAGGGAGCATTCCTTCCCAGCTTGGTCACGTGTTTACCTCCTAGATCCAGCGCTCGAGACAAGCCTCTGAGTGTGGATCAGACATAATTCTAACACAAAACCCCCGACTTTGAAAGCCGCGTTGCACGGAGTATTGCGGCATGGGGGGATTAGGCTGGGGCGGTCAAGGCCCGATTGCCTTCGAGGACCCTGGCCTTCGCGTGTTCGAAGTCTTCGAGGCTCGCTTCGCACCATGGGAAGGGGTATATGGAGTCGTTGTGTAGCAAGGGATCGGCGCGGGCATCGAAGCCCCACTGCGTGACTGCCCTTTCCCACTCCATGGTGCCGGGGATGAGCGAATACAGGGCAATCTGCGCGGAGACTCCGCAAGCGTGGACGAATTTCACGGTCTCCAACACCTCCTCGACAGGCTGTCCAGGCAGCCCCATCAGGACGTAGGCCGTAATCTCCTCGGCACCAAAACCGGCCTCCCTGAGGTTTCGAGTTCCCTGCCGGAACCCCTGGTTCGTAGTCTTGTCACCGGTCCGGACCTGCTCGCGAACGTTGGCTGTCTCCAAGCCCAGCCTGATAGTCTTGAAGCCGGCTTCGTACATCTTGGTCGCCAGCACTTCGTCGATGTAGCTGATGTGCAGACCATTAGGCGTGTGGAACCGGCAGTCGAGGCGGCGCTCCAAGATGTCGTCGAGTAGAACGCGGACGTGGCTATCGGCGTCCACCAGTAGGGCATCGTCGTAGAAGGCGAAGTCTTGCACGCCCAGTTCCCGGCAACAGTACTCTACCTCGTCGGCCACCAGGTGGGGATCTCTGCGTCGAAACCCGCGTGGATGTAGTAGAGATGACGCACAATAGGTGCAGCGGAAAGGACAGCCGCGTGAGGTCTCGATGGCAACGAAGCCCTGATTCCTTCGAAGCTCATGGAGAGGTTGCGGTAAAGAATTGAGCCCCTGAGCAAAACGAGTGTAGTCGGAAGTATTTCCGGTGAGCCTATCTACCAGCTCAAGGGCCTCCAGTTCACCTTCACCCTTGATGACGTAGTCGCTCCCCGAGTTGGCTTCGGCATGTTCGTGGCAAAGGGTGGCGTAGGTCCCGCCCAAGATCACCGGCACGCGTGGGAACTGTGCCCTTGCTCTCTTGATAGCCTCGAAAGGGCCAGGATACCAGTACGTCATGCCCGAGGTGACCAGAATGACGTCAGGACACGGTTGGGAGTGCAGTTCCTCTTCAAACAGCTCCAGGGGCACGCCATATCGGCCGTACCGACGGCGAACGTGCCTCAGCGGAGGCGGTTTCTCGACAATGGTCTTGGGATACTTGCCGCAGCCATAGGCATCCTGGCGAGGCTTGACGGGCAGCCGAGGATGGTGCCGATCGAGGCAGTCTATGAGGGCCACTTCGTAGCCGCTATCCTGAAGGACGGCAGCTATGGAGAGCAGGCCTAAGGGCTCGCTCCATTCGCAATAGGCAGCGAAGTCATAGATCCAGGGGTTGATGAGAAGAGTTCGACCTTTCACGATTTGCCTGAGAGAGACAGGAAAGCTCCCCCCATTATAGCAGGTGCGGTAGCCGTCTCCCAATGTGGGCACGAGTACTCGGATGCACGCTGGCAGACAGCGACCGCTCTCGGCCCCACGGCATCGGTGCCGGCTCTGGAGCCATGCATCGGCCCGTTTGACATCTGCTGAAGCGTATGCTATAGTAGCGCCCATTCTCAGGGTCTGGTCTTGACCTACAATAGGGAGGACAGAAAGGAGTAAAGGATGTCCAATCATAGACTGAGCATCTTGCTTGCCGCTACTGTGAGCGTGTCTCTGGTGCTCCTCGTAGGGGCCACAGGGTGCGCCAGCCCATGCGGCATACTACCCCCAGCTGCGGAGCCAGAGATAGAGGTGGAGTTCTGGGCCAGCCCGGACGTGGTGCCGCCTGGCGGCTGCACTGTGCTGCACTGGGAGGTGCCCGGCGCTGAGGACTACCCGGTCTTCCTGAACGGTGAGGAAGTCCCTCCGATGGGTGAGGAAGAGGTGTGCTTGGAGGGGCCGACCACTTTCGAATTGGTGGTGGGGGCCCCGGGTGGGCCTCATGAAGCAGTGGTATATGTAGGGGTTGAAGGTGAACTACCACCGGAGGAGCCCCCTCCAGGGGAGCCTCCTCCGGAAGAGCCTCCGCCACAGGAACCACCACCGGAGGAGCCGCCACCAGAGGGTGGGCCGGAGGTCATCGTTTTCGAGGTACATCCGGATGCCATTCCTCAGGGTCAGTGCGCCATGTTGTTTTGGGAGGTGCACCCTCCTGGAGAGTGGCGAGTGATCATGGGCGGGCGGGAGGTCCCACCTATGGGTGAGAGCGAAGAGTGCCCTGAGGCCTCCACCACTTACGAACTGCTGGTGGAGGCTCCTGGTGGACCCTACGTGAGAACGGTGACTCTCCATGTGGAGGGCGCTCCCGGGCCAGAGCCTACGCCGCCACCTCCAGGGCCGACGGCGACCAGTCCGGCAGCACCCCCGCCTACCCCGGCCACACCGACACCGACGCCCTGGGGCGCGGTCGTCACTGTCCTGCCAGTATTCTCGACTGATCTGGCGATCACCGACTTGTACGCAGATAAGCTGCTGAATGGGACGGTGTACGGAAGGTTTACGAACCGCGGCCCAGGAAACCTCAACAACGTCGTCGTTCAGGTCTCGTGCCAGTGGTCCAAGACCGCGTACGGTGACACCATGGGTGTCATCGAGCAGATGGGACCCAGGAACATGACTATCATCAGCCTGAGCCCAAATCAGACGACGCCGTTCAGCACCAACATCAAGGTCGATCTGACCCAATTCTGGTATGACATGACCTGCCAGGTAGACGTGCCTTTCATCGACCCCAACACGGCCAACAACTCATACAA
>CAYGAW010000087.1:0-16326 GCA_964347945.1 uncultured Anaerolineales bacterium
CCCTGTCTCTGTCTTGCCAGCGGTTCTTCCACGTGTAGTACTCCCGCACTAATGACTTGAGACCCAGTTCCTGCAACTGTGAAGTGGGAATCAGGCGGAAGTTGCCTTTGTTCCAACGCTTGGTGACCGCCGCACGGGTGCGTTCCCTAATCCAGTGGTCCAGTTCCCGAAACTGGTCATCGAAGTCGCACTTGGAGAAGTATCGAGCCCAATTGCGGGGAGTATCGCCGGCGACTTCTCTATTGACCCGAGCGATTACCTCGCGCAGAGCCGCCCGGCCGCGGTCCGTATGCAGGTCTCGCATGCCTACCCCGCGGTGCGCCTGGCGGGACGTGGCACGTCTGATCCTCACCTTGAACTTGTGCAGGGCTCGCGGTCCTATCCTGATAGTCTGGCCATCGAACTCGTACCCCAGGTGGACGAACCGCGCTCCAGGAGGAAGAACCATGCTCTTGACAGGGTTGAGGGCCAGGCCCAGCCTTGCCACGGTGCTGACGATTGTGTCCCTGACCTCTTGCGCTTCGGTCTCGTCGTTGGAGAAGACGATGATATCATCGCAGTATCTCAAGTACCGATGACCATATTGCTCCATGGTGCTGTCAAGGGGTGTCAAGTACACGTTGGAGAGGGAATTGGCCAGGATGCTCCCCACCGGCACGCCTCTCTCTCGGGGCAGAAGTTCTCCCCTCACGAGTCGTGGGGCCTCCAGGTAGCTCCGGTAGAGGGAGAGGATGGGTCGCTCAGTGGGTAGGAGCTCCGTCAGGCGAGTCATGAGTATGTCATGGTCGAGATTGTCAAAGTAAGAGCTAATATCTTCCTTCACGACCCAACAGAGGCCTCTGCTATAGTGTTTGACGATGGAACTGATGGCATCGTTGATCGTAGGCGCCTCCTTGCCGATGCGAAAGGAGAAGCAGTTGTCATGGACGTGACGGTCGAGCTCTGGCTCGACCACCAAGGCCACAGCCTTCTGCACTATCGTGTCCCGCAGTGTCGCGGTAGAGATGATCTTGGTCCCGCCTCCAGCTACGGTGATCTTTCTCTCCAGGAAGGGTGAGAAGGAATAGTCACCACGCAGGAAACTGTCCCTAAGGGCGCGCAGGTTGCGGTCGAGGTGCCCCGCGAACTGGGCCATGGTCTCACCATCGCTGCCCGGGCGCAAGGCCCTCTTTCCAGAGGTACTGCGGTACTTCTGTTGATAGTGGCTGAAGACCTGGGCGAGGTGATTGAGGTCAGCGACCTCGTCCATCATTCCCATTGCTTGTCCTCGAAGGCATCACACGGTGGCACAGAATCTTCTCTCGCCCGCTCTACATTGTGGAGGACAAGGAACCGAGGAGCTCGCCGTTCGCGAAGCTTGCACGTAAAGGATCGTACGTCGGCCGCCCGCGTTCGAGGGCTCGGACAGAGGGCCGCGCCTGATCCTGACGAACGCCTGAAGCCCACAGGCTCAGAGCGGACAGCGAGGCTCCCCGACTGTCCGAGTATACGCGGACCTGATCCCATTTTCAAACAAGCGCACGGGAAGCGGACGCGACCAGCGATGTGGTATCAGCGCACCGAACGTGGTCAGATTGCGAGGGCCTTTCGATCGCTCAAGGCGAGTGGGTGGTGTTGGTGGGTGACAAGGACGCGCAGAACCTGTTGAAAGGAGAGCAGAACCGCGGTATAATGCCTGGGCCGATAGTCGGCACCCCGCGGGGTCAGGACGGAGGAGTGTGGCAGTATGCCTGCGATGAGGACGATAGAGGAGAGAATCGCGCAGTTCGTCCCCACCGAGCTTGGCTTCGATGAGACCATGCTTGGCGAAAGGGACAAGCAGGTCTTGAGAAAGCTCGTCGAGGCGGCGCGCTACATGGACGACGTATTCCTGCGCCAGGTGTCGCCGCACAATCCAGAATGGTTGGCTGAGCTCGAGGCTTCGGAGAGAGGTGAGGACAGAGACCTGCTGCACTACTTTCGAATCATGTTTGGACCATGGGACCGCCTCGAGGAGCATAGACCGTTCTGGGGCGAGCAGCCCAAACCACTTGGGGCTGGGTTCTATCCCCCGGATCTGACCAAGGAGGAGTTCGAGAGTTGGCTGGCTGAGCATCCTGAAGACAACGACGCGTTTACGAGCTACTATACGCTGATCAGGCGAGCGGATGGTGGGCTGGTCGCGGTCCCTTATTCCTCCACGTACGAGGAACTCCTCGCATCCTCGGCGAGGCTGCTCGAAGAAGCGGCCGACATCAGCGAAAACCCTTCGCTGGCCAAGTTTCTCAGAAGTAGAGCTGAGGCGTTCAGGAGCAACGACTACTTCCAGAGCGAGATAGACTGGATGGACGTCGAGGACAGTCTGATCGACGTCACCATTGGACCGTATGAGGTCTACGAGGACCGGCTGCTGAGCTACAAGGCGGCCTTTGAGGCCGTGATCGCCATCAAGGACTCCCAGGAAAGCGAGAGGCTGGAGACTCTGACGGGCTACCTTGGAGAGATAGAAGACAATCTGCCAGGTGCTGGGGAGTACGAGGCCATGGAGCGGGGTGAGAGTTCCCCCATCAGTGTGGTCAGCGTGGTGTTCTCCGCCGGCGAGATCAAGCCGGGCGTCCAAGCAGGCGCGTTCGTCCTTCCCAACGACGAGAAGGTGAGGCAGATCAAGGGCAGCAAGAAGGTGATGCTCAAGAACATCGCCGAAGCCAAGTTCCGCAATTGCACGTTTCCCACCGCGGAGCGCATCATGGCAGAAGATCAATTGCCGATGGTGGATTTCGAGGCCTTGTTCAATGTCGTCCTCATGCATGAGTTGGCCCACAGCATGGGCCCGGGCTTCGTAACCCTTCCCGACGGTTCTACGGCGACGGTGGGCATGGCACTGAAGGAACTCCATCCCCGCATCGAGGAGACGAAGGCCGACGTGGCGGGAGTGTGCGCCTTCTCGTACTTGGTTGACAAGGGGATGCTTTCAGGTCTAGAAGAAGGGTGCGTGAGCAATGCGGTCGCCCTGCTCAAGTCGCTCCGCTTTGGCGTAGAGACAGCGCACGGCAAGGCGGCGCTGGTGCAGCTCAACCTCCTCTTGGAGCGACGCGGCCTGATCTACGATGAGGAAACTGGCAGATTCAGAGTGGATTTCGACAGAATGCTGGAGGCGATACGAGATTTGGCAAGAAGGGTGCTGCTGCTGCAAGCGCGGGGAAGCTACCAAGGGGTGAAGGAACTCTTGGATACCTATGGCGTACTGACACCTTTGCTCAAGAAGACGATGACCCGTGTGGCGGATATCCCAGTGGATATCGAACCCCTCTTCCCCATCATGGAGATGATGCGGGACTGGTGATGAATGAGCTATTGGAGAGGTATCGGCTCCCCATAGTCGGAACTCTATCCTTGTTGCTCCTCGGGGCTATGGGGGTCATCTTCCTCCGTCGCCCCACGCCCCGACCGATAGAGATCATCGAGCCTTCACCCACGCCCGAGCCAACACCTGCCCAGGTGGCAGTCTACGTCACTGGTGCGGTGGTCAAACCGGGAGTCTACTACCTGCCAGAGGACAGTAGGGTCGAGGACGCCTTGCAGGCCGCAGGGGGCCCAGCAGCAGATGCGGACCTCAACCGCGTCAACCTGGCACAGAGGGTTCATGATGAGGACCAGGTGTACGTGCCCGAGGTTGGCGAGGAAAGCCCACCGGTACCATCTGGCAGCACCTCCAGCGGAGGCCTCGTGAACATCAACACCGCCAGCGCTAGCGAACTGGAGACTCTGCCGGGCATCGGCCCCACCCTGGCCCAGTGCATCATTGACCATCGCGAAGCTCAGGGACCATTCGCTTCTATCGAGGACATCATGGATGTGCGGGGCATCGGTGAGGGACTGTTTGGAGAGATATGGGACCTGATCACCGTGGGGTAGGAGCGGGATGCGCTATTGGCGCCTGGTCGAGGTCGGCCACTCGGGAGACGATGACCGCGTCTGGCCAGCTGCAGACTAAGGTGCCGGGCCAGGGTGGTTCACCCAAATGGGGCTCGACCAGGCTCGGTGATCGTTGGCGAGAGTGACCCTTATGTAGAAGTAGTGCGGTTCGTCTTCGATGTCTTGTGTGGTGTCGAACCTCAATGCAGCAGCTTGCTCGGGTGGCCACGATTGAATCACCGCGCCGTTGTCCACCAGTTCCACCAGGGCAACGCCTTCGCTCTTACTTTCCACCTCGCCACTCAGCTTCACCGAACTTCTTGGGCCAAGGATGCTTCCTTGCATCTCTCCGTCGCCGAAGAAGTGAAGGATGATATCGCCATGGGTGGTGGCATACGTGTGGCGTTCTAGGAGAGCATCGAAAAGGGCATCGCGCGTCAAGGTGGGCGCCAGTATGGCGGTTACGCCCTCGGGCCAGCCGGGGGCGCCGATGTGATTGTCGGTTCCTCCCACCACACCTAGGATCTGGCCATTGGCCCAAGCATTCTGGACGATGTCTGTCTCGTAGCTTCCCCTGTGCTGAACTAGCTCCACCAAGCGGTCGTACTCGGGATTGATGGTTGGCCAGTCAAAGGGATGCCGAGCATCGGCGGTGTGGTGAGGGATGGTCGTAGCCACATGGGGTGCAGGAAGTGCCTCGAAGAGTTCCTCCGGGGTGTCATAGTCGGGATCATTACATCTGAGCAGCAACGGGGTTACCTCCGTATTCCTGAAATAGACATTTCGGTGGCCCCAGTCGGGGTAGTCCGGCCGCTCGGGTGAGCAGTGGCTGCCGCATCCGTGGCTTGCGGTCCATTCGAAGGCCGGGAAGGAGACGAATTCACCGTCTAGAGTGAACTCGTCGGCCACTTGCTTCGTGACTTCCCACATCCAGTCCTCTAGCAGCCGTGCGTGGTTAGTGACGGCTACGAAATCGTGCTCCATCACCTCTCTGGCGTAAAGGTGGGCGAGCCGTATCGCGCCACGGCCAAACTCCTCGTGGAAGGCAGCCGTAGTGTGTATTCTCGATGTGTGGACGTGCAGGTCGCCAAAGTAGATGTTGTAGGGCACCGGGGTTGAGGTTGGAGTTGGTGTTGGTATGGCGGTAGGGGTTGGTGCTTCGGCCGTTAGGGTAGCAAGGACTCTGTGCGCAATGGCGGTCTCTTGTGCAGCGAAGTCAGGGGTGGCTAAGGGAGCGCCTCCGCGGCCCACGAGCAGTGCTGCAAGAAGAAGACAGGCAACAAAGACTACGAGGTATCGAAACCTGGAGGCACCACTCAATCGCCGTCGTTCCTTCCTACCTTGGCGCAGGTCATGTGCTGAGTGAGGGGTCGCCAGCACTAGCCCCCTTGCAGGCAATATCGTCGAGATCAGTGAAGGGCAAGTGGTGGCCTTCCATCCACTTAGACGACAAGGAGTATAGCGCTGCTCTGCTCGATTGTCAAGGTTTCGTTGTGCGAGTTGACTTCATATGCTAGAATTGAGACGTTGGAATCAGCATATGTGGTTCGCCTGTGCCCTGCGGCAACGTGCAAGACCATAGAAGGCGAGTGATGGGGTTCAGGGGATACAGGAGGCAAGAAGTGGATGAGTTGAATGATATTGCCCAGCGGGCTCTAGAGGCACTGGAGGCGAGGCACCAAACGCGAGAGAAGATGCTGGGGCTTTCGCGCCGTCTCATACGTCAGTCGGCCAACACCATACGAGCAGTTCACAGGGGCGAATTGGAGACGGCGAAGCAGATGCTGGAGGAGGGCAGAGCCGTAGTGGAGCAATTCAATGCGGACTTGGCTGACGAACCTGGCCTCTATGAGGCTGGCTATGTCCAGGACGCACTTAAGGAGTTTGCCGAGGCGAGCATTACGTACGCCCTCATCAGGCGGCAGCCTCTTCCGGGTCCGGAGGAGCTGAATATGGACCACGCCGCGTATCTGAACGGCCTGGGCGAGGCGATGGGCGAACTGAGGCGTGACATACTGGATCTCATCCGTGCTGGCAACATGTCCAGGGCGGAAGAGTTACTACGAACGATGGACCAAGTGTACGACGTGCTGGTCACCGTGGACTACCCCGATGCGATAACCCGCGGCTTGCGTCGCAGAACGGATATGGTCCGCGGAGTGTTGGAGAAGACCAGGGGCGACTTGACCATGGCGGTGCGGCAGCAGAGACTGGAAGACACCCTCAGGGAGTTCGAGGAGAAAGTCCTTGGTCAACAAGGGCGAGAGCGATCTGCTCAGAGCGAGTGAAATAGGGAACTACGAGTACTGTGCGCGCAGTTGGTGGCTGTCCCGCGTGCGCTGTTTACCTTCCGCCCACCTGGAGAAGATGATGGTGGGCGAGGAAGCACATCGAAGTCACGGGCGTGCCGTGGTGGCTTCTCACCGCCTGGAACGCCTCGGATACTTGCTGCTGCTTGTGGGCGGGGTGCTGGCCCTCGCTGCTGGCTGGTGGTGGCTCGTGGCCGGTTCGGCGAGATGACGACCCAGGCACCGGCGCTACTACTGTTGTCTCTCGCTCTGGTCTTGGTGGCGGTGGGCTCGTTGCTCCTGTGGCGGGCCAGAGCCAAATACAGGGGCACTGGCCTTCCTCAAGGACAAGTTATCTTCGATGATACCGGTGCCTGGCAGGAATGCCCTCGCCCCTTATTCTCCCGTCGTCACCTGCTGACCGGCAAACCCGACTACATTGTCGCTCAGGGGGATTGTCTCATTCCCGTGGAGGTGAAGCCGAACCGTACTGCGGCGAAGCCCTACCTTTCAGATGTGTTGCAGTTGGCGGCCTATTGTCTGCTTATCGAGGAGGATTTCAACAGGGCACCCCCCTATGGCCTCCTCAGGTATCAGCGAGAAACGTACTGCATCGAGTACGATTCGCGGCTTCGGCGCCAGTTGCTGGGCACGATGGAGAAGATGCGGGGCGATCTGAGGGCGCTGCACGTTGGCCCTAGCCACAATAGTCCGCGCCGATGCGGTGCTTGCGGGCATCGAGAGCAGTGCGAAGCAAGGCTGGATGGGAAGGCTAGCGCGACTCCTGGAAGCCTTCCATGACCGCGTTGGTGGCTTGACGTGGCGTGCGCGCGCCCGTTAGCACATCTACTACGGAGCCTTGGAGTGCCCGGGCCACGCCCTCGAACCCCTGTGCAGACGGCCGAAAGAAAGCGTTCTGCAACTGGGTCTGCAAGAAACTTATGTAGTCTGCGGGCCAGCCGGTGCGTTGTAGAGCGGAAGTGCGGGTCGGTATGTGGTTCGCCTCCCGGCTCCACTCCGCCAGATTCTGGGGAGCCATCAACCATTCTATCAGGCGGGCAGCGGCCGCCTGTCGATGCGGCGACTCGGTGATGATCACGAAGGCCCAACCTCGACTCATGGTGGCTGGCTCGCCAGTTTCTGTGGGCAAGGCGGCGAAGCTCGTATCTTGCATCAGGTCACGGGCGGTGAGGTATCGCCAGGAACTGATGTGGCTCACGGTGATGTTGCCTTCAGCGTAGGCCTCCCAACACTCTTCCAGGTTATTGATCTCCAGCACCCTCATGGGGCTGACTTCCCACTCGCGCACGGCGTCGTACAACCTGAGCACCCGTTGGACAGCAGAGGGCTGAAGGCTGGGTTGGCCCTGCTCATCGAACAATTGGCCTCCTTGAGCCATGTACTGGATCAGGAATGCGTCGTTGACCAGACCGTCCTGGCCGCCGGCCGGGAAAGTGTAGCTGATGGGGCCGGTAAGAAGGTCGGCCCATGTGGCAGGGGGAAGCTCCAGAGCTTCGGTGTAGTAGATCAGGTGCTCTATGTCGGCCTCAAACTGTATGCCCATTAGGTCACCGTCGAAAGTGCAGGCCTCTTGGGCGAAAGGGAAAAGATCTGCTCTGAAACTCTCGTCGATCAGATCGTGCAGGGGACGCGCAAGCCCTGCTCGTACCAGGGTGCCTAGTTGGAAAGCATCCACTATCGCTATGTCCGGCAACACGCTGGGAGCAGCATAGCTGGCTGTCAGGAGGAAGTCGAGCACCCCACTCTCTCCGTAGGGAGCCTTGAGGACGAATTCCACTCCAATGTCTTCATTCTGATCGGCGAAGGCTTGATACTGTGCTTGCAGGACCTTTCTACCACTGTCCTCTTCGCCCGGCGAGAACTGTTCGGGCCCCCAGATGGTTAGCGTGAGGAACGAAGGGCCGGGCTCTATGGGAGTGACCACGGGAGAGGGGGTTGTTTCGGCAGGAATCGTCGCGGTTGGAGCAGGTGTCGAGTCCTGCGGAGGCACGCTGGAGGAGGGAGATGGTGCAATGCCGCATGCGGCCGCCGTAGCCAGCAGCAAGGCTAAGAGCGGAACGAGGAAACCAAGGAGTGCTTGGAGCCGCCGGTCGGTCTGCAGAATCATGCTTCTTCCCTCCAGGGGCGGCGAATCAAGTACGCGCCCGCAAGGTTGTCACATTATACACAAGTCGGGGCGCTCTTGCATGTGAGGGGCAAAGCTAGGCACGGCGTTGCCTCAGTGAATGTCGGTCTGCTATCATTCGACAAAGCAGTGAAGCGTAGGAGATGCCATGCTCAGAATTCCAGTGGCTCTGAATGAACTAAGGGGTCTCTTGAGGAGCTTCGACAAGGCGAGCCTGTCACAAGACATAGCAGAAGAGACCCTCGCCCGGCTGGCCATAGTGGGGCCAGTGAATTCGGGCAAGTCCACTCTGGTCAACCTGCTGGTCGGGAGGCGCGTGTCGCCCGTGACGGCGGTACCCGGCACGACCAAAGAGGTGCTGACGCAGCACCTGGGTCCTTTCACTCTTGTCGATACGCCAGGTTTCGGTGAAGTGGGTGGCGTGGATCGGGGAGAAATGGCTTTGGAGGCGGTGCGCCAGGGGGACTTGACCGTTCTTCTGTTCGATGGCGCGGCTGGCCTGCGCCAGGAGGACTACATACTCTACCAGGAACTGCGAGCTGAGAAGCAGCCACTCGTCGTGGCCCTGAACAAGATGGACTTGATCAAGAGAGAGCTGAGGCCGGTGGTGGCGGATGCGAGGGCGAAGCTGGGCACGTCCGTCGTACCCATCTCTGCCAAGAAGGGGACGAACGTGGGCGAACTCCTCCTTCCTCGGATAATCGAGATGCGTCCCGCGCTGGCGGTGGCGCTGGGTAGGGAGTTGCCTTTCTATCGCCGCCGCATGACTCGCAGCGTGATCCGCCGCACCAGCATGTTGAATCTACTTATCGGGATGGAACCGATACCGTTTCTGGACATACCCTTGCTCTTGGCCTCCCAAATCCGCCTGACGCTCCGTATCGCCGCGATCTACGGCGAGGCGATGGGACCCGAACGCGCCAAGGAGCTCCTCTCCACCATTGGTGGAGGCATTCTGCTCCGCTACGCCACCCACGAGGCGGTGAAGTTCTTGCCCGGTCCGGGCTGGATCATCTCAGGCTTCATCGCTGCTGCCGGCACTTGGGCCATGGGGCAGGTGGCAGAGGCTTACTTCGAGAGCAGGAAGGTGCTCTCAGGAGCGCAGATGCGCGAGTTGTATGGGCAACTGCGGCAATTGCCCAGAGGGTTCAATGTGCGACCCCGCTTCACTCACAAGATGCGCTCTTTGTTGGGGCGGCTCAGGAGGAAGGGGTCTTGACAGAGGAGAGAAATCATGAGGCGCATAGCCGGCTTGTGGCTTCGCGGGATCGGACAAACGCAACTTGACTTCGGCACAGTCGGGTGTAAGATTGAATTGGATGTCCGGAATTGACCACTGAGCTGGACGGATTGAGAGGTCGAATCCGATGAGAGTAGTCATCTTCGGTGATGATGGTGAGCAACTGAATTTTGTCGTCTTTGTGCTGCGCCAGGCTGGCCTCCAGCCAACGGCCACCATCAGCGAGGAGAAGTTCTTGTCACTGTGCGCTGACGAAGCTCCCGATTTGGTGGTGATGGATGCTAACTCCAAGGACACGGATCTCCTGCCCCTCGTTGGCAAGGTTCGGTCCGAGTCAGACGTGCCCCTAATGCTACTCTCTCCCGAGAAGGAAGAAGAGTACATACTGAAGGCTTTGGATCTGGGTGCCGATGACTACCTGGTGAAGCCCCACAGCCCTCAGATGCTCGCTGCTAGGGTCAAGGTCCTGCTTAGGCGCGGCCGGCCGTTTCCGCTTTCGGCGCTGGGACCAGTGGCGATTCAAGGGTTGACCTTGGATCCCGAACAGCATGTGGTCATCACGCCCCAGGGCTCCACCGTCCGACTCACTAACATGGAGTTTCGGCTGCTGTTCTTGCTAATGAGGAACCCGGACCGAGTCATTCCTTCGGAGACAATAATCGAACGGGTCTGGGGATATGCGGGTGAGGGAGAGGGCACTCTGGTCAAGAACCTGATTAGCCGGTTGCGCCACAAGGTGGAGCCGAACCCTTCGGACCCTCGGTATATTAAGACTGTTCCAGGCGTGGGTTACTCCTTCGCGCCGAGCACCGACGAATCTGGGGGCGGCTAGTTTGCCCCTTGAGATTCGACTACCCCAGTGGCCCCGGCCTCTGATACCAAAGTGATGCCCGGGGGCCTTTTTTTAACCCATCTGATGCCTCCTTGTGATAACTTTTGTGCCCGGGGATAGTATGCTTGTGTGAAGGTGGCAACTTTGATCCCAGCGCCGCGAGGGTATTCTCTGAGGTTGGCGCGGGGATGAAAGAGACGGCATACGGCAGGGCGGGAAGCTGAGGCAGGGAAGTGGCGTGAGGTTGGCAGGCAGTGAGCGAGTGCACATTGTGCTTATGGACATCCCGGAGAGGCTACCCAGCCCTGATGTGGTGAGACTCCTCCGACCAGAGGTAGCAGAGGAGCTTCGTGCAGTACCACTGGCGGTTGAAGATGGAGCCCTGACCGCGGTCATAGCTAGTCCTCGGGATCATGCAGCCATAGACGTGCTGGCCGAGATGACCGGGTACGATGTTTTTCCTGTGTTGAGTCCTCCACACCAGTGGGAGGCTGCATTGGAGAGATTCAGGGCTTTGTGTTCTGAGGAGTCGCCGAAACAAGATGCAGAATAGGAAATCTGCGACGTTGTTGATTCGAAAGGTTGGGCACGGAGACCTGGGTGAGGTCCTCGCACTGGCAAGGCGAACAGGAGTGTTCACGAGCCGCGAGGTGGCGGTAGTGCAAGAACTCGTAGAGGCAGAGTTGGGGGCTCGGAGGCAAAGCGACTACCACTCCATCGTGGCAGAGGAGGATGGCCACGTTGTGGGATTCGCCTGCTACGGCCCTACACCGATGACCGAGGGGACCTACGACCTATACTGGATCTTTGTGCACCCCAGCTATCATCGGCGGGCCATAGGGCGAGCGCTGCTAGAGGAGGTGGAGAAGGCAATTGGCCGAGCGAAAGGGCGAATGCTATTGGCCGACACGTCTTCTACGCGGCCCTATCTACCTGCGCGCCGGTTCTATCAGAACCACGGCTTTCGAAGGGCCGCTGAAGTGAGAGACTACTACAGAGCGGGCGATTCCCGCATCACATACGTGAAACAGTTGCCGCAGGGTACACCGCGTGGACACAAGTGACGGTGAAAACCTCGCGAGCCAAAGCCGCTGTGCCAGGCGGCAGGATATTGAGGAGAAACCTATCTCAGGGGGCAGCTGTGAGAGAGCCAGCAATGGCTTGGAGTGCGCTCCAGGAAAGAACGGCGTCCAGGAGGCATGAGATGGATCAGAATACACTGCGAGGAGGAACAATTGAAGAGATGATTGGCGAGGAATTCGAAGATCCTCCGGGTGCAAAACCTCCGCACCCCAGCCCTCGGCCCGGCATCTGGGCCGAGGTCACCGAGAAGGAGTGGAACGACTGGCATTGGCAAATACGTAATCGCATCACCAAGCTAGAGGGACTACAGCAGGTCTTGGAGTTGACTCCTGAAGAGATAGACGGGGCGATTGGGGCCAGCAAAGCTTTCAGGATGGCCATCACGCCCTATTTTCTTTCTCTGATGGACCCCCATGACTCCAGCTGCCCCGTCCGAAGGCAGGTGGTACCCACCAGGCATGAGTGCAGGGTCAGCCGGTCTGACTTAGAGGATCCTCTGAGTGAGGATGCCGACTCGCCCGTGCCCGGGTTGGTGCACCGCTACCCGGATCGAGTTCTGCTTGTGGTGACCGACCAATGTCCTTCCTATTGCCGGTTCTGCACACGCCGCCGGCTGGTGAGTAGCGGGCGTGAGAGAGTCAGCCTTCACAAGATCGATGCCATGGTGGAATACATCAGGCAGCACCGCGAGGTCAGAGACGCGCTGATATCTGGCGGGGATGGGCTGTTCCTCTCGGAAATGGTGCTGGAGCATCTCCTGTCCAGCCTGCGACACATACCGCACCTGGAGGTGATTCGCATCGGTACCCGAGTGCCTGTCTATCTGCCTCAGCGGATTACACCGCAGTTGGTGGACATGTTGCGACGCTACCACCCTCTGTGGATCAATATCCATGTCAATCACCCCAAGGAGATCACGCCCGAGATGTCCAGCGCGTGTGCCATGTTGGCCGATGCCGGCATCCCCTTGGGCAGCCAAACCGTCCTGTTGGCGGGGATCAACGATTGTCCCAACACGATCAAGCGTCTGGTTCAAGAGCTGGTGAGGATCAGAGTAAGGCCATACTATCTCTACCAATGTGACCTCTCTGAAGGCATCGGCCATTTCAGGACGCCGGTGAGCAAGGGAATTGAGATCATAGAGCATCTGCGAGGTCACACCAGCGGATTCGCCGTCCCCACCTTCGTGATTGATGCGCCGGGTGGCGGGGGCAAGGTGCCTGTGATGCCTCAATATCTCATCTCGCAATCAGATTCCCGAGTCGTGATGAGGAACTACGCCGGCCGGATTCTGAACTATCCTGAGCCCGAGCATTACGAGGCACATGACCCTGGTCGCTGCTCATTCTGTGCTGACAGCCAGCGTCGCAGCCGAGAGGGGGTGGCGGCCATGCTGACGCCCGCTGAAGACCTTTCCTGTCCGGCAGTTGAGCCCCAGGGGCAACTCTGGCCGCTTCTGCAAGAGGGCAGGCTTCCCATCGGCACCGAGGTAGACAGGAGGCATCGATGAACGGCCTCAGGATCGCTCTGCTCGCGAATCTGAAGAGTAACGCCCCCCATGATGCGGGGGAACCGGAAGATAGGTGGTATGAGCTGGACTCGGAACGAACCGTGGACGCCATCACCTCGGCCCTGCAAGAGCGAGGGCACCAGGTCACGTTCCTAGAGGGCGACACGAGCCTCTATCAAGAACTCGAGCGAGGCGACTTCGACATAGCCTTCAATATCTGTGAGGGCCATCGAGGGGACGCCCGGGAGTCCCAGGTGCCAGCTATTCTCGAAATGCTAGGCATTCCCTACACGGGCTCCAAGGTGCTATGTCTGGCGCTCACTTTGGACAAGGCTATGACCAAGCGCATACTCGCCTTCCACGGGCTCCCCACGCCGAGATTCCAGGTCTTCGAGGCCGCCCACCAACCTGTGGATTCTGAACTCCGGTTCCCGCTGTTTGTGAAGCCCTCTCGCGAAGGGACAGGCATCGGGATCAGTGCCAGGTCAGTGGTGAGGCATGGGGACGAACTACGGCGTCAGGTACGCTGGGTCCTCCAGACCTACCAAGAGCCAGCGCTCGTCGAGGAGTACATAGAGGGACGGGAGATCACCGTCGGCGTCTTGGGCAATCAGCAATTGTACGTGCTCCCGCCCCTTGAAGTGGATTTGAGCGCCTGTCCCCCTGAGGAAGAGGGCATCTATACCGGGCGAATCAAGTCGGAGTTTCCCCAATTGCCGTGCTACGTGTGCCCAGCACCACTGACGGAGGCCCAGGTTCAGCAATTGAGCCATCTTGCGGTTGAGGCCTTTCGAACTGTGGACTGCCTTGACATGGCGCGGGTGGACTTCAAGCTGGCTGCCAATGATGGCGAGAGGCCCTACATACTGGAGATCAATCCCCTACCGGGCTTGAGTCCGGGCGTGAGCGACCTGGTATTTGAGGCCGAGGCCGTCGGCATGAGCCATGCTCAACTCATCAACGCCATCCTCAACGAGGCCCTGAAGAGGTATCCTCAGCTAGCCCACAGGACATCACACGAGTATCTGATGCAGATACCCCAGGCTTCACGGGGATGGATCGGTGCGGAGACACGGACCATGAATGGGGCGGGTGTGGGGTTCGCGCTCGCGCCACACAATAAGATGGCTACTCGGGCAAGGACGCGGCGATGAAAGTATTGATCTTGTACAACCAGGTAGACAGCCTAGCCAAGGGCGAGGCAAGAGACCTGGTGTCAGCCCAGGGCGTCGCCATCGCGGCGAGAGCCATCGAAGAGGCGTTGCGACCAAGGCATGAGGTCCATTGCGTGCCCGTCTCTTTCGATCCTCTTGAGGTCATCTCGGCCTATGACCCCAGTGAGTGGGTGGTCTTCAACCTTCTGGAGGGTCTGGGCAATCGGGCGGACCTCGAAGCTGAGGCTGCGGCCATTCTGGAAAGAGTCGGCTATACCCACACAGGCGCGTCGTCAGACACAATTGCTCGCTGCATAGACAAAGCCCAAACGAAGAGGGTGCTGCAGTCACAGGGCATCCCCACACCAGCCTATCAAGTCTGTACCGACACCGAAACAGACTTATCGGTCCCTCTTCCGGCCATCGTGAAGCCGGTTGCCGAGGACGCCAGTCTGGGGATAGATGATGGAGCGGTGGTAGCGACCACGGAGCAACTTCGGAAAAGGGTGAGGTACATTCTCGATACCTATGAGGAGCCGGCTTTGGTGGAGGAGTTCATCATCGGCCGGGAGTTCAACATCGCCCTCTGGGGCAATGGTACACCTGAGCTCTTGCCCCTGGCGGAACTGGACCTCTCAGGTTTCGCTGACCCTCTGCGCAGAATATGTTCTTATGCAGCCAAGTGGGAGCCCGAAAGGCCCGAATACCATCTCACGCCGGTCATATGTCCCGCTAAGGTAACTGCACGCCTGGCCGAGAGTATAGGGCAAGTGGCGATGGCCGCCTATCAAGTAGTGGGGTGCCAAGGCTACGGGCGTGTGGACCTCCGCGTGCGGGATGGTACCCCCTACATCTTGGAGATCAACCCCAATCCGGACATCTCCCCCGATGCTGGCTTTCCCAGGGCCGCACTGGCCGCTGGCTATAGCTACGAGGAGATGGCGGAAAAGATACTGCACTTGGCTACCGTCTAGCCGCAGCTGGACAGACTGCCGAGACGAAGACCGGTGGGTACCGGCGAAACAAGTGCCCTGCAGACGAACGCTGACTACCACCCTGCGATATTTGGGTTTTCTGCATGGCCAAGAGGAAGGGAAATGAACCCAGAACGTGGAAGGGGAAGGATTAGAGCAAGGTGCGTGCTACTCACAGCTTTGCTTGTCCTGGGCTTGAGTTCCTGTGGGTTACCCGTAAGGCCGGACCGGCCAGCGGGCAGCCCGTCGCCAACCCAGACCTGCCCGGGCGCTCCTGCGGTGCGCCCACAGTCGACCGAGACGCCGTTAGCGGGGGAGCACGAAGACACGGTCCAGCCATATGCCCCGGTAGTCCGCGTGGAGCCTACGTCAACGCCACACCCGGGAGAATGGCGTACGAGCGTCGAAGATCTGCCCATAGGGGAGCCTGGCCACCACGTCAACGTTGCCTTCGGCTACTGGCTCCAGTACCCCTCGAACTGGCATACAGGCTTCGGCAACCGGCCCTTACTCGCCAGTTTCAGCAATCTCAACCCAGGCACCCATAACCGAGCCAGCATGCGCGCAGAAGGTTGCCTGATCCAGGTGAACGCGTCTATCAATGTCTATGGCTCCATGCTTCAGGAGTTGATGGTGCAGGGGGTGACGGCGTTCCCCAACGCCACACCCGTCGATCTGGACGGGGAGGCAGGGCTGCTCATCCCACCCGACAACGAGCAAGCCCCCGTTCAGAGTGAGACCGTAATGATCTCCCACGAAGACGTGATGTTCGTAGTCACGCTGGACTATGCCATGGACAGTGCTGACGTGTGCCGCCCTGCTTGGGAGAATATGTTGAGAACCTGGAGATGGTTCGCCCCTGAGTTCGCAGTCTACCGCAACGCGGAATACGCCTATGCGATCTCCTATCCGCGTCACTGGTATCGGTTCAACGCGACTGAACGAGGCATCTACATTAGCAGCCTGGACCCCACGGGCATGACGGACCTGGTGGAGTTCCTGGGAGAGGCCATGCTGGTACAGACCGACGTGTTCGAGAACCCGGAGAATCTCACGCTGAAGGAATGGCTGGCGCAGAAGGACTGGGACATGGATCTGACCAATGACATACCCCTCTACGGGGAACTGATCGGCGTCCGTGCGGTGGGCGAAGGACCGGCCGCGGGCATCCAGAGGATGAGTGGCTATTTTCAGGGGCCAAGGGG
>CAYGAW010000088.1:0-26814 GCA_964347945.1 uncultured Anaerolineales bacterium
TATCATGCTGGCGACACCGATCCCATCCCTGAGATGGAGGGGCTCGAGGTGGACATCGCGCTGCTCCCCGTGAGCGGTGTCTACGTGGCGACGGCGGAAGAGGCCCTGGAAGCCGCCAACAAGATCAAGCCCAAGACGGTCATCCCGATGCATTGGGGTGGCATCGTGGGCACACAGGCCGATGCCGAGCGATTCAAAGAGCTGTGGCCTGGAGAAGTGGTGATCATGGAGGCGCAGAGGTCGTAGCTGGGGCTTGCGCCAATACGATTACTCTGAGCTGAGGAGTTTGTGCAACATCGCTGTTGTGACTGTCTCGTGCTCGGCACGATGGTCAGCGCCCCCAGCCTGCATCTTGTGGACAATCTCCCTCGGGTGAGTACGTCCGCCACTTGGTCGATCCGTCCCCGAGTCGTACTCTCGTTTCTGCCACTGGTGGTCTGCGCTGCTAGCGGCCGCCCTGCGGGAATCTTCTCCAGACTGGAACCCCGGTGGTGTGATCCTGTGGGCAAGGAGCCAAAACGACGTGGTTTCTGAGTTGAGGGAACGATCCTTCTTTGGCCTCGGCCGAGACAACCTCCTCATCATGCTCTCTATGGCTCTGTGGGGCAGCGGCGAGGGGATATGGTATTACATCCAGCCTCTGTACGTGAAGAGCCTGGGGGCCACGTCTTTGCAGATAGGGTTCGTGCTGTCCCTGGCTCCAGTGCTGATGGTGTTGGGATTCATTCCCGTGGGCATCCTGGCTGACAGGTACGGTCGAAAGAAGACCATACTGGGTGGCTCCGCAGCAGGCACCGTGGCCGTCTTGCTCCTGGCCGCTGCTGGCGACTGGCGCCACTCGATCATCGGATTCGTTCTCTACTACGGCTCGGCGTGTTGTCTACCTGCGATTCACGCCTACGTCGCGCATGGGACGCCACACAAGGATCTCAACCGGATCTTCAGCATGCTCTACTCAGCCTTCGCCGTGGGCCTGATCATCTTCCCAACGATTGGAGGTTGGCTCGGAGAGCGAGCAGGTTTCGCGCCGGTCTTTCTCGTTGCAGGAGTGTTCTATGGGCTGTCCACACTCGCAGTTGCGCGGGTCAGGGAGCAGCCTGTGGACCAGACCCCGTCGACCTCTCGCTTCGAGGACGTCGCCTCCAACAAGCGCCTGCTCCTCGTCTCAGCACTTGCCGTCTTCATCTTCTTCGCTCTGTATCTGGGGCAGCCCTTCGCGCCCAACTATCTGCAGGAGGTCGTGGGAGTCGAACTCTCCCGGATCGGGTTTCTGGGTTCGGCCCACGCCCTGGGGGCAGCCGTGCTCGGCGTGGCGCTCGGGAGGCTTTCCCAGGGTGTGGGGGGCTTTATCGTCGGACAAGGCCTTGTCCTGACCTCATTGATGATCTTCTTGAGGACCCAGACCCTGCCGCTCCTGGCAACGTCGTTCTTCCTGAGAGGAGCGTTCAACGCCTGTCGGTCACTGGCGCTGGCCCTGACGGGGAGAGTAGTACGGGCCACGAGGGTGGGCTTGGCCTACGGTGTCGTCAACACGGCCTCCAACGCTCCGATGGTGTTGGCGCCCTATGTGGCAGGATGGCTGTATACTGCGCAGCCGGAGCTTCCCTTCCTTGTTTCCGCCATCATGATCGCGATCATGATGGCGCTGTCTTTCATCCTGCTAAGGGATGATGGGGAATGATGGTCTGGTGATTCTATATCACCCCCATATCCTGGCCCACTTTGCCGAAGATCTTCAGCGCCTGATCGAGGTCGTCTTGGCTGTGGACGGCGGAGAGCATGACCCGGATGCGGGCCTTCCCTCGGGGCACCGTGGGGAATCCCAAGGCCATGGCGAAGAGACCTTCGTCGAAAAGCCTCTTGGAGAACTCGAAGGCTACGGGCGCTTCGCCCAGGATCACCGGGGTGATGGGGGTCTCGCTCTCGCCCGTATCAAACCCTAGCTCCTTCATCTGAGCCTTGAAGTATCGGGTATTGTCCCATAGCTTATCCACCAACTCCGTCGATTCCTCTAGCAAGTCCACCGCAGCGATGCAGGCCGCGACATCGGCGGGAGTTACAGCACTGGAGAACAGGAAGGGGCGCCCCTGCTGGCGCAGCCACTGCACTACTTTCTTCTTTCCAGCCACGTAGCCGCCTACGACGCCGAAGGCTTTGGAGAGAGTGCCGACTTCGACGTCCACCTTGCCATGAAGATCGAAGTGATCGACGATCCCTCTTCCACCTCGCCCCAGCACTCCCTCGCCGTGGGCATCATCGGTCATCAGCGCTATGTTATGCTCGCCTGCGATCTCAGCCAGCTTGTCCAGGGGAGCGATGTCTCCATCCATGGAGAAGACGCCGTCAGTGATGATAAGTCGGCGTCTGTACTCGGTCTCCTCCTCGACCGCCCGTCGTAGCGAGTCCGGGTTGCGGTGCTCGAAGCGGACGATCTTGGCCCGAGATAGGCGGCAGCCGTCGATGATGCTGGCGTGGTTCAGTTCGTCGGAGAAGACCACGTCGCCCCGAGTCACCAGGGCAGGGATGACGGCAAGATTGGCATTGAAACCCGATTGGAACGACAGGGCGTCTTCTACCTGCTTGAACTCCGCCAGACGCTTCTCCAGGTCGAGGTGTAACCTCATCGTGCCGGCGATGGAACGGACCGCAGCGGGCCCAACACCGAATTCCTCGATGGCCTTCGTAGCCGCCTCCTTCATCTTGGGATGGTTTGCGAGGCCCAGGTAGTTGTTGGAGCAGAAGTTGAGCACCCGCTTCCCGTCAACAATGGTCCATGCTTCCTGAGCTGAGCCTATGGTGCGGATGGTGATATACAGTCCTTGCTCCTTCAGACGATCGATGTCTTCTGTCAGGAAGGCAACTCTATCTTCAGTCATTTTCCGCTTTCCTTTCCCCCCTTCATGCTCAAGGGTGAAGCACCACCTTGCCGCACTGTCCCGTACTCATCAACTGCAAGCCTTGCTCGAAATCTTCCAGCGACAGCTCGTGAGTGATGATGGGACCCACGTCTACCGCTCCGGAGCTTAGGAGGGCTCTGGTCTGGTACCAGGTCTTCCACATCTGGCGACCCGCCACGCCGTACACGCTTGCACCTTTGAAGATGACTTCGTTTGCCAGGTCCAGTTCTATTGGGCCGGAGGGGATTCCTAGGAGGGCGGCGTACCCTCCATCGCGCAACACAGCGAACCCCTCGTGTATGGCCGAGGGGTCCCCAGACATCTCCAGTACTACATCTACACCTTGGCCATCGGTGGCCGTCATGATCTGGCTGACCACGTCTGTCTCCCGAGGATTGAGAATGAGGTCCGGTCCCATCCGAGAAGCCAAATCCAGACGATACGGAACCACTTCGGTACCATAGACCGCTGAAGCGCCTGCCGACTTCGCTATGCCAATGGCCATTAGACCGATGGGCCCGCAACCAGTCACCAATACGGTCTTTCCTGCGAGGTCTGTGGACAGCGCACTGTGCACGGCATTGCCGAAGGGTTCCTGTATCGAGGCTACCTCAGGTGGCATGTCGGGCGGGTTGAACCAAGCGTTTTCCGGCGGAATAATGACGTACTCAGCGAAGGAGCCCGGGCGGTCGACGCCGATGATGGACACGTTCCCGCAGATGTGGGCTTGGCCGGTACGGCACTGGTAGCAGGCACCGCACACGATGTGAGTCTCGGCAGAGACATAGTCACCGGACTTGAGGGTGGTTACACCTTCGCCAAGCTGGACCACTTCGCCCGCGAACTCGTGTCCGAAGACCATCGGTGGCTTGATTCGGCTTCGGGCCCAGGCGTCCCACTGGTAGATGTGGACGTCTGTACCGCAGATAGAGGTGGCCTTCACCTTGACCAGCACCTCTCCCGGTCCCGCTTCCGGCACGTCCACGATCATCAATCGGGCCCCAGGCGCTGCCTCGGCCTTGACCACGGCCCTCATCTTCTCGGGCATTCCCACCCCCGGGTCCGTACCTGTGTGCGGATCGCCGCAGACGATTATAGCACGCTGGATGCGGACCGTCAAGGATCTTTGGCCTTGGTATGCGCGGCCGAACGTGGTAGAATCCGACGTGAGCCTGTTTGCACTGTGCGGGAGAGAAATGATGAGGGGGGTCGCCAAGAATCGAGTCGCCGTTGCCGCAGGGGCGATTGTAGCCTGCGTGCTTCTGCTCTCAGTGCTGTGGGGCTCAGGCTTGTTCACCACGGGAGAGCCCATTGGACAGGGCAAGGAGGTTCCGTCTCCAACCTCCGCTCGTGCCGCATCGCCAACCCGTGAGCTCATGTCGGATGTTTACGTTGAGGATAGGCAGACCATGGTCGAGTACGACATACGGTCGCGAGGGGTGAGTGATTCTGAGGTGCTGCGGGCGATGCGGACGGTGCCCCGCCATGAATTCGTCCTTGACGAGTATCTTGACATGGCGTACAGCGACCGCCCTTTGCCCATCGATTGCGGACAGACTATCTCACAGCCGTACATCGTGGCCGTGATGACGGAACTCTTGGACTTGCAGACAGGTGACAAGGTACTGGAGATCGGCACCGGGTCAGGCTATCAGGCGGCGATCCTGGCTGAGATAACGGACAAGGTTTACACGGTGGAGATCATATCCGAATTGGCTGACTCTGCGCGCGAGCGTCTGCTTCGGCTTGGGTACGACTCTATCCACACCTTGAACGCCGATGGGTACTATGGTTGGGAGGAGTACGCGCCTTATGATGCCATCATTGTCACCGCTGCTCCCGACCACGTACCACAGCCTCTCATCAACCAGCTGAAGGATGGCGGTCGCCTGGTCATCCCGGTGGGACCGGTGGGATGGTTGCAGACGCTTTGGCTGGTAACCAAGCAGGGGGGAGAGGTCGAGTTCCACAACAAGGGAGGCGTGACGTTCGTCCCGCTGACGGGAGAGCACTGATCATCGCCCAGATAACGCCGCCTGCCAAGAGAAGAACAGAGCGGTGCGGGATGTTGTAGTTGCTCAACGAGGCGCACCTCAATTGTAGCCCAGGGTCAGAGGCACAGTTCAACTGGTTTGCTGAGTAGGTAGAAGTGGCAACCGATAGATGAAGGCCCGGGGGCAAAGCCCCTTGGCTCCGGGTCACGAATCTTGGAGGTGACACAACAAGTATGCCAAACAAGTACAAGTACTACTCTCCCGTTAGAGTCAGATATGTGGAGACCGATGCCCAGGGCCACGTCTTCTTCGGGCACTACTACACCTACTTCGACATAGCAATGATGGATTACATGCAGGCCATCGGGTATAGCTATCAGGACTTGCTGACTGACGGGATGGATCTGCTCTACGTGGAGTCACTATGTCGCCACCACGCACCTGCGTACTATGACGAGGTGCTGAATGTGCACACTCGCATCGCCAACATAGGCGACAGCAGCCTCACATGGGAGTTCTCGATCCACAAGGAAGCCTCGCACCAACTGGTCGCTACGGGTCACATCGTAGTGGTGAATGTGGACAAGGACGCCCGTCGGCCGATGAGGGTCCCCGACGCGCTGCGCCGCGCAGTCAAACAATACGAGAAGTGAGGCTTTCCTCTCCACACCATCGAGCTCGCTTGCTTCCCTTGCTTGCCCCTATGGCGGTTGCTATAATGTGAAGTACCTCGCTGTTACTCTACGGATGGGACCATGACTGTGATGCGCGTTGGAGTGATTCTAGGAGGTATTTCCTCAGAGAGAGAGGCTTCGTTAGCCAGTGGGCGACAGGTGTGCGTGCACCTCGACCCTCAGAAGTACACCGTCATCCCGGTTTTCATGGATCTGGAGGGGAGGTTGTGGCACATTCCCCAAAAACTGCTGATTCAGAACACGACAGCAGATATCATCAGTCGTTTGGAAGGTGAGGCAGAAAGGATACCCTACGAGAATCTCTGTTCTCTAGTCGACTTCGCGTTCATCGCCCTCCACGGCAAGTACGGTGATGATGGCTGTGTCCAAGGGGTATTGGAGCTACTCGGCATACCCTATACGGGTTCGGGGGTGCTGGCTTCGGCAGTGTGTATGGACAAGTACATGGCCCACACGGTACTGAAGCAGGCAGGGGTCGAGGTAGCGAATGAGCTGCTCGTGGAAGACCTGGATTGGGAGCAGGATCGCGATGCTGTCAGAAGAGAGATTCTGGAGACTGTCGGGCTGCCGTGTGTGATCAAGCCTGATCGCGAGGGGTCCAGCATCGGGGTCACCGTGGTAGGTCGGGACAGCGAGATCGATGCGGGGCTGGAAGAAGCCTTCTCCTGGGACAACCTGGCATTGGTGGAGGAGTACCTTTCCGGTCTTGAGTTCTCTTGTATTGTGCTTGGAAACGAAGAGTTGCAGCCACTGGTGCCCACGGAGACGGCCACGAAGAACGAGTATCTGACCTACGAAGACAAGTACATGCCCGGGCAGTCGCAGAAGATCACGCCGGCCCGCGTAAGCGAGGAATTACTGGCCAAGATACAGCATGAGGTCATGAAGGCCTACCGAGCCTTGGGAATGAAGAACTACGGGCGCATTGACGGCTTCTTGGTGGATGGTGATCGAGTGCTAATCACCGACCCCAACTCCTCCTCGGGCATGGCTCCTTCTTCGTTCCTCTTTCATCAGGCAGCGGACATTGGCCTCAATCCCACGATGCTCTTCGACCGTATGATAGAGCTGGCATTGGAGGCGCATGCTGCCAAGAAGGGACCCCTCTAGAAACAAGCTGAGAGGCGACGGGCAAATGGCTGACAAGAGTGCGAGCAAGAAGTTGCGCGTAGGTGTGGTCCTGGGGGGGATATCTTCTGAGAGGGAGATATCCTTGGAGAGCGGCCGCAATATCTACTTCAACTTGAATCCGCAGAAGTATGAAGGTGTTCCCATCTTCCTCGACGGGGAGGGGAAGTTCTGGGAGATCCCCTTGCAACTCCTGGTCCAGAACACGACGGTTGACATAACCGATCGTCTGGAGGAGGAGGCTACGAGAATCGCTTACGAGGAGTTGGCATCCGTTGCGGATTTTGTGTACATTGGCCTCCATGGGAAGTATGGCGAGGACGGTTGTCTGCAAGGACTGCTGGAGTTGCTAGGCATCCCTTACACCGGATCAGGAGTCATGGCCTCGGCGATAGGGATGGACAAACACCTGCAGCGCAAACTCCTCGCTGCGGCAGGGATAAAGGTCCCCAAGTATCTGCCCGTCACCGAGCGAGAATGGGCAGAGAATGAAGAGGAGATACTGGGACGGGTGGAGGATTCGCTGGGGTATCCCTGCGTCGTCAAACCCACACGCGAGGGTTGCAGCACAGGCCTGGGCGTCGTGCGAGAGCCAGGGCAGATGGGAGCGGCTCTGGAGAACGCGTTTCAGTGGGACACCACCGCTCTGTTGGAGGAGCTTCTGGTTGGCACGGAGATCACGTGCGGAGTGATCGGGAACCGGGAGTTGACCGCCCTGCCGCCGACGGAGACCATCCGGAAGGGGGAGTACCTGACAGTGGAGGAGAAGTTTCTGCCCGGCGAGGGGGAGAACATCACTCCTGCCAGGCTGCCCGAGGATCTGCTCAAGAAGATCCAAGAGGTGATGCTACAGGCATACAGAGCCCTGGGGCTGAAGGTTTATGCGCGCATGGATGGTTTCGTGGTTGACGGCGAAGTCATCGTCACTGAGCCCAATACGCTGCCCGGAATGACTCCCTCGACTTGCATCTTTCACGAGGCCGCAGAGGTAGGGATCGGCCCCATGGAGTTTGTGGACAGAATCATCGAGCTGTCCCTGGAGGCCCATGCGCGCAAGAAGGGGCCGTTGGCCTAGGCGGGGGCGGACCTACCGCTTGAACGCTTCCCTCTGGAGTTGAATCAAGTCCGCGATCCCCTTCTGAGCCAGTGTGAGAAGCTCATCTATTGCCTCTCGGGAGAACACACCCTGTTCGGCGGTGCCTTGAATCTCTACGTACTTGTCGGGGCCGCTCATCACCACATTGAAATCCACCTGGGCCTGGGAGTCCTCGTCGTAGTTCAGATCCAGTAGCACCTCCTCCTGAACGACGCCCACGCTGATCGCGGAGATAGGCGCGCCAAGCACCCTGGGCGACAAGAGGCCACCTTTGATGAGCTTCCGCAGGCCGATGGCGAGAGCGACATAGCCCGCAGTGATGGAGGCGGTCCGCGTCCCACCGTCAGCCTGGATCACATCGCAGTCGACAGTGACGGTCCGCTCTCCCAGCAGGTGTAAATCCACTCCTGCTCTCAACGAGCGGCCAATGAGGCGACGAATCTCCTGCGTGCGATCTCGGGGGCCCCTCGTCTCCCTAGGCATACGTTGATGGGTGGAGCGGGGCAGCATACCATACTCAGCGGTCACCCATCCTTGAGCTTGATCTCGCAGCCAGAGCGGTACCCTCTCCTCGATGGAGGCGGTGCAGATAATCCGGGTGCGGCCCATCTCGATCAGTGCCGAACCCTCGGGGTGGTCGAGGTATCCCGGGGTGATGACCACTGGACGCATCTCGTCGTTTGCCCGTCCGTCGAATCGCATGCCTCGCTCCTTCCGTCCTTGCCAGCTGCATTGTATCCCAGTCGGCGCGCTCGGACAATTTGTACCCCATACACCGTACGCTAGGGCTGACGGGGCTCTGCCAGTTTGAAGGACATGACCAAGCTCGCCGTGATCCCTAATGCTGCGGCACCGTATAGAATGGGATAGGAGGTGGCCTGGAGCAGCAGTCCTCCGAGAAGCGGAAGGATGATTACCAGGGTGCCCCCCAGGGTGTTGTACAGCCCTACGTACACTGGCCTTTCGTCCGGAGGGGCCATCTCCAGCACAAGATTCATGAAACCCTGCATGTAGCCACTGTAATTCGCCCCGATGAGGACGAATACGGGGGCATAGACGTAGGCTGCAATGGCACCCGGAGGAGGCCAGTAGTGTATGAGCAGGGCCAGCACTGGAACGCTCACTGCCAAGGCTACTGTCAGCTGGGTTACGATCTTGCTGCCCGATTTCTCGTTCAGGTACCCCATCGCGACGCTAGCCAACACTCCGCCCAGCACCTGCGCCGAGACGAATAGGCCCACGTACTCATCACTTATCTGGAGGACGTCGGTCGCATAGACAACGTAGAACGGTAGCGCCAGCGACCCAAGCCCCGTGAGCAAACGCACAATGTTGATCAACCTGAACTGCTGATCACCACGAAGTAGCGCGACCAATCTGGGCACGTAGGCGCGCCAGGACCGTCGCTCCACCTGGACTTCGTGCACCGTCTCCTTGAGGAAAGTGAAGGATCCGAGAGACATGAACAGGAAGACGACGCACATGAAGAATAGAAGGCCGTAGTTGCCGGGGAAGGCTGGTCCGCTTGGGCCGAGAATGTGCCGCACTGCCACGCCGGCCACCATAGCGAGAATTCCACCGGTGATCTGAGCTGTGCTGAACAGGCGTCCTCGCCTGAATGGAGGAATACTCTTGCTCAGGATGTCAAACCAGGCAACGCTGGACAAACCGTCCATGGTGGAGAATATGGTCTCGGCCAGGAAGAAGGCAGCCAGCAACAACCATGGATATGTTTCGCCGGTCAGCAATATGACCAAGGCCACCAGCAGATACATGGGCCGCCCCACGAGCGCGAGCGCGACGACGAAAGGCTTCTTCCTCGCTCTGCTGGCCACGTGATTGGCAGCCAAGAGCTGGGGCAGCAGCCATGCACCGTTGGCGATCGTTATCACCAGACCAATGAGGGGCGCAAAGTCCGTGAGTCGATTGATGAAGGAGGGTATGACGCTCGTGTAGTTGACGAACGCCATACCAATGACGAAACACACCCAGTCGCCGGCGATGGAGGCGAAGTTGCGTCGATAATCGGGGTAGTCCTCACTCACCGAGTCTCTCTCCATTGAAATCTCTGCAGATCGACGCGACCCGTTTCGTCGAAGATGATGCCTTCATCCTCCAACATGGCCCGTTGCTGAGCTGCACGGTGGCCTCCTGGCGAGGGGCTGATTCTCCCTCTGGAGTTGATCACGCGATGCCAGGGGATGTCCTTGCCGCCAGGCATGGAGTGCAAGGCCCAGCCCACAGTACGGGCAGCACGGGGGTTCCCGAGATAGTCGGCGATCTGGCCATAGGTCGCGACATGCCCTGCGGGAATCATACGGACTATGCGATAGACGTCTTCGAAGAAGTTGGTGATCATGGTAGGCTATTGCAGTGCCTTGTGGTCGACACGCGACTGTGGGATTCCTCATGGCTTGGGTCAAGAGTCAGGCCATATTCCGTCTGTACCCTGCCTCTGCCGAGCTGAAGGGTCTTGTCTATCGATAACCTCTCCAGGAAGCCCTCGTCGTGGGAGACTACCAGAATCGTGCCTGCATAGTCCATCAGGGACTTTGCCAGTCTATCTCTCGACAGGGCGTCCAGGTTGTTTGTGGGCTCATCAAGTAGCAGGAGGTTCGCGTGGCTCAAGGCAAACTGGACCAGGAAGAGTCGCACCCTTTCGCCAGCTGAGAGCGACCGTATGTTGGTAGATACCTCGTCTCCGGTGAACAGATAGTGAGACAATTCCCTTCGCAAGCTGGTCACGTCCATAGCGACGGTGTTGCGGAAGTAGTCGAGGACGGTCATGTCTGGCAGCTCTTCTTGCTCCTGAGGCAGGTATCCTACGACAACGCCCTTGGCCAGCTTCACCTCTCCCTCATCTGGTTCGGCCAGTCCGGCAATGATCTTCAGCAGGGTCGTCTTGCCTGAAGCGTTGGGTCCAACAATGGCCACACGATCCCCGCGTCTCACCACCGAGGAGAAATCCTCGAACAGGCTTCTCCCATAGGCCTTCGATGCCCCAGCGATCATGACCACGTTTTGACCGCAATGGGCTGGTTCGAGGTCGATTCTCAGTTCGGCATGTTTGGGCCGTTCAACGTCCGGTAGCGTTGCCAATCTCTTCTTCAGTGTGGCGGCTTGTTCGTGATGCTTCCGGGCCGCTCGAGCGCTCTTGTGTTTGGCGGCCATCTTGTCTCTGTCTCTTCTTCTCTTCGGTCCACGTTGGCTCCGTGCTGCCAGTCTCAACTGCTTCTGAATGGCGGCCCTCAGGCGGCGCCTTTCCTTTTCGATGCGGAGCCTTTCTCTCTCGTCGAGTTCCTCTTGCCCTGCCTTGGCGTCAAGGTAGCTCGCATAGTTGCCGGTGTAAGCGTAGATCTTGTGATCCCTATCAGAGAGTTCGAGAACTCTGTCGGCGATCTGATCAACGAACTCAATACGATGCCCAACTACCAGAACCGTATTCGGATACTCCCTGATCTCTCCGATCAGCCATTCTCTACCTTCCCAGTCAAGGTTGTTGTCGGGCTCGTCAAGCAAGAGTAGATCCGGTCGACTGGTCAGTGCCTGAAGGATGAAGAGCCTGGCCTTTTGCCCTCCGCTCAGCTCACGCAGGGGCCTGTTTTCCTCCGGTGGTGCAAGACCTACGAACGAAGACAGAGCTACTCTCACTCTCTGAACCGAGGCATAGATTTGCGCCTCGTCATGCTGTGACACAAACTCCGCGAAGTCCTCTATGAGTCCTGGCTCAGTCACGTGGTGGTGATAGAACTCCAGTTTCGACACTTTCTCTGCTATGCCGCTCGCCTCAAGAAGCTGGTCCAATGCTCCTGTCGCCTCGTCCATCACGGGGATGATCTGAGGCACATACTCAACCGTGTAGCGAGGATTGGAGGCCATGACCATTCCACCACATGCGCGCAGTTCTCTGGCCAGTATTCTGAGGAGGGTCGACTTGCCGACTCCATTCTTGCCGACCAGGCAGCTTCTCTTGGTGTTGTCTATCGTGAAGGAGGCACCGTCCAGGATAGTCCTGTCTCCATAGGAGAAGTTCAGGTTCAGCACCTTGATTGATACTCCGCCTGGACGTAGCTCTGGCTGATAGGTCTGCATCCTCGAAACCACCAGCTCATCGATGGTCACTGATTGCCGCCTCCCAGCCATCAAGAGCCCTGCCGGTGCCCGCACCGTCAAATGGAAACGCGGTCTTCCCTAGGCGGCCTATCCTTGTCAAGCAAGGTGCTTCGCGCTCGGTGTCCCGAGCCGAAGCACGCTACGTAACGGTCGATGGCCTTCGCGATTATAGCATCTTCACAGAGGTTGAGCGAGGTTGGCGCGCTCTTGCACAGCGCGTTGAGCCGGCGGGCAAGATTGGCTACAATAGGCTGGTTACCCTGGGAGTCGTGATCATGAAACGTCGTGTTGCGCATCCGCGTGCTGTTGCCCAAGCTCTTTTTGTGACCTTTCTGTGGTCCACATCCTGGGTGCTCATCAAGATTGGCCTGGAAGACATACCGGCGCTGACCTTCGCCGGCTTGCGATACTCCCTCGCCTTCCTCTGTCTACTTCCGGTGGCACTGAGTTCGCGCCGCCGCAGCGGTATTCGCGGCATGTCTCGGCGCAAATGGGCAGAGTTGATCGCTCTTGGCCTGCTGTTCTATGCCATTACTCAGGGAGCGATATTCGTCAGCCTGGCCTATCTGCCCGCAATGACCGTGAGCCTCCTCTGGAATTTCACCACAGTCGTTGTGGCGCTGCTCGGCGTCTTTCTGCTCGCGGAACGGCCCACAACCCTCCAATGGAGCGGTGTCGGGGTCAACCTGAGTGGCATTTTGATGTACTTCTTTCCCGTGTGGATACCCCTGGGCCAAGCTGTCGGGCTGGTAGCGGCGACCGTGGGAGTGCTCGCCAACGCTGTGTCGTCGATACTTGGTCGGCACATTAATCGTGAAGGGGACATCCACCCCTCCGTCGTGACTACGGTGAGCATGGGAGTTGGAGCCGTCACTCTGCTGGTCGCGGGGATCACAACTCAAGGCTTGCCGAGCCTCAGCCTAGCCAACTGGTTGATCATCGGCTGGCTGGCAGTGGTGAACACTGCCTTCGCCTTCACGCTCTGGAACTATACCCTGCGGGTTCTATCGGCGATGCAGTCCAGCATCATCAACAGTACGATGCTCGCTCAGATCGCAGTCCTCGCTTGGCTATTCCTCGGAGAGCACCTCACGGGGCAGCAGGTAATCGGTCTGATCCTGGCTGGGCTGGGGACTCTGATGGTGCAGCTTCGACGGGAATAGGGCGGTCCTTTGCGTTGTCAAGGAGTCTTGGAAGTAGGTGCCAGACTGGCGACTCACGGGCGCCCGTGTGACCACGTCGCCTGTCGGGCGAGGGGAGCATCTTGCGGAAACGAGGGCAGGGTTGACATATTCTGGACCTATGTGGTATGATTAATGATGATTGAATCGAACAAGAGGAGCGTTTCTGTTGTAGCGAACGAGAAGAGAGGTGTGAGACTAATGCGAGAGGAAGTCGAAAAGGCGTTGGCAGATGTCAGGAAGTTCCTGCAAGCGGACGGAGGAGATATCGAATTGGTCGACGTCACCGACGATGGTGTGGTGAAGGTGAAGCTCACAGGGGCTTGTGGGACCTGTCCGTTCTCCGCCATGACCCTGCAGATGAATGTCCAGAAGAATCTCATGGAGCAGGTACCCGGAGTAACGAAGGTCGAAAACGTCGCCATGCCCACTGCATAGGGTGTGCAGGCGATGCCTCGAGTGAAGAATAGTCCAGTCACAGCCTGCGGGCTTTGGCCCGCAGGCCTTTCTTATTGCCGGATAGGAGTCCCTGCGGACAGGCCGCAACCCGAAGCGGGCTGGAGGGTTGTTCTTGGTGAGGTTTTGGAGCGTCCGTGTAGGGTGACGCTTCCTAGTGTGGAAGCACCGGCGTACGATAGAAGGAGGCTTCCCCCCCAGCGCATTCTCCCGCGCGATGAGGAGGTCCGGGATGGCTAGAGATCAAAGTGTACGAGTAGTGGTCACCGGCATGGGAGCCCTCACACCCTTGGGCTTGAATGTGAAGGACACCTGGCAAGCGTTGGTCGAGGGGCGTTCCGGCATCGGGCGAATTACGCAGTTCGACGCCTCTGCTTACCCGGTTCAGATCGCCGGAGAGGTAAGGGGCTTCGAGCCTGAGGAGTATATGAGCCCGAAGGAGGCCAAGAAGATGGCTCGGTTCAGCCAGTTGGCCGTGGGTGCGGCAACGATGGCCCTGGCGGATGCGCAGTTCTCAGTGGACGAGAGCAACGCGGAGGAAGTGGGGGTCGTGATGGGCACCGCCATAGGTGGGGGGCTGATAGACACAGAAAGGGTTCATCTTGTTCTGTTGAACAAGGGGGTGCGCAGAGTGCCTCCCGTGTTCGTACCCTCGATACTGCCCAATGCGGCAGCCCACCATGTGGCCAGCGCTTTCGGCATTATGGGGTACACCTCCACCCCAGTCACCGCTTGTGCCGCCGGAACCCAGGCCATCGGTGAAGGGGCCAGGGCTATCCGCGATGGCTGTGCGCAGGTGGTGTTGGCTGGGGGCACTGAGTCCACGGTCTGCGGGCTTGCCCTGGCCGGGATGTCTGCCATGCGTGCTCTTTCGACTCGCAACGATGAGCCGGAACGGGCCTCCCGCCCCTTCGATGCTGAGCGAGATGGCTTTGTGGCTTCGGAGGGTTGCGGCATGCTGATCCTGGAAAGGTTGGATCAGGCTCTGGCTCGGGGGGCCAGGATATACGCTGAGGTCCTGGGCTACGGTGTCTCCTCCGATCCCTATCATGTCAGCGCGCCAGACCCTGAGGGAACTGGTTCTGCCCTGGCGATGCGCCGTGCCATCGCCGACGCTGGGTTGACACCTGAGGAGATACAGTATATTAACGCACATGCCACGGCGACACCGATAGGCGATCCGGCGGAGGTGGTGGCTATCAAGAAAGTCTTCGGCCCTCGCGCTTACGAGATACCCGTCAATGCCACGAAGTCTATGATCGGTCACCTGCTGGGCGCGGCTGGGACAGTCGAGGCGATAGCTACCATCATGACCATGCAGGATGGCATTCTACACCCCACCATCAACTACGAGACGCCAGATCCAGCATGCGACCTCGACTGTGTGCCGAATAAGGCTCGGAAGGCCCATGTGGACATCGCCATTTCCAACTCCTTCGGCTTCGGCGGTCAGAACGGGTGCCTGGTCTTTGGGAGCTGGGAGGCATAGGCAGGCCGTGGCGAACGAACAGCGCAGGGGCGCACATATCAGCGGTTGGGGCCGGTACGCGCCGACCCGGGTGCTGACCAACGACGATCTGTCGCTGATGGTGGATACCTCTGACGAGTGGATCTACCAGCGGACAGGCATCCTCGAGCGACGCGTGGCGAGCAGTGGCGAGACCACGGCCAGCATGAGCCTCCGCGCGGCCCGGGCCGCGCTGGACGTGGCCGAGCTCGATCCGCGCAAGGTGGAGTTGATCATCGTCGCTACCGTCACGCCCGACTATGTCTTTCCCTCGACTGCCTGCCTGGTCCAGGACGCGCTGGGGGCAGGCGAGGCGGGTGCGTTTGATCTGTCGGCTGGCTGTTCCGGGTTCATATATGGCCTGAACGTGGCGGCTGGCCTGATCGAAGCGGGGCAGTGTGACAACGCCGTGGTGATCGGCGCAGAGACCCTGTCCTGCATCACCGACTGGACCGACCGAGACACGTGCGTCCTCTTTGGCGATGGGGCCGGGGCGCTGGTTCTGCAGGCCAACGGAACCAGGGGCGGCGTGCTATCCACGGTGCTCCGAGCCGACGGATCGGGTGGAGACCTGCTCAAGCTGCCGGCCGGAGGAAGCTGTCAGCCCGCCTCCAGAGAGACAGTGAGCCAACGTCTGCACTATATCCACATGAACGGGCGCCAGGTGTTCCGCTTTGCCTCTCGCGTATTGCCAGAGGCCACCCGGCAGGTGGTGGAACTGGCCGACCGTAGGGTCGAGGATATCGCACTCTTTGTGCCCCATCAGGCTAACGGCCGCATCATCCAGAGTGCCCTCCAGGCGCTGAAGATCCCGCCTGATCGGGTGTTCACTAACCTGGCCCGCTACGGAAACACCTCATCCGCGTCGGTGCCGATGGCTCTGGCCGAAGCGATTGACGAGGGCCGGGTGCGGAAGGGGGACCTGATCGTGTGCGTGGCGTTTGGCGCCGGGCTCACGTGGGCTGCCACCGCCATCGAGTGGAGCCTGCCCCTGCCCGTGCCCAAGCCGCCTCGCCGGCGCATCTATCAGCGGTGGATGCTCTACCGCCTGGCGCGGATCCAGTCTTGGTGGCGGCGGCTCTGGCGCAGGGTCGATGCCCGACTCCATCGACTGCGCGAAGGTGACGATGATTAGCCCAACGTCGAGTCTAGTATCTCCAAAGCTCTGCCCCAACGCCGCTTCAGCGCGCCGATACCTTGCACAAACGGTCGTTGTCAGCGCTAGCTTCTACTCGCGTCTGGGTTTGCTCGCAAGCCGGACAGGTTGCTCGGAGGTCTACTCCTCCCAAGTCCTCGCGACGTCAACGCGGTCACCCAGCCCCGCCTCAGCGCTCACTCCTACCGATATGCAGACACCTGCTTACATCCTAGTGTTTGCGGCCGTTTCTGTCCTTACGGACAGCGAGGTGAGGGCGGTGCAAGAGGGAGGGCAGGCGCTGTGCTGAAGGGTTGTTCTTGTTGGGGGTGCTGGAAGTTCTTGCAAGCCCCAGGATTCCCACGATGGAAACACTGGCGCACTATCGAAGGAGGCTTCAGCCTCCAGGGTGCATGGCCCCGCGCCAAGAGGAGGTGAGGGATGGGCAAAGATCAAAGCGCAAGAGTAGTGGTCACTGGTATGGGAGCTGTCACACCCCTGGGACTGAGTGTCGAGGAGACGTGGCAGGGGTTGGTGGAGGGACGTTCGGGGATTGGGCCTATCACCTTCTTTGACGCTTCCGCCTTTCCTGTACGCATCATGGGAGAGATAAAGGGGTTCGATCCTGGCGAATACATGGATCTCAAGGAAGCCAAGCGCATGGCTCGCTTCAGCCAGCTCGCGGTGGCCGCCGCGAAGGAGGCAGTCGAAGATGCTGGCCTAATCATAAGCGAGAGCAACGCCGAGGACGTAGGTGTTGTACTGGGCACGGGCATAGGCGGCGGCCTGGTGGAGTCGGAGCAGACGTACCGTATCTTGCAGGACAAGGGCATACGGCGAGTGCCTCCGCTTTTCATACCCTCCATGATGCCCAATGCGGCTGCCCATCATGTGGGTTGCGCTTTCGGCATCAAGGGCTACACCTCAACAGTGATCGCAGCCTGCGCTTCGGGAACCCAGGGCATCGGTGAAGGAGCCAGGGCCATCCGCGACGGATCGGCCACCGTGGTCATAGCCGGAGGGACCGAGTCCACGGTGTGCGAGCTTGCCCTGGCGGGAATATGCGCCATGCGTGCCGTTTCCAAGCGGAACGAAGAACCAGAGAAGGCCTCTCGACCCTTCGATGGGGAGCGCGATGGCTTCGTCTGCGGCGAGGGCTGTGGGATCCTGGTGCTGGAGGGCTTGAATCACGCTCTGGAGCGAGGCGCTCGAATACACGCAGAAGTGCTGGGATACGGAGTAACAACGGATGCATACCACGTAAGCGCTCCAGACCCGGAGGGAAAGGGGTCTGCCTTGGCCATGCGCCGGGCCATAGCCGACGCCGGTCTGGAACCCCAGGACATACAGTACATCAACGCCCACGCCACGGCGACGCCCATAGGCGATCCGGCTGAAGTGGTGGCGATCAAAAGCCTCTTCGGGCAGCATGCCTACGAAATCCCGGTCAACGCCACCAAGTCCATGATCGGCCACCTGCTTGGGGCGGCTGGTGGGGTGGAGGCGGTAGTGACGATCAAGACCATTGAGGAAGGGGTTCTGCATCCTACGATCAACCAGGAGACACCCGATCCGGACTGCGATTTGGACTCCGTGCCCAACGTGGCCCGGAAGGCGGACATCGACATCGCCTTGAAAAACTCCTTCGGGTTCGGGGGCCAGAATGCGTGCCTGGTGATCGGTAGATACGAGTAGTTGCCAAGCTCTTCACTTGCTTCTCGGTACAGACAGCGCTCGAAAGTGCTCGAGCGCTGTTTCTGCATATTCGCGAATCGAGACTAGGTGCGCGGAAAAGCGAGCAAGGAGGAGGAAACTCGTCGCATCGGCATCCGTTGCTCTCTCCCGTGACTTGACAAAAGGGTGGCACTGCATTATACTTGGGATACGAAATATAAGGGTCGCGATATTTGGGCTCCGCATAGTACGGATACAAATCATGTACGTTGGGCCTTTAGAGGGGATTGAGGAATGAACAGGGCGCAGTGTGATGCGGCGGATATCCAGTATGACGAGGAGTCCCTTCCCGAGGTTTTCCAGCTCCTGGACACGGTAGCGAAGAAGCTCACTCAGCTTCAAAGGCAGAGCATCAGCGTTGTCGCTCTCACACCGCCTCAGTATGCGATCCTAGGCTTGCTTTGGGAAAGAGATGGACGTCCTCTAAGTGAACTCGCGTCTGCTTGTTGCTGTTCACCTTCAACGGTCACCGGCATTGTCGACACCCTGGAGAAGAAGGGTCTGGTCGCTCGTGAGCTGAATCCCGAAGACAGGAGAAGTTTCTTGGTGCGGCTCACGGAGCAAGGTGAAGCTCTGAAAGAGGCAACACCTGAGCCAGATAGGATCTTCGCTGGTTGCTGTCCCAGCATCGAGGCCGAGGAACTCAAGCAGCTTGGCACACTGTTGAGAAAACTGAACGATGCACTAGATGTGTGAGGAGGTAACGTGATGGAGAAGTCTGAGCAGGTGCGGATCAAGGAGGCTGTGAGAGAGTACTACGCGCAGGCCGCATGTGCGGACGCTGAATGCTGCGCGCCGGAGTCCTGCTGTGGGACCACTCAGAGCGTGGCCCAGAGGCTCGGGTACTCTGTGCAGGAGCTCGCGTGCCTGCCGCCAGACGTGGCGTCCAGTTCCATGGGCTGCGGCAATCCACTGGCCTTCACTGAGATTCGAGAGGGCGATGTAGTTCTGGACCTGGGTTCAGGAGCTGGGTTGGATGTCATTCTCGCCGCGCATGAGGTCGGTGAAACAGGCAAAGTCATCGGATTGGACATGACACCTGAGATGATCGAGCGGGCAGAGAGGAGTGCTGAAAGAGCAGGAGTGGGGCACATCGCGGAGTTCCGTCTCGGGGAGATGGAGGACATGCCGGTCGATGATGGTAGCGTGGACCTGATCATCTCCAACTGCGTTGTCAACCTCTCTCCGGACAAAGCGAAGGTCTTTCAGGAGGCGTTCCGCGTCCTCAAGCCCGGCGGAAGGATGCTCATATCGGACATCGTGGCCTCCAACCTTCCCGAGGCTTTGCGAAACGACATGTCCGCTTGGGCAGGATGTCTAGCAGGGGCCTTGGAGGAGTCTGAGTACCTCAATGTTATCAGGAATGCAGGATTTGAGGATGTAGCTGTGGTAGACAGGGTGGACGCCGCTGAAGTCGCCGTCGATGTGGAGTCCGTTGACGGCCTGACGGAATTGATCCCTGAGGAGGTCACCGAGGCCATCAAGGCGAGTCAGGGAAAGACGGCGGTTCTGGCTTCCCCGGACGGCCAGGTCGTCTGCGTCGCCTCTGCGGACGATCCCCTGGGCCGTCCCAAGATCCACAGCGTGAAGGTGAGAGCCGTCAAGGGGAAGGGCTAGAGAACTCGCCGACTGAACCCGGTACAGAGATCAGTGCTAGTATGCCAGGTTCTGGCTCTGAGAAAGGCAATCTGTGCACGAGGAGGCGAACGTGTTGAGGTGGAGCCACGTCCTGGCGCACCAAGAGCGATACGAGGATCTACTCGCCGAGGCGGAGAGGGAACAGCTGGCGACAGAGCCGCAAGCAGCGTCCGAGAAACGCACCCCCGTCGATGATCGGCTACTCGCGTGGCTCGGGCGGAGTCTGGTTACCCTCGGATGCCGGCTCCAGGCCCAGCAGGGAAACCCGTCGTGGCCGTGCGTGGATCTCCGAGTTGAGCAGGCTGAGAACGCCGTGGACTGCGGCCAGTGCTGACGTGACGAATTGCCCAGCCGTGGAGTAGATCTCTCATGTGGGATGGGCAGAGTTCCTCAATCCGCAGGATGGTGGTCTAGGAAGCGAAGAGGTCAAACTCCTTTTCCAGCGAGGCAGGGCGGTCGCTGTCGGGGCCAAGGTTTTCCGTCCTACGTCCGGTAGGAAGGACTGGGCCGTGACGATGGGCGCCTTGCGGACCTTTCCGCGCCGGCGCCGACCGTCAGCACCCGCGCTCGCCCCAGTATGGACAGCGCGATGCTGCGCGCAGAAGAGCGCGTCACTACTCGTTGCCCTGCGACGATGACCCCAACGGTATGATGAACATTCCAATGATGTACGCCACCAGGACAGGCATGACGCCCGTGGCGAGACCGAGGAAGACCACTCCCAGTCTCACCAGTGTGGGATCAATTTCGTAGGCCTCTCCTATCCCGCCACAGATACCGGCCACCATTCTGTCTTCTCGCGAGCGATACAGCTTCTTCATGGGTAGCTCCTATGTTGTCTTCTGCTCGACAGGCTATCTCACTATCGGTGATGCCTGAGGATCGAATGGGTTCGTTCTCATCGCGAGAGAGAAAAGGTATGGGTAATTCTCCCTCAGGTGGTTCATGTAGGCTAGCCATTCGGTACTGAGTCGCGTGTAGGCCCTCTGCATATCGCCCGCGAGATGTGCATAGTCACTGTCGGGCAGCTCCTTCACATCTTCCCTGTGGGCCAACTCCTCGGTCAAGTGAAAGACCGCCCAGAGTAGGTCCGTGAAGGACTCGTGCTCCAGGAGATTGGGGTTTTCCAGCAACCGCAGTAGGAAGTCTCTCTTGCTGACAAGGAAGGCTTTGAGATCCTCCAGGGCGCTTTTCTCAGCTTCGACTGGATAGGCATGGTTGTCAAGGAGTCTCCTGACGCCCGAGAAGTCTGTATCAGAAGAGTCTGCCGTCCAGACCAGGTGACTTCTGATGGCTTCGGACTTGGGGTCAAGCGCGGAGAGGTCCTTCAGCAGCCTGGTCCCCACTTCGCTGAAGAAAGCTCCTATGACCATGTTTAGCTTCTCCAGGATGGCTCGCTTTGCACGTAGGCTCAGAAGCTGGTGAATGATCAGCGTGACCATGAGGACTTCGATGAAGACGAAGGCGATGTCCCCTATCATGTAGATGAAGATGTGGTGGGCATCTCGAAATATGAGGTAGTGTGCGAAATACACAACGGCGGATAAGGCGATCAGGGCCAGGCCCAGCGCAACCTGCCAGTCAAGTCTTCTCATGATAGGTTGTCACTCCTTTCCTCTGCTGAGTTCGGTCGTGCTCACACAGGGTCGCGTCGCCACGATGAAATACGCCCTTGTTGATGCGTCAGGCACGATCAGCTGAGCTGTGGATTGCCTCCCTGCGTTGAATGTAGATGGTCTTCTGGACCGAAGCGCAGACGAGTCCATCCTCGTCTTTCAAGTCTACTTGGTAGACGCGATCGACGGATGGTTGTCGAGCGAGATCGGTCTTGATGTTTTCGGTCTCCTCTTCATCGAGTTCGATAGTGGCGTACAGGGCTGAACGACCGGGCCGCCGGAATCTAATGCTCGCCGCTTTGTCCCAGACCATGTAGTCCGGACCCAGCACGTGGATGAGCATGAGCATCGGAAACGGGTCCACGGCTGCGTAGATGCTCCCACCAAAGATGGTCCCCACGTAGTTGCGGGTTCTCCAACTCATGGGTAGCTTGATGCGTACCTCACGCCAGTCTCCCGCGATGTAGGTGATACGCGCTCCCGTTCCCCGGTACGCAGGGTAGAAGTTGATTGCCCAGCGCCTCAGTCGTGTCTTGTTTGATTCAGGCATCCGTCTCGCTCCCGGCGGTTCTTTGCCGTCTTCTTGTCTTGCGCAGATCCGACGAGCTACTGATCAAGCTTCGGCTATGATGGCCTCCAACAGGGCGTCCAAGAAGTCAGCCCAGCCTCCCACGCCCTCCACGGTCAAGTCCGCTTCCGCTCTCAATCTCGGTGGCATTTCCCTCGAGATCACTGCGACGGCCAGCGCTCTGTGGTTTGTCGCACTAGCCCAACGTCGGATGCCCGCAAAGGCATCGAGGTCTGTTGTGTCATCCCCGGCGTAGACGACGCTTGCCACATCGTGCCTGGCAAGGAGGTCTGCGAGAGCAGTGCCCTTGTCGGCGTCCACAGGGGGCCTGAGCTCCACTACGCGACGCCCCTGCTCCACCCTCATATCCGTACCTTCCGTCAGAGCTTTCAAGCACAAGGTGACGCGTTCTCTCGCGGCGGAGGGATCGGCAGCCAGTCGGTAGTGGATTGATGCACTGGTCACTTTGTCTTCGAAGAGCAGGCCGGGAAGGTCAAGCTGCTGGCGCGCTGCCTCCAATATCCTGCGAACTGTCAAGAAGTGCTCGGACGCAGCTGGCGCAACGTGTGTGGCCCCATTCACATACATCTCGAATCCGTGGTTGCCCAAGTAGACCACTCCGGCCAGCCCCACCAGTCGCCGAACATCTTCAACCTGCCGGCCAGACACGACGGCCACCAATGGGAGTACGCTCACGAGCTTTGCCAAGCTGGCGAGACAACGGGGGTCTATTGCGGCCTCCTCAGGACTCGGGGCGATCTCGCTCATGGTGCCGTCGAAGTCGGTGGTCAAGGCCAGAGGCGGCGCGTCTAGGAGGTAGTCTATTGCCTGGTCAGCGTCCATCTGCGTGCCGTAAGATCTCAATTGTTGGCGAGTTGTGAGAGATCCACCAGTTGTTCGTAAAGCCAGTCACCCACAGTGTGAGACTCCACGATGCTGCGCAAGGCCGCAGCACGTTGCCTTCGTTCGGCCGCAGACATCACTAGGGCTTGGTGCAAGGCTTCAGCGGTCTGTACCACATCGTATGGCGAGATCACCAAAGCGGCCTCGCCCAGTTCCTCGCATGCGCCAGCGCCTTCTGAGATGACGAGAACCCCATCTCTCTGATTGACGATTGGTCCCTCTTTCGCCACCAAGTTCATGCCGTCGATTAGGGGATTCACTAGGAGGGCGTCGTAGAGTTGCATGGCAGCCACGGCTCTCGCGTAGTCCTCGCCAACGAATAGCTGCACAGGTTCCCATTCGCGATCTCCATGCTTGAGGTTCAGGTGCTGGCCAGCCACAATGACTTCGTCCAGATACTCTTGGTACTCATCTATGCTAAGGCGAGACGGTACCAGCAAGGCCAGCAAACGCACCTCGCCCAGGTGCTCGGGGTAGCGGTCAAGGAGGACATCCACGGCCTTGAATCCCCGAACGATGTTCTTGCTGGGGTCAATGCGATCAACACGGACGATCGTTTTCTGGCCCAATCGCCTTACGAGATGCTCCCGCGCTCTGGCTGTACGTCGTGCCCCGGCCACTCTGTGGAGAGACATGACATCAATGGAGATGGGGTAAGTACGCACGAGAAGGGTCTTCTCGCCGTGTGTGACCGTCTTGGCGGAATAGTCGACCGCTGCACCCGGCAACAAGCTCTCACAGGTTCGCAGGAAGCTGAGGGCGTACCTCTTGGTGTGGAATCCCAGGATGTGATTGCAGCAAAGGCTAGCCAGGATCTCCTGGCGGATGCTGGAGGGCAGTATCATCCAGTAGTCGGGGCCCGGCCATGGGACGTGTAAGAACTGCGAGAGCAGACAGCCCTCCGGCAGCAGAGGGGCCAGTGCCCCTGGGCAGAGGTAGAGGTGGTAGTCTTGTAGCATGACGATCGCGCGGTTGCCACCAGCCGCCACCTGCGTGGCAACGGCCTCGGCATACGCCTGATTCACCTGCTGATATCCCCGCCACGCGGACCACAGCTCCGAGGAGAAGGTGGGGACCCGAACCACGTCCCACATGTAGTGTTGCAGGAACCAGAGCAGCGGGTTGCTAATCGACATATAGAAGAGGTCGTAGGACTCTTTGTCCGTGAGGACGAAATCCAGGCGGAAGTGGTAGTCTTTGGTCGAGTAGGGTACTAGTTCCCCACTCCGCTCCACCGCCATCTGCCGGTCTGCCTGCGACATCGGGCTGCAGATCCACACCGGGTTGGCGTAACGGCTTATGCCACTCACAGCGCTTACCACGCCGCCAGTGCCGCGCCTCGGCCGCACGTTCCCAGATCTTGTGCGCTCGAAGGTTACAGGTCCTCGGTTAGAGGCGATGATGAGTGTGCGATCCGAGAACAAGTCGCGGACCAGTCGCCTCAGGCGTGACCTACGTTTCCTGATGCTGAGTGGCTGGGATATTGACTGGCTCATGAAGGACTTCCACTTACTGGCACGCCCTTGAGCGAGAAGCAAGACTCGGCTTGTCCGGCTCGCCAGCGTCTGTCTGGAGCAGGGTCTTGGCGGTGGAGCAAAGCCCGGAACACATGACTGGGCCGGCGATAGCTGCCTTATCCAAACAGGTCTTCTATCAGTTCTTGATACTCCTCGTGCACAAAATGCCGCCTGATTTTGAGGGTAGCTGTGAGTTCTGCTCCTATCCTCGGCTCCTGGGGAATGATGGCGAATCTCACGACCTCCTCCCAGGGCCTGACGCCTTTGTCCTCGTCGACCCTTTCCCGGATCTCTCTTTCGATGAGTGCCCGTATCTCCTTATGTTGCGACAAGAGCATATTGGCGGCCGCTGGATCATCAGCAGAGTAGTCTATGATCTGCTCCTTGGCGTACTGTTTGAGGTTGTCCCACTCAGGAAAGATCAAAGCGCCGACGAACTTCCGGTCCGCGCCCACGAGCATGACATCGTTGATGTATCCGCTGGTACGGATCATGTCTTCGATGGGTTGCGGCGTCACCCACTCCCCATTCAGTAGCTTGAAGTCATCACGGACCCTGCCCAGGATCTGCAAGTCCCCGCTGGGAGTGATCAGACCCAGGTCCCCAGTGTTGTACCACTTGTGAGGATGTCCATCTGAAGACGGGGAGAGCACCTGACTGGTGAGCTCCTGGTTGGTGTAGCCTTTCATGATCTGTGGCCCTCTGGCGTAGATCACCCCTTGCGTCCCTGGCTGGACTGGATTCAAGTACTGGTCCAGGATCTGAATCTCGGTTCCAGGAACAGGCTTTCCCGCCGTATAGAGCGTTCCGTCAAAGGCCCTGGCCGTGAGTACGGGTGCCGCCTCCGTCATGCCGTACGCTTCCAGCACGTTCAGTCCAGCCGCGTCGAGGAAGTCTTCGACGTGCTCCGGAAGGTGCCCGCCGCCAAAGACGGCTCCTCGGAGTCGTCCGCCGAGGGCCTTCCTTAGCCCTGAGAAGATCAACCGGTCTGCGAGTTTGTAGGAGACGAAGTTCGCCGCAGAGTCTCTGAACGCCCTCATCCGGTCACCCGCACTGTAGGACGCATCGGGGTACCTGTCATTCCTGGTATTCACGGCTTTCCTGTATCGTATCGCCCTCTCGAGTATGGAAGCCAGCATATCATTAAGCGGGGGCCTCTGGCTCCGTATTTCCTTGAGGGCTCTCTCGTAGACGGCAACCCAGACCCTGGGCACGGACGCAATGAAGGTAGGCTTCTCCAACGCTAAATCCTTCAAGATGTCCTTCGTTGTGGTGTAGGACATGGAACCGCCGATGACGAGAACGAAATACTCCACGGTCCTCTCCAGCAGGTGCCAAGGCGGCAGAAAGCACAATACACGGTCGTTTTCATTGAGGCCCCACAGTGGGGGAATGACCTCGAAGTGATGGGCGAAATTGGCGTGCGTGAGAATGACGCCCTTGGGGATGCCCTGGGTTCCGGACGTATATACGACGGCGCAGACATCGTCCGGCGATACTCTCTCCGCGGCTTCCAGGAAAGCATTGTTGCCCTGTCTAAGCTGGGCTCTGCCCTCCGCGACGACATCATCGAGGGAGTAGACATTCTCCCTTCTTTGCGATCCCGCTTCTATGACAATGGCCGCTGCGACGGAGGGAAAGGTGTTCATGATGGTTAGGACCTTCCGGAGGCCTTTGTCATTCTCCACTATCACGAACCTTGGCTTCGAATCGTCAACTATGGCCTCCAGTTCGGGTAAAGGGACGTCCGAGTCGCGCGGAACGTCAGGCGCGCCTATGCCCTGCAATGCCAGGTTGATCAGGATCCACTCGGGCCGGTTGTCACAGATAAACCCAACCCTATCTCCCTTGCCCACACCAAAGCTCATCAGGCCGGTCCCAATCTCCCGAACCGTCTGGTAGACCTCGCTGTAGGTGACGCCAGAGAAGGACGCGCCTCTCTTGATCCTCTGGAAATCCCTGTCAGGCACTCTCTGAGCCGTGCTGTGGAAGAAAGCGAATATGGTGTTTTTCATCTGTCCACCCTCCCAGCCTCAAGCTTGTGCAAGGACCTCTGCTAGGACTTCGAGCGCGCGATCGATGTCGTCGGCTGTGTTATACAGATGGGGAGCTATGCGTAGGGCGCCCATGCGAGGGGAGACCACCACGCGCTCGTCAAATAGACGGCGGGCCAGCTGAACATGGTCATGATCTGGAAAGCGCACCGTGACGATGGAACTATGCAGATTGTCAACGGAGGGTGACACGAACTGTGCGCCCAGATTGGCGAGTCCGTCGCTCAGGCGATGGGCTAGACCAAGATTATGGCTCTGGATCTGGTCGACGCCTACGCTCATCAGATAGTCGATGGCTGTGGCCAGCCCAACGGTGCCACCATAGGCTATGGTGCCGAATTCGAAGCGTCTCGCCGCCGGCGCCCAGTCAATGTGCCTGCTGTCGAAGTCTATCCCAATCTGATCCGTGCTCCGCCAGCCCACCATGCCGGGCTCGAGCTTCTCGTGTAGCTCACGCCGGACGAACAGCGCCGCCGAGCCCAGAGGGCCACAGAGCCACTTGTAGCCCGACGTCAGGAGCACGTCTATGTCGTTTGCCACCACGTCTAGGGGGATGGCTCCCGCGGATTGCGTGGCGTCCAC
>CAYGAW010000089.1:0-39741 GCA_964347945.1 uncultured Anaerolineales bacterium
TGGATCGGCTGATCTCCGAGGGCAAGTTGCAGTTCAAGGGAGAGTTGCCGAGCAAGGTCATCTATCACGATCCGTGCGATATCGGAAGGCACATGAACATCTACGAACCACCCCGGCAGGTTCTGCAGGCCATCTCGGGACTGGAGTTGATGGAGTTCAACACGAACCGCGCCTTGGCCAAGTGCTGTGGAGGCGGCGGTGGCCTGAAGGGGTACGACGGAGACCTCAGCTCAGTGCTTGCCGAGAAGAGGGTGGCCGAGGCCATGGACTTGGGTGCCGAGATAATAGTATCGGCGTGTCCTACTTGTAAGAGCAATCTGAAGCTGGCAGCGGCCAAGCTGCAGAGGGAGCGCAGGCAGAGGATGAAGGTGATGGACATCACTGAGGTCATGGCTGAGGCGCTGTGACCTCCATCCTGTGTCTCTCGACAAGGTAGAAGGAGTGCCATGGTGGAGAAGAAGCTGCTGCGCAAGCCGATACAGTCTGCCAAGCAGTTGGGCGAGGTGATGCGAGGCTACTTCTACAGGATGGACCGCATCTCCAAGGGGGAGGAGGAGGGCAAGATCGCGTGGTGTACAAGCGTGGGCCCTGCGGAACTGCTGTGCGCTTTCGGCTTCGAGATACACTACCCTGAGAATCATGGGGCGATGCTGGGCTCGACCAGGTTGGCCATGGACTACATACCGATGGCCAACGCCATAGGCTACTCGCCAGACATCTGTTCCTACTTGACTAGTGATGTGGGCTGCTACTTGAAGGGCGAAACCCCCCTGTCCAAGGTCTATCCGGGCATCGAAAGTGTCCCTAGGCCTGACGTACTGGCCTACAATACCAACCAATGCCGGGATGTGAGGGAGTGGTTTGAGTTCTACGGACGGGAGTTCAATGTGCCGGTGGTGGGCATCAACCCTCCACACGGTATGGGGGAGGTCTTGCCTCACCACATCGATGATGTAGTACGACAGTTGAACGACATGATTCCTGCGTTGGAGGAGGTGAGCGGCCAGAAGTTCGACATTGACAGGTTCACGGAGAGCATCCGACTCTCGCGGGAGTGTAGCGAACTCTGGGGGCATGTGCTGGGTCTGGCGAGGCATGTGCCTTCTCCCTGGACTTTCTTCGACGGCACGATCCACATGGGGCCGGCTGTCTGCCTGCGCGGTAGTCAGAGAGCCAACGACTACTACAAAACCTTGAAAGCAGAGCTGGAACAGCGAGTCGCCGACGGAGTGGGTGCCATTGATGATGAGCAGTTTCGCCTGTATTGGGAAGGGATGCCCATCTGGGGGAAACTGCGGCCCCTATCTGAGCAGTTCTCTGAATTGAGGACATGCGTTTTGGTGTCAACCTACTGCAACAGCTGGATCTTCAGCGCTTTTGACGAGAACGAGCCGTTCGAGAGCATGGCCCAGGCCTACACCGAGATATTCATCAACCGCAGTGAGCCGACGAAAGAGGCATACGTGCAGAACATGGTGAGGGATTTCGAGGTTGACGGGATCATTTTTCACGATTCCAAGACCTGTCCCAATAACTCGAACGCTCGGTATGGCATGCCCCAGAGGCTGGAGAAGATGCTGGGCATTCCCACCCTGGTCATAGACGCCGACTTGAACGACCTGAGAATGTATTCAGAGGAGACTACGAGGACCAACATCGAGGCCTTCATCGAGCAACTTGAGGAGAGGAAGTAGCCTTCCTCAGAGAAGGGAGTGAAGCTGGACGAGCGATACTCCGCTGGCTTGGACTCGGGCACCTCGACCACCAAGGCCGTAGTAATAGATAAAAAGAAGGGGATAGTGGGCAGCTTCGTGCGTAGGTCGGGTGCCAATCTGCTCGAGTCTGCGGAGATAGCCGTCGAAGAGGCCCTGAGGCAAGCCGGACTGCAGAGGAATGACATAGACTACATCGTGGCCACGGGTTTCGGGAGAAGGAGCATCTCGTTTGCTCAGGAGAGCAAGACCGAGATAAGCTGTCATTCCAGAGGGTGTCATTACTACTTCCCCGAGGAAATCACCGTCATAGATATCGGTGGGCAGGACAACAAGGTCGTCAAGCTCGATGCTCAAGGCAGAAAGACCAGCTTCAAGATGAACCGCAAGTGTGCTGCAGGTACCGGTGCTTTCCTGGAGGAGATGGCGTACAAGCTAGACATCCCTCTGGACGATCTGGAGGCCTTGGCCAGGAAGTCCAGCAGGGGGACTGAATTGGGCAGTTTCTGCACCGTCTTCAGCGCCACGGAAGTGCTGGACAGGATCAGAGGTGGTGAGCGACTTGAGGACATTGTGAGAGGCCTCTTCAATTCGGTGGCCAAGCGTATCCTGGAGATGGACACCCTGACGGGGCGGGTGATCATGAGTGGAGGGGTTGTGGCGCACAACCCCATAGTGGCGGAGATCATTGGCGAACGGGCCAGGAAGAAGGTAGAGATCGCGCCGCATCCACAGGAAATGGGAGCTTTTGGAGCAGCCCTTTTCGCTGCCGAGTCGCAGGGGGCGGAAGCGGCAGAGCGAAATGTGACATCAATATCGAGGAGGTAGAGAGTGATAGCTGTTCCTGACGAGATACAAACCTGGCAGATGGTTCAGCCAACCGTGAAGGATAGGGAGACCGGGGAGGTCACCCCCGGCAAACTGGAGAAGACCACCATCCCGGTACCGGAGCTACAGCCCGGAGAGGTCCTAGTGAAGATAGCCGGGTGTGGTGTCTGCCACACTGATTTAGGCTACTTCTATTATGGCGTCCCCACAGTGACCAAGCCGCCTCTCACACTGGGCCACGAGATCAGCGGTGTAGTCGTCGCTGGGGAGAAGGACTGGATGGGCAAGGAGGTGATCATTCCGGCGGTGATGCCTTGTTGCAACTGTCCGATATGCGACATGGACCGCGGGAACCGTTGCTTGGCGCAGAAGATGCCGGGCAATAGCCTGGGGATGTATGGCGGTTTCTCGAGCCACATCGCGGTTCCAGCCATCGATCTGTGCCCCGTGGAAGACCGCAAGGGCATGCCTCTAGAGTGGCTTGCCGTGATTGCCGATGCGGTGACAAGTCCCTATCAGGCGGCGGTGAGGGCGGATGTCCAAGAGGGTGACAGGTGCGTCATCACCGGAGTGACGGGTGGCCTGGGTGTGTTCATGTCGCAGATCCTGAAGGCCATGGGCGCCGATGTGGTAGTGGGAATCGCTCGTCACCCGGACAAGCTGAAGAGGGCGCTGAACTACGGCACTGACTACGTGATCAATTCCACCGACAAGAGTGCCAAAGACATCCGCAACGAGTTCCGTGACCTGTGCAAGGCCAACGGGCTGCCGCATAACTGGGGCTGGAAGATCTTCGAGATGACCGGCGCCAAGCCGGCCCAGGACATTGCTTTGGCTTTGCTAGGTTTTGTGGGGAAGCTGGTGTGGGTTGGCTTCTCCACGAACGTCAACGAGTACTCGCTCTCCAGGCTGATGGCCTTCGATGCGGAGATCATTGGGACGTGGGGTTGCCTGCCGGAGTACTATCCGATAGTGCTACAGATGGTCTTGGACGGGAAGGTGCAGCTAGAGCCTTTCGTGGAGACTCGGCCGGTGAGCCAGATCGAGGACGTGTTCGAGGAGGCCCACACCACCACTCTGATGAGAAGGATCATTCTGACGCCCGATTTCTAGGACATTGCGCGCGCGGAAAGTCGCCGGAGTTGGACAAACAGCACACCGTCATATATAATCCGCGCGAGATATCGAGGGCCAGTGCAAGACTTGCAAGGATTGAGGCACGTGTCTCAGGCCAGGCGAGCACCACTGGCCGAGCGGTGACCGCAACTTGCGGTGCAGGAAGGAGGTGACGGGGAACGAACCTTAGCGTTGGCATCGGCGATAGGTAAATCGAGCAGTACGAGTAATAGAGGAGGAAAAGAAGTGAAGAAGATAGTCTTTGCTGCAGTGACGATGATTGCCCTGCTATCGCTCTTGGTCTCAGCGTGCGCGCCGCCGCCACCGCCAGAGCCCACGCAGCCGCCTGCCCCAGAGGCAACGCCCACTCCGCCTCCGCCAGAGCCAACGGAAGCGCCGCCGGCAGAGGGCACAGCCTACAGGCTGGGCTTCTGTTCCGCTGCGACCGGAGGCGGGTCCAGCCTGGGCGTGCCGGAGCGCAACACGGCAGATCTGATCGCGGCCCAGCTGGAGGAGGCTGGTGGTATTACGGGCCCTGACGGCGTGATGCACGACGTCGAGGTCATCATCTACGACACCGAGAGCACACCTGATGTAGCATCCACCGTGGTCACCCGTTTGATAGAGGAGGACGAGGTGGATGCCATCGTCTGCGGTACCCTGAGCGGCAACAGCCTCGCCATCGTACCGCTAATCGAGGAAGCCGAGGTGCCGTACGTGTCCATGGCCTCTGCCCGCTCCATCATCCTGAACGCGGAGACGGGCGAGAGCTACAAGTGGTCCTTCAAGACTCCGCAGGAGAACCTGCACTCTGGCGTCTGGCAGGCGCTCTGGGCCGAGCACAATGGCTGGGAGACGGTGTGCGATCTCTACGAAAACACCGGCTACGGTCAGGATTGCCTGGCCAACACACAGGCTGCGATGGAGGACGTGGGGATCGAGGTGGTATATACGGACAGCTTCGAGCGCACCGATACCGAGTTCCCACAGATGGCCGGCGTGACGGGCTCTGGCTGCGATGCTTTGGTCATCGGCTCCATTCCTCCTGGCGCCTCCATGGCCACCGTGGCCTCTCGAGAGGTGGCGCCAGACCTGCCGGTGGTCCACGGACATGGTGTCTGTAACCAGGCCTTCATCGACCTGGCCGGTGACGCGGTGGAGGGAGTGGTGTTGCCGTGCGGCAAGCTGATGTACGCCGACCTGCTGCCGGATGACGATCCGCAGAAGGAGTTTCTGGTCAAGTACATCGCGGACTACACCGAGTTCACCGACGGTGAGCCCATCAGCACGTTCGGCGGCCACGCTATGGACGCTCTGATGTGGGTCATCGAGGCCATGGAGAGCCTGGACGAAGGGCTCACCCTGGGGGAGAGAAGGGCAGCCATTCGGGACTACATCGAGACCGAGATCAAGGACTGGCCAGGGACCGGTGGAGTGTTCAATATCACTCCGGACGATCACTTGGGCCTGACGTATGAGGCGCTCGGGTTCGTCAAGGTCGAGAACGGTACCTGGGTGTACTTCCCGCCCGAGGAGTGGTAGGATCGTTGTTGCTGTTGGGGGCCTGGGGCTCGTACCCTGGCCCCCAACTTCGCTCAGCAGAACTGAGGACATGGCATGCAGAGATTCTTCCGTGGCAGGTCGGCGAGGATAGGAGCTACAGTGGCTGCCATGGTATTGCTGGTAGCCATCATTCTGTACCTGGGGAACACAAAGCAGTTTGGGCCGGTGCAATACGCGCAGCTGATAGTGGATGGCGTTCGCGGCGGAAGTATCTACGCCTTGATCGCCCTTGGCTTCGTGGTGGTCTTCAATGTCACAGGAATCATCAATTTCGCTCAGGGCGGGTTCGTGATGTGGGGGAGCATGCTCGCGGTCGCCTTCTATCAACTTGATCTCCCCTTGCACCCAGGGGTGAAACTGGCTTTAGCTGTGATTTTTGGGGTTGTCGTTACTACTCTCATCGGGGCTCTGGTGGAGAGGCTGACCATATTCCCCGCTCGCCGTAGCCACGTCCTTACCCTCATTATCATCACCGTAGGTGTCTATATCTTCATGCAGGGCATTGCTCTTCTTATCTGGGGCGCTGATCCGTATTACCTACCCGCCTTTTCCACCCTGGCCTTGGAGGATCACATCATTCGCATCGGAGGCATTATGATCAAGGGCCAGAGCCTTTGGATTTGGGCCACCGTGGCGGTTGTTCTCGTGGCGCTGGCCTTCTTCTTTGGGCGTACGCTGCTGGGCAAGGCACTGCGCGCCTGCGCTATCAACCGCAGGGCCGCTGAACTGATGGGCATTAATCCCAGCCGCATGTCTCTATTGGCCTTCTCCTTGGCCGCCGCCCTGGGAGCCGTCGGCGGCATCGTCCTCTCACCAGCCACCAGGCCGATGTACGATATGGGCCTCAGGTTGGGGCTGAAGGGCTTCATAGCAGCCATCATGGGAGGGCTGGTGAGTTCTCCAGGAGCAGTACTTGGTGGCGTCCTGCTGGGTGTGCTCGAGAACGTCGGCGCGGGAGTCACCAAGGCTGGCTTCAAGGACATCTTCGCCCTAATCATCCTGATCTTGGTTCTCCTCTTCAGGCCACAGGGCATCATCGGCGGGGGAGAGCGAGGCGTTGAGGAATAAGCGGAGGTAGGCAACGATGCAGAACCAAGGTTGGAGACGCCACCAGACCAGCATCGGCATTGGCATCTTCGCCGCGGTTGTCATCCTCCTGGGATGGATTGAGATCGCGAGGCCGATGGGTCTGACATTCTCAGATCTCACGGGTGGCGTTGTGACCTTCGACACGATGGTGCGCGTTGGCATCCTGACCACCGTCGTGGTCGGGCTCAACCTACTGATGGGTCATGCGGGACAGATCTCTTTGGGCCAAGCTGGTTTCTACGCCATAGGGGCCTACGTCTCAGCGATCATGACCACGAGGGCGGCCAATCGTGGTATCAACGTCTTCTTCCCTGGTCTAATTCCTGACCAATGGTGGTGGTGGCCATGGTTGATGATTCTGGCCGGGATGGTGATCACAGGCGTTGTAGCATATCTCATAGGTAAGCCCGTGTTGAGGCTCAGGGGCCACTATCTGGCCATGGGCACCCTGGGCGTAGGCCTCATCATTTTCATCCTCTTTCGAGAGGGCAGTACCTTCACCGGTGCTTTTGACGGCATCGCCAGTGTTCCGCGTCTGAGCATTGGTGGCTTCGAGATTTGGCCCAGAGAGAGGTACTACTTCCTGGTCTGGGCTGTGGCTCTGGCTGTGATGTGGCTCTCTCTCAACATCGTCAATTCGAGGGTGGGACGCGCTTTGCGTGCAATCGAGGGCAGCGAGTTGGCCGCCCATACGATGGGGGTGGATATCGAGAAGTTCAAGCTTCAGGTGTTCGTATTGAGCACGGTGTTCGCAAGCATCGCCGGCAGTCTGTACGCGCACTATCAGACGCTGGTCAATCCGGCACCTTTCGGATTCGTAGGTTCGCTAGACCTGGTGATCATGGCCGCCCTCGGTGGTTTGGCCAGCATCTGGGGGGCTCCGTTCGGTGTGGGCATCGTCTATGTCATCAAGGAGGTACTGCGTGCTAGACTGCACCAGTTGTTGCACGGCGCCGGCGGTGAGCACGAGATCATCTTTTTCGGTATCCTTCTCGTGGTAATCATGATCTTCATGCCCCAGGGACTCAGCTATGGCGTGACGAGAGCCTATGGGCGGCTCAGGGGCGGATGGGCTGCGCGCCGAGGGGGCGGAAGAGAAGTCGAACCTCCGACGGAACAGGTGGCGTGATGCAGGGTCGTGCAGGGATAGAGCCTGCCGCCCCGTGAGCTGGGAAGTTGCACGTGCCAGGGCCCTCCACCCCCGCCATTAAGGAGGCTTGCGCAGCTTGAGGTATGTTGTTTTGAGGGCGCTTTTCCGCAGGAGGAGACGTGGCTGACAGTGCGATTCTGGAAGTGCAGGATCTGAGGAAGGCGTTCGGAGGCTTGTTGGCCGTTGATGACGTCTCTTTCAATGTGGAGCCAAGGGAGATCTTCTCCATTATCGGCCCCAACGGCGCCGGAAAGACCACCATTTTCAACCTGATCTCTGGTGTGCTCCCCTCGACGCGAGGCGAGATCAGGTTTGAGGGCAAAGTGATCAACGGTCTCAAACCTCACGTCATCGCCGGGCTCGGCCTGTCGAGAACCTTTCAGAACTTGCAGGTCTTCAACAACATGACCGTACTGGAGAACGTGATGGTTGGTCGGCACCTCCAGAGCAAATACGGGATGATCAGTGCGAGCCTGCGATTGCCAGGAGGTCAACGAGAGGAGACGGAGATCATAGACAAGGCCATGGAGCAACTGGAGTTCGTGGGCCTAGATTCTTTCGCCGACTTGGTTGCGTCGAGTCTGCCTTTCGGGCAGCAGAGATTGCTGGAGATAGCCCGCGGTCTGGCCACCGAGCCAGAACTTATGATGCTGGATGAGCCTGGAGCTGGTCTGAACAGGCCCGAGAAGGAGGCTTTGGACGATCTGGTGCACCGTATTAGGGATCGCGGTGTAACAGTTCTCCTGGTGGAGCACGACATGACCTTCGTGATGGGCATCGCGGAACGCATCATAGTACTGGATTACGGGGAGAAGATCGCTGAGGGCACCCCCGAGGAGATACAAAAAGACCCCAAGGTTATCGCAGCCTACCTCGGGGACGAGGAAATCCACGTACTCTGACACGCCAACCGCTCTCGGCGACTATGCCACAGAGCTAGCCCTGCCTGACATCTTCGAGAGGTGGCGAATGCTACTTGAGGTCAAGGACATCAACACCTACTATGGGAGTATTCATGCTCTGAAGGCTATCACTCTGCACGTCGATCAGGGAGAGATCGTGACGGTCATCGGAGCGAACGGTGCGGGCAAGACCACCCTTCTGAACACCATTTCCGGGGTGCTTCACTCTAGAACCGGCGAGATACTCTTCAATGGTCACGCTATCACCAAGTTGTCGCCGGACAAGGTCGTGCATCTGGGCATCAGCCAGGTACCGGAGAGGCGACAGGTATTCTCCACCTTGAACGTGCTGGACAACCTGCTACTGGGAGCGTATTTGCGTCACGGTAGGGATACGAAGGAGGAGATTCACAAGGATCTCGATTTCGTCTTTGAGATCTTCCCCATTCTGAAGGATAGGCAGAGGCAGATGGGCGGCACACTATCTGGAGGGGAGCAGCAGATGCTGGCCCTCGGTAGAGGACTGATGGCCAAGCCGGAGTTACTGCTGCTCGATGAGCCTTCTCTGGGCTTGGCCCCATTGCTGGTCCGCGAGATATTCAGGGTAGCTGCGGAACTTCGCGAGCACGGTACCACACTCCTGTTGGTCGAGCAGAACGCCAGAGCTGCGCTGAACTTGGCGGACCGCGGCTACGTCATGGAGACGGGGAGTGTCGTTCTGGAGGGCACCTCGGACGAACTGCTCAGCGACGAACGCGTTCAGGAGGCGTATCTGGGAGGGTCGGCTGGCTGACAACAATAGGAGACCAGATTCGGTGCATCCCCCGTGACGACCATCATTAATGAAGTGCCGCCACTGTCGGGCGGCTCTTGTGCCGTTTGTGGTTACGGTTCGCACTTAGGGAACGGAGGTCTTTGATGAGAGCTTTGCTATCAGGGAACGAGGCGGTGGCCCGGGGCGCGTACGAGAGCGGTGTCGCTTTCGCCAGCGCCTACCCTGGCACTCCGAGTACTGAGATCCTGGAGAACATAGTCCAGTACAAGGAGATATACGCCGAGTGGTCCCCTAACGAGAAAGTAGCTCTGGACGCTGCGATCGGAGCGGCCTACGCTGGCAAGAGGGCTCTGGCGGCGATGAAACATGTGGGCTTGAATGTCGCTGCTGAGGCCCTTTTCTATTCCTCCTACACGGGGTTTGACGGCGGGCTAGTAATCGTGAGCGCCGACGATCCGGGCATGCACAGCTCGCAGAACGAGCAGGACAACCGGCACTATGCCAAGTTTGCCAAGGTGTCCATGCTGGAGCCCACGGACAGCCAGGAAGCGAAGGACTTCGTGGGTCTGGGTTTGGAGATCAGCGAAAAATTCGACACCCCGGTGCTCTTGCGTCTGAGCACCCGCATTTGCCATTCCAGCGCACTCGTCGAGCTTGGAAAAAGGAAGGCCGTTGCGGAGGAACGAAAAGCCTTCGCGCGCAACCCAGTCAAGTACAGCATGATCCCCGGCTTCGCAAAGCGCCGCCGTCCAGTGATGGAGCAGCGCCTCAAAGAGTTGGCCGAGTACGCTGAGACTTTCCCCTACAACAAAGTGGAGTGGGGGAACCGGTCCCTGGGAGTTGTGGCCAACGGCGTGTCGTATCAGTACGCCAGGGAAGTCTTCCCCGAGGTGTCGTTCCTTAAGCTGGGTATGAGCTGGCCCCTGCCGGAGAAGCTGATCCGGGACTTCGCCTCCAAGGTCGGCAAGATCGTGGTTGTAGAAGAGCTGGATCCGTTCCTAGAAGAGCACCTGAAGATCATGGGTATCGAGGTTGCTGCCGGCAAACAGTACTTCCCCATCATAGACGAGTTCAACCCGGGAATCGTTCGCAATGGGGCGTACGAAGCCGGTCTGGTGGGCGAGACGGTAGAGGTACAGAAGGTAGATGTGGGAGACTTGCCACCTCGTCCGCCCGTGCTCTGCGCGGGCTGTCCCCACAGGCCGGTCTACTACATGCTCAAGAAGTATGGTTTGGTGGTTGATAGCGACATAGGTTGCTATGCGCTGGCTGTCCTTCCTCCCATAGGGACTACGGATACGCTGGGTTGCATGGGGGCCAGCATCGGTGTGGCCCACGGAATCAACAAGGCGGGCGTGGAGGAAAGGGCTGTGGCCACCATTGGTGATTCCACGCTCTGGCATGCTGGCATGCCAGGACTACTCAACGTCGTCTACAACAAGAGCAATACGGTTACTATTATCTTGGATAACCTGACCACTGCGATGACGGGGCATCAACCTCATCCGAGCACGGGTCGTACGTTGATGGGGGAGGAAACCGTAACAGGGGATTTCGAGGCCCTGGCCCGAGCCATGGGGTATGACGAGGTTCGCACTGTTGACCCTCTCGATCTGGAGGAGTTGGAGGAGGCGCTCAAAGCCTCCTTGGATTCCAACAAGCCCGCGGTGCTGGTCACGCGTTCTCCCTGTATCTTCCTGTACACAGAGAGGCCGCCCCTGTACTACGTGGATCTGGAACGGTGTAACGCTTGCGGGCGCTGCTTCGAGATCGGCTGCCCGGCCGTCATCAGAAGCGATGAGATCCACGAGAAGTCGGGCACAGCCAAGGCGGAGATCAACACTATTCTGTGCTTCGGGTGCTCTGTGTGTGAACAGGTGTGCGCCCGCAAAGCTATTCACATGGTGAAGGAGTAGATACCGTGGAAACGACGAACTTTGCCCTGGTTGGCGTTGGTGGTCAGGGCGTTCTGCTGGCCTCGGACATCCTGGCAGAGGTGGGCGTCGAAGCTGGGTACGACGTGAAGAAGTCAGAGGTGCATGGCATGGCCCAGAGAGGTGGCAGCGTCCTCAGTCAGGTACGATGGGGAGACAAGGTGTATGCGCCCCTCGTGGGCAAGGGTGAGGTAGATTACCTGATATCCTTCGAGTTGCTGGAAGCCCTGCGATGGCTTGAGCTTCTCAAGAAGGGTGGGACGGCCATAGTGAATGACCAGAGGTTGCCACCTCTGGCTGTCAGTTCGGGGGGAATGGAGTACCCTAGCCAGGAACGGATAGAGAAAGCTCTGTCCCAGGCGGCCAAGGAGTATCACATCGTCCCGGCGTTGTCCAAGGCCCAGGAACTCGGAACGGATAGAGCCACCAACGTTGTACTGTTGGGGGCTTTGTCTAAGTTCTTGGATGTGTCCGAGGAGCAATGGCTGAAGGTTGTTGAGGAGCGAGTACCCAAGAAGTATGTGGAACTGAACCGTAAGGCTTTTACCGCCGGGCGGGGTCTGTGAATCCCGTTGCCGCAGGGTGCCGACCGTCTCTTGCTGGCACCCGTGATACAATCCTTGACGAACGCACCGGGCATAGCAGTCTAGTGCACCAATAGGGGAGGACAGATGGCGAAGAAGAAGTATCCAATCTGGAATGAAGAGATGGAGACCATGCCCCGCGAGGAGCTCGAGAAGGTCCAGCTGAACCGCTTCCAACAGACGGTAGATAGGGTCTACAGCAAAGTGCCGTTCTACAAGAAGCTATTTGATGACGCCGGGCTGAAACCTGGAGACGTCAAGTCGTGGGATGATGTGGCCAAGATCCCGTTCACGGTGAAGCAGAACTTGAGGGACAACTATCCCTTCGGGCCTTTTGCCGCACCGCTGGAGGAAGTGACGCAGATCCATGCCACCAGCGGCACTACTGGTAAGATGACGGTCACAGGCTACACTGACAACGACATGAAGGTGTGGGCCGAGGTGATGGCCAGGGTCTACAGGGCCGGTGGCACGAAGAAAGGGGATGTTGTCCACAACGCCTACGGCTATGGCCTCTTCACAGGAGGACTTGGCTTCCATCTGGGAGCGCACGAACTAGGAGCCACGGTAGTCCCGGTCTCGGGTGGCCTGACCTCGCGGCAGGTGACGATCATGCAGGACTTCGGCTCGACCGTTCTGACCTGCACTCCTTCCTACGCATTGGTATTGGCCGAGGCGGTTGAGGAGGCGGGGTTGGATCCCAAGAAGGACTTGAAGCTTCGTATCGGCTTCTTCGGGGCCGAACCTTGGACGGACAAGATGCGAGAGGAGATCGAGAGGAGGCTGTCCTTGGAGGCCTTCGATATCTTTGGTCTGGCAGAGATCATAGGCCCAGGCGTGTCGGTGGAATGCCCCATTCACAACGGTTTGCACATTGCGGAGGACCATTTCTATCCTGAGATCATAGAGCCTGAAACGGGAGAGTCTCTGCCCTATGGGACGCCCGGGGAACTGGTCTTCACGACGCTGACCAAAGAAGCCTTTCCGCTGATACGATACCGCACGAGAGATCGTACCGTGCTGCACGCCGAGAAGTGTGAATGCGGTCGTACCGTGGTCCGTATGGGCAAGATCATGGGACGCACGGACGATATGCTCATCATTCGCGGAGTGAACGTCTTCCCCTCCCAGATAGAGGATGTGCTGTTGAGCTTCCCTGAGTTGTCGCCACACTACATTATCTACGTGGACCGCCCCAAGGATATGGACGTGTTGACAGTGGAGGTGGAGGCGACCGAGAGGCTGTTCGAGAAAGGGTGGGACACCCTGAAGGAGGAGGAGGGGAAGGTGAAGAAGGCTCTGGCGGAAGCACTGTACGTCTCCTCCAATGTGAACATCAAGGAACCCTTCGGCATCCAACGGAGCCAGGGCAAGGCCGTGCGCGTCGTTGACCGAAGGGAGCTGTAGTCTACACTGCGTGCTAGGTGTGTGGGATACGGGGTGCAAGGCATTGACACCCGTAGCGGGTGTACCTTGCGCCCCCTGTCTTGTTGGAGGAGGCGGCAAAACCTGTGAGCATCAAGGCTACGAGATGTAGCTTGAGAAGCCAACTGGTGAAAGGAGTAATGCACGATGAATTTCTATGGTAAGGACATCGTCATCCTCGATGGGGCACGTACGCCCCTGGCTCACTACGGCGGTTCGTTGAAGGATGTCCACCCCACCGATATGTCAGTGCACGTGGCCAAGGAGGCCATGGAGCGATCAAGTGTGGAGCCGGACTGGATAGATCACGTTGTGTGGGGGAATGCCTCTCAGTCCAGTGGGGATGCTCAATACCTGTCTCGCCACATAGCCCTCAAGGCCGGATGCCCGATACCGGTGCCTGCGCTGAACCTGGGCCGCATCTGTGGTTCTGGTCTCGAGGCCATAGTCACCGCGGGGCGCATGCTCGTCGTGGACGATGAGTACAAGTTCATCTTGGCTGGCGGCGTAGAGGCCATGGACCAGATGCCCTTCGTGATAAGGAACGCCCGCGACGGACTTCGGTATGGGGAAGGCGTCATCGAGCACTGGGTAGATATGAACTTCATCGATAGCTATAATGGGCTACGCATGGCTTTGACGGCCGAGAACCTGGTAGAGAAGTATAAGATTCCGCGGGACGAGCAGGACGAGTTTGCCTATCGGAGCCACATGCTGGCCAAAGCAGCCCGGGATAGCGGCCGCCTGGCCAAGGAGATCGCACCCATCGAAGTGCCGGCCGGCAGGAGGGGCGAGACCAAGCTCTTCGAGCAGGACGAGCGGATCCGCGACGATACCACCGTTGAGAAACTGTCTAAACTGAAGCCTGCGTTCAAGAAGGACGGGACGGTAACGGCGGGCAATGCGTGCCCTATCACCGATGGTGCTGCAGCGGTGGTGGTGACCACTATGGAATACGCCAAGGAGCGGGGCTTGAATCCCTTGGCGAGGCTGGTGTCCTATGGCGCCATGGGCTGCGATCCCGACATCATGGGAATCGGACCGGTACCCGCCACCAGACAGGCTTTGCAGAGAGCCGGGCTCGAGCTGAACGACATTGACATCATCGAGTTGAACGAAGCGTTCGCGGCCCAGTACCTGGCGTGTGAAAGGGAGCTCAAGAACAACCGAGAGATCACCAATGTCAACGGCGGGGCCATAGCCCTGGGCCATCCGACGGCGTGCACCGGCGTGCGCATATCGCTCACAGCCATGTATGAACTGAGGGAGCGGAACAAGCGATACGGGCTGTCGACCATGTGCATTGGTGGTGGTCAAGGCATGGCCGGCATATTCGAGAGTCTGACGTAACCTTGTCTCTCGCATTGAGCTGGGAAGGAGACTACACTTCACATGGCTGATGTAGTGATCATTGATGGCGCTCGCACCGCCTTTGGCAGCTTGAACGGCGGGCTGAAGAGCGTCACTGCAACAGACCTTGGCGCAGTGGTTGCCAAGGAAGCCCTGGCGCGCTGCAATGTAGACCCTGAGTCAATCGACCACGTGGTCTTTGGCAACGTCGTGCAGACGTGCAAAGATGCTCCGTACGTGGCTCGTCACATCGGGCTGAGTGTGGGGATCCCCATTGAGGTTCCGGGCTTGACGGTGAATCGTCTCTGTGCCTCAGGATTGGAGGCAGCCGTCGTGGGCGCCCAGCAGTTGCTGCTGAGAGAGTCCAGCGTCGTCCTGGTGGGGGGCACAGAGAACATGACCCAGTGCCCCCACGTCATTCGCGGGAGCCGGGATGGGTTTCGGTTGGGCAATGTGGAGGTGGAAGACTACATCTTGGTGGCGTTAACGGATCAGTGGAATGGGCTAATGATGGGTCTCACCGCCGAGAACCTGGCAGAGATGTACGACTTCTCACGAGAGGAGCAGGACGAGTTCGCCTACCGCAGCCACAGCCTGGCCGCTGAGGCGCGGGAGAGCGGTCGCTTCGCAGAGGAGATTGTCGGCGTCGAGGTCAAGGGCCGGAAGGGTAAGACCATCATCGTGGACCGCGATGAGCACATCCGAGCCGACGCCAGTCCCGAGAGCCTGGCCGCGTTGCCTCCTGTCTTCAAGAAGAAAGGTACCGTGACGGCTGGTAACTCCTGTGGCATCAACGACGGAGCTGCCGCCTTTGTGCTAACCACGGAGAATAAGGCCAAAGACCTGGGTTTGAAACCTCTGGGTCGGCTCATCTCGTGGGCCAACGTGGGGGTGAATCCTGACATCATGGGCATAGGACCAGTAGAGGCCACAAGGAAGGCCCTCCAGCGCGCGGGGATGAAGCTCGAAGAGATGGACCTGATCGAGATCAATGAGGCCTTTGCTGCCCAGTATCTAGCCTGTGAGAGGGAACTGGGCCTCGATCGGGACAAGGTGAATGTCAACGGTGGGGCGATTGCACTCGGGCATCCGGTAGGGGCCAGTGGGGCCAGGATAACTCTCACACTGCTGTATGAGTTGAGGGACCGGGGATTGCGGTACGGCCTTTCGACGTTGTGCGTAGGTGGGGGCATGGGCATTGCCGCGGTCTTGGAGTGCCTGCTATAGCCTAGCCCGGGCTCTCTTGGGGCACCCTTCATTGTTTTTCCTGGGTCGTCCCAGTATAATTGGAGTAGAATAGTCCACTTTAGTCCGTGGTGGCTGGAGGAGAAGACAGTATGGGCAAGAAGCGTGCCGCGAAGAAGGAGAAAGAAAGAAGCCGCATGGGCCAGGTCAGATGCCTCAACTGCTTCGAGCGCGTAACAGTGCCGCCGAGGGCGGAGAAGATCGCCTGTCCCGCCTGTGGCTGGGAGTGGCGAATCTCCTGGGTCAACCCCGATCTGCCAAAGGTAAGAGGACCTCTGTGGGAGAGGATGAAGTTCTAGTCTCATGGAGTGGCTGTGGGAGACGATCACCGATACGACGATGCTGGTAGTAGTATATTGTTAGGGGGACGTGGAAGGATGGCTCTCAGTCGGAGAATAGCCTACATCGACCTCTCTTCAGGAGAGATAGGGATCAAACCTATCCCGCTGGAGGTAAGGAAGAAGTTCATCGGCGGGCGTGGTGTGGACATGTACCTGCTGTACAACCACACCGAACCGAACACAGATCCCCTCGGCCCCGGCAATGTGGTGGTCATAAGTGCCGGGCTCCTCAGTGCGACTCTGGCTTCCGCCTCGGCACGCACTCACGTCGGCGCGAAGTCACCCCTGACCGGCGCGGTGGGCAGCACGAACATGGGCGGCTTCTTTGCACCAGAGTTGACTTGGGCCGGATTTCATCACCTGCTGTTGGAGGGCAAGGCAAGGGAACCTGTGTACATCTGGGTCAATGACGGCAAGATCGAGATCCGGGATGCTTCCCATCTGTGGGGGCTCAGCACCCGTGAGACCCAGGCTGCTCTCAAGCAGGAACTGGGCGAGGAAGTGCAGGTGTTGTGCATCGGCCTGGGCGGTGAGAATTTGGTGCGGTTTGCCAACGTGATGAACGGCATGAAGAACGCCGGCGGACGAACTGGGATGGGCGCGGTGCTGGGCTCGAAGAAGGTGAAGGCCATTGCTGCGCGAGGGACGATGGATGTTGAGATCCGGCATCCTGAGGAGGCTCTGCAGTACGACTACGAGGTCATGAACCATATCGCCGGCACGAAATTCGCCCAGATCATGGGTAAGTATGGCACGATGTTCATCCAGAGTGTGACCAACTCTACGGGCTTGGTGAGAACTCAGAATTTCCAGCACAACCAGCTATTGGATGCGGAGCCCATCGAGTGCGAACACATCGAGGAGTACGGATTTGGGACCGTGGGCTGCTTTGGATGCATCATGCATTGTCGGCATCGATACATGATCGACGACATCTACGATGAGGGTCCCGAATACACTGCGCAAGGCGCCTTTGGCTGGGAAGTAGGCTGCAACAGCTTCGAGACCGTACTTAGGGGCAACCATCTGGTGAACCAGTACGGTATCGATATCCTCGAGACGGGAAGCATGATGGCCTGGGCCATGGAACTTTACGAGAAGGGAATCCTGACCGACAAGGATACGGATGGCCTGAAACTCGAGTGGGGCAACGACGAGGCCGTGTTGGAGTTGATCAGGCGTATCGCCTTCCGTGAAGGCATAGGTGACATCCTGGCTGAGGGACCTCTGCGGGCTGCGGCAAAGATTGGCAAGGATTCCCTGAAGTACAACATCCATGTCAAGGGTATGAGTAATCTGCATTCTGATGAAAGACCCACCCCCTCGCTCGCCCTGGGCGTCGCCACGAGCACCAGGGGTTCGGACCACCTGCGGAGCCGTCCAGCCATAGACCTCTACCACCTGCCGGTGCCTGTCTTGGAGAGCGTGTACAACAACCCGGTCAAGTACGACGGGAAGTTCACCTCCGACTACCGGGACTATGAGGGCAAGTCCTGGCAGGTGCTGTGGCAGGAGATGATGTACATGGCCATAGATTGCGTTGGGGTGTGCAAGTTCCACTCTGTGTTCTTGAGCCCCAACCTGCTGAACTTCGACAACATCTCCAAATTCATCTACTACAACACTGGACTGGAGATGTCACCGCAAGACGTCTGGGATGTGGCGGAGCGCAGCTACAACGTCGAGAGGCTGTTTAACATCAGGGAAGGTCTTGGGCGGAAGGATGATGCGCTGGTGGACCGGTACTTCGACGAGCCCACCACGCGTGGCTTGGAACTCGTGCGTGGCTTAACCATTGACCGTGAGAAGTTTGAACAGATGATAGATGAGTACTACGAGCTACATGGGTGGGATGAGAACGGCGTGCCCACCCCCGAGACGCTGGAGAGGCTCGGCCTGGACAAAGAGCCCTCCCACATGTTGTAGCGGAGGATGTCCAACATGGATAAGATGATTCTGGTAGAGCAAGACAAGTGCACTGGTTGTCGGCTGTGCGAGATGGTTTGCTCAGTCAAGCACGAGGGTGTGAGCAATCCAAGCCGGGCCAGAATCCACATTATCAAGTGGTTCATGGAAGGCTTCGACATGCCCATGATCTGCCAGCAGTGCCTGGAAGCGCCTTGCATAGTCGTTTGTCCCAAGGATGCCCTCTCCAGGGATGAGGAGCTCGGGCAGGTCGCCCTGGACTACGATCTGTGCATAGGCTGCAAGATGTGTGTGACAGCCTGTCCCTTCGGCGGCATGGGTATCGATACGGTGAGCAACAAGGTTGTCAAGTGTGATCTTTGTGAAGGTGATCCTCAGTGCGTCAGGTTCTGTTTTCCAGGGGCTCTACAATACGTAGACGCCAACGCCGTCAACCTGAGGAAGAAGAGGGACGCGGCGGTTAGGTTGGCTGAACTGATGGCCAAGGTCGTGGTGGTCTAGGATCGGGATAGTCTATCTTAGGGAGGGAGAGGGCATGCTACGTGTCATGTTCCAGGGGCGGAGTATGCCCTCCTCTCGTGTGTTGTGCTCCTTCGCGGAGGGCAGAGGTTGAGTAGTCAGTCCGTTCTGGTCATAGGTGGGGGGATTGCCGGTATCCAGTCCTCCATCGATCTGGCCCACATGGGCTTCCAAGTCTATCTTGTCGAGCGAACGCCCAGCATCGGCGGCAGGATGGCCCAACTCGACAAGACTTTTCCCACCAACGACTGCTCCATGTGTATCTTGGCCCCTAAGATGATCGAGTGCGCGGGCCATGAGAACGTTCATCTACTCACCTATTCCGAGATGGCAGAGGTGAAGGGCCAGGCTGGCGATTTCAAGGTCACGATACGCAAGAAACCCCGATATGTGGATGTGACCAAGTGCACCGGTTGTGGCGAGTGTGCGGAGAAGTGCCCTCGCCGAGTACCAGACGAATTTAACATGGGATTGGGCAGACGCAGGGCGATATACCTGCCTTTTCCCCAGGCGGTTCCTCGCAAGATGACCGTCGACGCGGAGGCCTGTCTTTACTTCACCAAGGGCCGATGCCGCGTCTGTGAGGACACCTGTCAGGCGGGGGCCATTGATCTTGAGCAGCAGGAAGAACTGTTGGCGCTGGAGGTAGGGGCCATTGTGCTGGCTACAGGCTTCGATCCCTATGATCCCGCCTCGCTGAAGGAATACGGCTATGGCGAGATAGAGAACGTCATCACTGGCCTGGAATACGAACGGCTAATCTGTGCATCTGGGCCCAGCAACGGACATCTGAAGCGGCCATCGGATGGCAAAGTCCCAGAGACGATTGCCTTCATCCAGTGCGTTGGGTCGCGGGATGTGAACTACAAGCCGTACTGCTCGAGCGTGTGCTGCATGCACGCCACTAAGGAGGCGATCCTCGCTCGCGAACACTACCCCGACCTGAAGTCGTTTATCTTCTATACCGACATGAGGGCCGTGGGGAAGCAGTTCCAGGAGTATGTCATCAGGGCTCAGGAAGAGTATGATGTGACCTACATCAGGAGTCGCCCGGGAAAGATCGGCATCGATGGAGACGTCGGCAATCCCATCGTGTGGTACGACGAGACGGTCTTCAGCGAGGCAGGAGATCCGGTGCGCAGGGTGGCGAGTGTGGAGGTGGACTTGGCGATTCTTTGTCAGGCACTGGTGCCGCGCAGCGTGGATCGAGAGATGGCCGAGAAGCTGGGGCTGAAACTCGATGAATCTGGGTTCTTAGTCATTCCGGACAGACTGACCCACCCAGTGGATACTTCGGTGGCGGGCATTCTTGCCTGTGGCTTCTGTCACAGCCCTCAGGACATTCCGGACTCCGTGATCCAGGCGTCGGCAACAGCGGCAAGGGTGGCAGAACTCTTGTGTCGTAAGGAGTAGAGAGCCAGGAATGCCCAAGACGAGAGTCGGTGTTTTCGTGTGCCATTGTGGCAACAACATCGGAGGAGTGGTGCGCGTCCCTGAAGTGGTGGAGTACGCGCGAACCCTCCCCAACGTGGTCTATGTCGAGGACAACCTCTACACCTGTTCCGAGGAGGGCCTGTCTTCGATGAAGGAGCAGATAGCAGAACAGGATTTGAACCGGGTAGTGGTCGCTTCATGTACACCGCGCACCCACGAACCTCTGTTCAAAGACGCGTGCGAACAGGCTGGGCTCAACAAGTATCTGTTTGAGTTTGTCAACATCCGGGAGCACTGTTCGTGGGTGCACATGCACGAGCCGGCCACGGCCACGCAGAAGGCGAAGGAACTCGTCAAGATGGGCGTGGCCAAGGCTTGCTATCTTGAGCCGCAGGAGGAGTTCGAGGGCCAGGTCTTCCCAGCGGCGCTGGTCATTGGCGGTGGAGTGGCTGGCATGACAGCCGCATTGAGTCTGGCCAGCCAAGGGATTGAAGTGCATCTGGTGGAGCGGGAGGATGAGCTGGGGGGTCTATTGAGGGATGTGCGCACGCTGTTTCCAACCGAGCAGAGGACGGCAGAGGTGCTGGAACCACTCCTCCACGAGGTGGCAACCCATCCTCAGATATCCGTCTATCTCAGCGCCGAGTTGGAAACCGTCGAGGGTTTCATGGGCGACTTCGACGCAACCGTGCGGACTGATGGCGAAGCTAAAGGCCTGAAGGTGGGCACGGTGATTGTGGCTACCGGCGCGCAAGAGCTGCAGCCCGTGGGCCTGTACGGCTATTCGGAGTTGCCGAATGTGGTGACTCAGTTGGAGTTTGAGGAACGGTTCAAGACGGAGGGGGACTTGCCTCACAATGTGGTGATGATCAACTGTGCTGGTGCGCGGATTCCGGAGAGGACCTACTGTGGGCGGTTCTGCTGCACCACGGCCCTCAAGAATGCCATCTGGCTCAAAGATCAGGACTCCGACATGGGTGTACATGTGCTCCATCGGGATGTCATGGCTTACGGGGTCGATGTTGAGAGGTTCTACCGCAGGGCCATGGAGCTGGGTGTTAGATTCGTGCGATACGATGTGGAGAATCCGCCCCAGATCGTGGGCCACAAACGGGCCGAGTCGGTCAGGGTACAGCACCAACTCATGGGCAAGGAGATAATCCTGCCAGCTGACTTGGTGATTCTCACCACGCCGTTGGTGGCACGAGACGATAGCGAGAAGCTATCCAAGATGCTCAAGGTGCCTCTGGGCAGCCAAGGGTTCTTCCTGGAAGCGCATCTGAAGCTGCGACCCATAGAATTCGCCACTGATGGCGTGTACATCTGTGGCTCAGCTCGGTATCCGTCCAACATGCCGGAAACCGTGTCGCAAGCGTATGCCACAGCGGCGAAGGCGGCTATCCCCATTCAGAACGGCTTCGTGCGGGTGGAAGCGATCACCGCCTACTGCGATGAAGGGACGTGCACCGCCTGCGAGAACTGTGCACAGGTCTGTCCCTTCGGCGCCATCGAGATAGCGGAGGGCAGATTGGGTAGGAGCGCCTCGGTAAACGTTGCACTATGTAAAGGCTGTGGCTGCTGCGTGGCTGCCTGCCCCAGTGGCGCCATGCAACAGCGGGGCTTCAACGACAGGCAGTTGCTCAGCATGGTGGGCGCTCTGGCACAGGAGATGACAGGTGACACGGGGGGCTAAGGCGGCGAACGGTGATGGTTTCGAGCCCAAGATCTTGGTCTTCGCCTGTAATTGGTGCTCGTATGCCGGCGCCGATTTGGCAGGGGTGTCTCGTTTGCAGATGCCTGCTAGCTTTCGTGTGATTAGGGTGATGTGCTCAGCGCGCGTGCGACCGGAGTTCATTGTCACGGCTCTTTCCAAGGGCCTCGATGGAGTACTGGTTCTGGGTTGTCATCCGGGAGATTGTCACTACTCCGAGGGCAATTATTTCACAAGGCGTAGGGGGCTCGTGCTGAACAAGCTACTGGAGTATGTCGGGATAGAGCCCGAGCGGTTCCAGGTTAGATGGGTCTCGGCTTCGGAGGGAGCCAAGTTCGCAGATTTGATCGCGGAGGTGACGGAGCAGATCAAGGCTCTAGGACCTAGCCGGCCGCAGAGCGATAGCCAGGGATTCGGGCCAGGGGAGAGGTGATGGAGGACAAGCTAAGGGACATAGTCAGAAAGCTGCTGGACGAGGGGGAGATCGACTACTTCATCGGTCACTGTCAAGGATCTGAGTCTCATCGCGTGGTTCCTTGCTTCGTGAGCAGGGAGGACGAGGTTCGGGAATTGGTCTGGGGCCCCCTTTGCGTCCAGAATCTGAGCAAGTATGTTCTCCAGGCTAGAGACCTTGAGGGGAGAGTTGGCGTCTTGGTCAAAGGGTGCGATGCCCGAGCCATTGTGGAACTGTTGAAGCAGCACCAGATCGAACGCGACAGAGTGGTGGTCGTCGGCGTGCCGTGCCAGGGTCAGGTCGATGCGCGGAAACTTGAGAAGGTGCTTGGTGTGCAGATGGAAGAGGTGAAGCGCTTGGAGGACGCGGGTGACGAGTTCCTCGTCAGCGTCGGAGAGGAGGAGCGAAAGGTTGCCAAGGAGCACGTGCTGCGCGATAAGTGCTTCTTCTGCAAGCACCCGACGTCCTTTGACTACGACTTCACTCTGGGCGACGTTGTGCCGGCCTCCATAGAGGCGGGCGAGGGGGAGTTCGACTTGGTCGAAGAGTTGGTAGAACTTCCCTTGGAGGAGAGGAGAGCGTTTTGGCAGAAGCAGTTCGAGCGCTGTATTCGCTGCCATGCCTGTCGAGAGGTCTGCTATGCCTGCTATTGCCAGGAGTGCATATTTGACCGCAAGGTGCCTCGGTGGCTCGACAAGCCCCCTTTGCTGCCCGAGAACGAGATCTATCACTTGATCAGGGCTGTGCATCTGGCCGGACGATGCATAGATTGCCGGGAGTGCGAAAGGGTATGCCCGATGAACATCCCCTTGAGCCGCCTCTACAAGAAGGTTCAGAAAGACGTCGCCGAGTTGTTCGAGTACGAGGCCGGGATGGAACTGGATACGGTGCCTCCTCTCGTCGACTTTAAGCTGGATGATCAGGACCCGTTCATGTAGGAGGGTTGAGTGGAAAGAAAGCAGATCGAGAAGTCCGACTTGAGCCGGTGGTTGGACAAGATCGGGGAGGAGTACGAGCTCATCGGTCCGACGGAGGAGGACGGCGTCATATCTTTCAGACCGGTCGACTCGAGCTCAGAGTTCACCCTGGAGTACGCCAACTCGGTCATTCCGCCCAAGAGTGTGTTCTTCCCTCCTGCCGAGAACCTCTTCTCCTTCCGTAAGAGGGGGAGGGAAATCGAGATAGAGGAAACGAAGGCTTTGGAGAGAGACAGAGTGCTGTTTGGCATTCGGAACTGCGACGTGCGAAGCCTCTTGCTTCTTGACGCCGTATTCGCGCACGATGTTGAAGACGCATACTACCTCGATAGGCGAAAGAGGACCGCTCTGATCGCTCTGGCCTGCCCCACCCCGCCCAGGTCGAGCTGCTTTTGCAGCACCTTCGGTATAGACCCCTTGTCTTCCGAAGGCAGCGACATCTTGCTGACAGAGGCAGACGGCGTCTATCTGGTGGACGTCGCGAGCGAGAAGGGGGAGAGGTTGGTGGCGCTGTCGGAGGAGCTTTTCTCGCCGCTGAGCGACGAGGAAGCAAAGCAGCTTCAGCCGCCGCCGGTGGCGATGAAGGAACTGGATGTAAGCGAGCTGAAAGGCAGGATAGAATCTCTTTGGGAAGACGATTACTGGGAGAAGCTGAGCTTCCCCTGTCTGGGCTGTGGCATCTGTACGTACGTCTGTCCGACATGTCATTGCTTTGACATAGTAGATGTGGGTTCAACCGCAAACGGCGTGCGGTATCGGTGCTGGGATTCATGCATGTACAGCGACTTTGCCCTCATGGCCAGCGGAGAGAACCCACGGCCGACCAAGAGGGAGAGGATCCGCAACCGATACTTCCACAAGTTCAGCTCTTTTCCCTCCAGATACGGCACGGAGTATGCATGTGTGGGTTGCGGCAGGTGCCTGGTACATTGTCCAGGGGGCACTGAGATCACCCAGGTTATCGAGGACATTCTCGCCAAGGAGAGTGTAAGTGAGTGAAAACATCTATCTGCCTTCGATCGCCACCGTCACCGAAGTCCGACCGGAGACGCCCGACATCAGCACCTTCGTGGTGACCCTCGACGATCCCCAGTTGAAGGAGTCTTTCACGTACGAGCCAGGGCAGTTCGCCGAAGTCTCCATCTTCGGAGTTGGAGAGTGCCCAATCGGCATAGCCTCTTCACCTACGTGGAAGGGGTTCCTGGAGTTCTGTGTCAGGGCCGTCGGGACGGTGACCAACGCCGTCCACGACTTGGAGGTGGGGGACAAGCTTGGGGTGAGGGGACCTCTGGGCAATTCATGGCCCACAGAGGAGATCGAGGGAAAGGACCTGCTCTTCATCGGGGGCGGGATCGGTCTTCCACCTCTTCGTTCATTGATCCAGTATGTGTTGGACCACAGGGAGCGGTACGGAGCCGTGGAGATCATCTATGGGGCCCGCAGTCCCCAAGACCTGGTCTACAAACAAGAGTTGAAACAGTGGGAAGAGCGGGCCGACGTGGAGCTTTACGTGACGGTGGACGTGGGAGATGAGACCTGGGATGGACCCGTAGGGTTCGTGCCACCCTTCCTGCGTGAGATCAACCCTGTGCCCGAGAACAAGGTCACCTTCACTTGCGGACCCCCAATCATGATCAAGTTGGTCGTCCAGGCACTGGAGGAGATGGGTTACGCCGACGCGAACATCATCACCACGCTGGAGATGAAGATGAAATGCGGGGTGGGGAAGTGCGGTCGGTGCAACATTGGCGATCGGTATATCTGCCGGGACGGGCCCGTCTTTAGCTTCGAGCAGTTGAGGAGGATACCGGGGGCCCTTGAGGCCTAGGTGAGGACTCGCGACTCATGAAGGACGACTCGGTCGACCAGCTATTGAAGGAGACCAGGGCGCTTCTCTGCGTTGAGTGCGGGAAATGCGCCTCTGCATGTCCCATGACAGAGATATTCAAGGACTTCTCGTACGAGGCCTCGCCGCGTGGAATCGTGGAGAAGGCGCTGTTTGGCTTCGACATCCTGACCGATGTGGGTATATGGTTTTGCCTGACTTGTGATGTGTGTACGGAACTGTGCCCCGCTGGGGTAAGGTTTCGAGATTTCGTCCAGGCTGTGCGAGCCCGAGCCATCGAAGAGGGTGTGACCCAGCATGGCCTCTTCTGCCAGCGATGCGGTGGGTTCGTTGTGCCCATGCACACGGCAGACTATATTCGGGAGAAGGTGACGGGGCCGGAAGCCTCTGCCGAGTATCTGCGGCTGTGCCCTGCCTGCCGACAGTACGACTTCACCGAGAAGGTAAAGGCTCTCCGCCCTGGAAGGAGCAGAGTCATACTGTGAAGGTGAATGTACGCCTCATGGCGTTGCCGGCTCTGATCAAGGCCATGGGAGGCAAGAAGGTAGAAGTGGATTTTCCAGGGGAGACGGTGGCGGAGCTCCTGGAACACATTGTTGAGCGGTATGGGCGAGCGGCTGAGGAAGCTCTGCTGGACGACGAGGGGCACCTGGACTCCATTATCCAGGTCTTGATCAATGAGAGGCAGTGGGTCGTCCACGACGAACTGGATGTGCCCTTAAGAGAAGGGGACAACGTGATCTTCATGCTGTTGGTTGCCGGGGGATAGATGGCTTGCAGCAGGGGTACACGCTGCAAACCGGGCTGGCAACTCTAGCCTCAACCGTTGGGGTCGCAGCTAGGCACACACCGATCCAAACGAACACTAGTGAAGAAATAGGGGTAGCCAGTGTAGGCAATGACAGTACTCCCTGCAAAGTATCGACAACAAGCTGCCCTCGACTTGTCAAAGAACAGAATAGCTGCTCTTGGCGCGATTGTTTTTGGCATCATGCTACTCGTTGCAGTTGGCCGGTTCTTTGTGCAGTTCACCAACCTTCTTCGCCCCGCTGCACTGGAAGGCAGCGGGCTACGCGACATCGTGACCGTCGCACCTGATGGCGCAATATCAGGCGCGATTCCACCCCAGTTGGCCGTAGGCATCGTCGTCGCCTTGGCCTTGGTGATGGTCATACATGAACCTATGCATGGCCCATGCTATTGGCACTTCAGTGGCAAACGCCCCACTCTTGGTATTACATGGCTGGGTATCTATGTGGGAGCGCCATCGGAGGTCTATTTCCCTCGTAACCAGTATCTGGTTGTGGGAATAGCCCCCCTCGTACTGTCAACACTCGTAGGACTGCTGCTAGTGCCAATCGCACCGGTGGTCCTCGTACCAATGCTCATACTTTTCGTGGCATTCAACTCAGCAGGTGCGGCGGGTGACTTGATAATGGTTGCTCGGCTGTTATTCTATTCGCCCGACACATTGATGCAAGACATCGGCACAAGTGTGATTGTGTATGGACGAGGAACGTGATCCAGGCAGCTGCCTGAACGCTAGGAAGTGGCCTGACCCATCGCCGGTGTGCCGTGCGAAACTGTGGTCTGTCAGCCGGTGACAGTCCGGTCGCCGCAACTGCCAGGCGGCCACGTAACAGGCCCCCAATCCTTGCGGGTGACTGGAGGTGCTGAAGCGGAGTATCGTCCCGATAACCGGGAGCGGCGCAAGCGCCCGTAACGTAGGTTGAGTACCGAAGCATCGAAATGTAGGCGCTACAAGGAAGCGGCCTGGAGGGACCCGAGTTCCTGAGTGACAGGGAGGTCCCTCGGAGCAATGGAGCCGCCCGCAAATCGGGCGGTTTTCGCATTGCGGTGCATTTGACTTCTCGGCACAAATGTGGTATAGTTGGCGGTTAGAGGAGGACCTATTCCGACGATTTCCCTGTTCCGGACTCAGGGTACCAGGAGGATGTGCACAAACAGATTTGTTGTGATGCCACAACGAGGTGAAAGACATTAAGAAGAGGCGACGAATCAACGAGGGGATTAGGGCCAGAGAGGTGCGCCTAATCGGGGAAGAGGGCGAGCAACTCGGTATTTTCCCCGTCGGGGAGGCCCTGGAAATCGCCCGGGGGCAAGATCTGGACTTGGTCGAGGTCGCTCCCGACGCTGATCCTCCTGTCTGTCGATTGCTGGACTACGGCAAGTACAGCTACGAGCGGGCGAAGAAGGCCCGCGAGGCGAAGAAGTCCCACAAGCCCGTTGAGCTCAAGGAGATACGCCTGCGGCCCAAGACGGGTGACCATGACATCAATTTCAAAGTCAGCCGCATGCGCAGCTTCTTGGAGGAGGGATTCAAGGTAAAGGTCCGGGTACTGTTTCGCGGTCGGGAGATCACCCATCCGGAGATAGCGCAGGAGAGGTTGAACAGCATTGCCGCTGATCTGGAGGATGTGGCTACGGTGGAATACAGTCCTCGCATGGAGGGAAGGAGCATGTTCATGATCCTCTCTCCGGCCGCCAAGAAGAAGACCTCGAGTTAGGCATCCGGTTGCAGGTGAGGAGATTTCAAACGGGCGCCACTGGCGCCCGTCTCCGTGCCGCACAGGAGAGCCTACGGTTTCTCAGGGAGGCTCACATGCCCAAGATGAAAACTCACAAGACCACTGCCAAGAGGTTCAGGAGAACGGCTTCGGGCAAGATACGACGAGTGAAGATCGGTAAGAGTCACTTGCGCCGGAAGAAGCCAGGCCGTGTCACTCGCTCCTTGGACAAGACCATCGAAGTCGACGACGCGGGCACGGTGAGGCGCGTAAGGAGACTGTTGCCCTACATCAAGAAAAGGGGCAATCGTAGCTAGGGCCCAGGCACACATAATCAAGGAGTATATCGAGTTGACGAGAGTGAAAGGCGGGCCGAGAGCTCGCAGACGCCACAAGAAAGTCCTGAAGGAGACCAAGGGACAGCGGGGGACCAAGCACTCTCTCTACCGCAGATCCCATGAAGCTATGCTCAAGTCTCTAACGTACGCCTACCGGGATCGCCGGCGGCGCAAGCGAGATTTCCGACGATTGTGGATCACTCGTATCAACGCGGCTGCACGCCAGAATGGACTGTCCTATAGTCGCTTCATGGCCGGTCTGAGACAAGCGGGAGTGGAGCTGGATCGCAAGGTTCTGGCGGATCTGGCGGTCAGAGACGCTGAGGCTTTCGCTCGCCTGGTTGACGTGGCCAAGGGAGCGCAGTGATCACCAGCAAAGGCAATGAGAAGGTAAAGTACGTCCGCTCATTGCACCGCAGGTTGGTTCGGCACCGGGAGAAGCGCTTCATCGTCGAAGGCCTGCGGTTGACAGAGGAGATGATTGAGACGGGCCAAGAGCCCGTCTTTGTTTTTCACACCGAATCCTTCCAGTCCAAAGCTCGAGGGTGCTCTAGTCTTGAGCTCCTGCGCGCCTCAGGAGCGGAGCCCCTGACCGTCAGCGATCAAGTAATGGCCACTATGGCGGCCACCAAGACGCCCCAAGGCATTCTGGCCGTGTTGCCTTTCCCCGAACCCATCCCAGGCGAGTCTCCTTTGATCCTGGTGTTGGACCGACTGCGCGACCCTGGTAACCTGGGCACGATCCTTCGTTCCGCGGAGGCGGCTGGGGTGGGACAGGCCATCACCGTCAAGGGGACGGTGGACGTTTACAGCCCCAAGGTGGTGCGCGGGGCCATGGGCGCTCATTTTCGCCTGTCGATTCTTCACGATCAGGAGTGGGACGATCTTGAGCGTGAGCTAGAGGGGAGACAGATTCTGATCGCCGAGCCTGGAGTCCAGGTGGCCTACTACCAGGTAGACTGGACCCAGCCCACCGCTCTCATCGTGGGCGGCGAGGCTCGTGGGCCGGGAGAGGAAGCCCGGGCGCTGGCAACAAGCTCCGTGACCATCCCTATGAGAGGCGGTGCGGAGTCCTTGAATGTGGCTGTGGCGACCAGCATCATGCTCTTCGAGGCGGCTCGGCAGACAGGGATGAGGGACCGGGCACTACGGGCGAGGGGATAGACACTAGCGCCTATTGTCACATGATCGGTCAGACCATTCCCAGCATGCCCCGACGGCCCTTCTTCCGCGACCGGCAGGCTGCGGGCCGGGCGTTGGGCGAAGTGCTTTCCGAGACGTATGCTGGTGTTGATGGGATTGCATTGGCGATCCCTCGGGGCGGCGTACCGGTTGCTCTTGAGGTGGCGCGGGCACTCAAGATACCCCTGGATGTGATCGTGCCACGGAAGATCCCCATACCGTGGGAGCCTGAGGCTGGATTTGGCGCCGTGACCGCCGACGGCACACTGCTGCTGAACGAACCGCTGGTGGGGCAGTTGCGCCTGACGGAGGCTCAGATCGAGCGGCTGGCAGCCCAAGTGCAGGAGGAGGTGCGCCGTCGCCTTCGTGTCTACAGGGGCAACCGACCTAAGCCTGATGTGAAGGGCAAGACTGTGTTTCTCATCGACGATGGTTTGGCCTCAGGGTTCACGATGCTAACAGGCGTGCGGTCCGTCCGTAAGGGGGAGCCGGGCGAGGTCGTGGTCGCTGTGCCGGTCAGCCCGCGGAGGTCTGTGAACCTGGTGCAAGCAGAGGCGGACGGGCTAGTGTGCCTCATCGCACAGGAGACTCCACCATTCGCTGTGGCCAGCTTCTATGGCCAATTCCCCGATCTGTCTGACGGGCAAGTGATTGCCTTCCTCGAGGCTTCGCGGCCTTAGAGGCTAGTCGCCAAACTCACGTGGTACGGAGAGGACCTCACGAATCTCGGCCAATCTGCGTCGAATGGCTGGCACGAAACTCGGTTCTGTGATAGGATGTCTTGTCGCGGCGGAACCTTGCCGTGCTCCTGCCACGTCTAGCTGACAGTGCTTGGAGCCTTGAACTGCACGGAGGGAGTCTTCGGTATGCAGCTTCCCAAGGGGATGGCTAGTTTCGAAGACGAAGGCCAAGGGATGATCGAGTATGCCCTGCTGATAGTGCTGGTTGCCCTCCTGGTACTAGGCATCTTGGGTCTCTTGGGCACGTTGGTGGGTGACATATTCGCCATGGTGAGCGAGGTGATGGGGAGCCACTGTGAGCCTGGCCTGCGCATGGTCTACGGGGATCAGCGGTTCACTCCCGGGGAGGTGGAGCCCGGGGGTATCTCCTTGGTCCGGCCAGCGGCTGGGCGCATCAGTCAACGGGCCTGGAGTTGTCATCATGCCATAGACATAGCGGCCCCCCTCGGCGTCCCCGTCTATGCCGCTGCCTCCGGTGAAGTAGTGAAGGCTGGCTTCACCGAGTACCCAGGCTACGGCCGCATGATCGTGGTCCGGCACGCCAACGGCTATCAGACTCTTTACGGCCACTTGAGTGGGTCCTATGTCCACGTTGGGGAGCATGTGGCCAGAGGTGAGATGATCGGGCGCATGGGGAGTACGGGTCGCTCGACCGGCTCTCATCTGCATTTCGAGATCGCCAAGGAAAGTTGGCTACTCGACCCCCTCGACGTGTTGCCCTAGTGAAGGTCGACAGTGCCAGAGGCGAGGTCGAGGTGAGGCTGCGTGAGGACTGAATACCAGTAATCAGAAGCGATATGTCGCTGGTTCCGCTAGTCTCCCACTATGACGTCGTATATTCCCTGTAGCTCCTCGTCGGAATAGTAGTAGATCACCAGCCTCCCGCCCCTGCTCCCTTGAGTGAGGTTCACCTTGGTGCCCAGGGCCTGGCGGAACTCGTCTTCCAGGGCTCGCAACTCGGGTGATTTTTGGGGCGGTTTTGGCTCAGTCTTTGGCTCCTCCACCATGCGCCGAACCAGGTCCTCGGTCTGGCGCACGCTCAGTCCCTTGTTGATGATGGCCTGTAGAACTTGCAGCTGTGCCACACCGCCTCTGAGGCGCAGCATGGCCCTCGCATGCCCTTCGCTGATCTCGTCGCTCAGCAAAGCGTTCTTCACCTCGTCGGGGAGTTTGAGCAAACGGAGAGTATTGGTCACTGTGACGCGGTTCTTGCCCACCTTATCTGCGACTTCCTGTTGGGTCATGCCGAACTCTTCCACAAGCTGCTGGTAAGCGGTCGCGGTCTCCAGGGGGTTGAGATCTTCACGCTGTAGGTTCTCCACCAGCGCGAGTTCCACCATCTGCTGGGGAGTGGCCTCGCGAATAACCACCGGCACCATCTCCAGGCCAGCGAGCTGGGCCGCACGCCAGCGCCTCTCGCCGACCAGGAGCTGAAATCCTCCCTCGACCTCCGTGACCACCAAGGGCTGGACCAGACCCTGTTCTTCGATGGAGGTAGCGAGCTCCTGTAGGGCCTCGGGATCCAGAGCCTGACGAGGCTGCCGTGGATTGGGGACGATCCTGTCCACCTCGACCTCCGTGACCCCGGACGGGGTTGGCGCTGGAGGGATCAAGGCTTCTAATCCTTTGCCCAGTCCTCGTCTCTCGCTTGACATCTACTTACCTCCTGTCCGTCTGGTCCGATCTTTGCAGGAACTCTTTTGCCAGGGCTTCGTACGCCAGTGCACCGCTGGACTTGGGTGCATACGTGAGGATGGTCTCGCCGTAGCTTGGAGCCTCACTGAGGCGCACGTTTCGCGGTATAATGGTGGAGAACACTTTGTCGGGGAAGTACCTGCGCACCTCGTCCACCACCTGTTGGGCGATCTTGGTGCGCACGTCGTACATGGTCATTATCAGGCCGGTGATTCTGAGTCTGGGGTTGAGGTCCCTGCGCACCAGGTTGATGGTACGAATCAATTGGCCCAACCCTTCGAGGGAGAGGTATTCGCATTGCACAGGGATGATCACGCCGTCGGTTGCCGTCAGGGCGTTGACGGTCAGAATCCCCAGGCTAGGGGGCGCATCAACGAAGATGTAGTCGTATCGCTTATCCAGGCTGCCAAGGGCCTTCCGCAAGAGATGCGCTCGCTCGGGCACGCGCACGAGTTCCACTGTGGCGCCTGCCAGCGAAGGTGAAGAGGGCACCAATTCCAGCTTGGCTTGGTCAACGGACAACACGATCTTGCTGAGGGGGATCTGCTGAATGAGGGCCTCGTATATGGAGGCCGGAAGACGGTCCTTGTCTACTCCCAGGCTGCTGGTGGCGTTGGCTTGGGGATCGATGTCCACGAGCAGCAGCTTCTTGCCTCTGGCAGCCAAGTATGCTGCCAAGTTGATGGCGGTGGTGGTCTTTCCTACGCCGCCCTTCTGGTTGGCGAAAGCGTAAATGCGGGTCATGCTGCGTGTCTCATGACGTCCTCGATTTCCCCTCGGCCTGGGGCCGAAGCGATGCCGACCTTCGTCACCGATATGGATGCTGCCGCAGTCGCGAATCTCATAGCCTCGTGGGGATCATCGGTCTCTGCCAGTCTGACCAGGAAGGCGGCGGCGAAGATGTCTCCGGCCCCCGTGGCATCTACGGCCTTGCTCTCAACAGCGGGACAGTGGTAGCCCTTTCCCTGCAAATGCAGAGTAGCTCCCTCTGGTCCTTCGGTGACCACGGCGAGCCGAGAGAGCCGCAGTTGGCTGCGCAAGGTGCCAGCTTCTCCCTCCAAGTCCTCCTGGCTCACAATAACCGCATCCGCCCGCGAGAGAAAACCTCTGGAGTCCAGCCATCGACAGGGTGATACCCGACCCTGTTCATCCCATCGTCTCAACCAGCCCTGTGGTGTGAGGCCCACAAAGGAGGAGGGGAACAGGCTCATCAGATCCGGGTCGAACTCGCCTGCAATTGGTCCCAGGTGGACAATGGGCGCCTCACGCCAACGGGAAGGTACGCTTTTTGCATCGATCCTGTCGGCCACTGCGTGGATGTACTGACGTCGCCGTCCCTGCTGGTATACATTGCGAAAAGTGGTCGTGACGGGTGAAGGACGACAGACGACCTCAACATCCTCCAGGAGCTGGCTCAGGTCTACGTCAGCGCCGGCGCAGGTGATCATCCCCACGCTCCGTCCCAGGTTCCTGGCGGTGAGGGCCGAATAGAGCGCGGTGCCGCCCAGCCGGTATCCTCCGTTCGTCAAGTCCTTCGCCACATGGCCAATGACCAGGAAATCGGGGCGCCCCATGCCTCAACCACCGACGCCTCTCCGCTTAAGAGACTTGGGCCTTCTGACGCGGTACCGGCGTCTGTTGCCTCTCAGTCCTGTCTATGACTTCAGAGAGAAAGGAGTAGAACAGAGGATGCGGCCTATTGGGGCGAGACCTGAACTCTGGATGGAACTGGGTGGCTACCATCCAGGGGTGATCCTCCAATTCCACTATTTCCACCAAGTCGCCATCCTCTAGCAGGCCGGACGCCGTCAGCCCGTGGGAGGAGAGGGTCTGGCGATACTGGTTGTTGAACTCGAAGCGATGGCGGTGGCGCTCTTGCACAACTTCTTGGCCGTAAGACTCGCGGGCGCGAGTGCCTGCCACCAGATGGCAGGGATAGCTGCCCAGTCGCATCGTGCCACCCTTGTCGAACACTTGTCGTTGCTCCGGCAAGAGGTCGATCACAGGGTGCGGAGTGTGGGGGTCGAATTCGGTGCTGTTGGCCCCCTCCAGTCCCGCCACGGATCGGGCGAATTCGATGACCATCATCTGCATGCCCAGGCACAAGCCAAGGTAGGGAGTGCCATGTTCTCGGGCGTATTGGGCGGCCTGTATCTTGCCTTCGATACCCCGGTAGCCAAAGCCGCCTGGCACCACAATGCCATCGACGTCCCTCAGCAGCTGATCCCCATCCGCCTCCAATAGCTCCGATTCCACCCACCTGATTTCGACTCCAGCATCATGGTGGGCGCCAGCGTGGTACAGGGCTTCTCTCACGCTCATGTAGGCGTCAACCAGTTCCACGTACTTGCCGACCAGCGCGACTCGTACCTGACGTGAGGGATTCTTGATCCGCTCCACGACCCTGCGCCATTCATCCAGGTTCGGTTCCGACGCCGATAGCCCGAACTTTTCCACGATGAGATCTCCGAGGCCAGCTTCCTCCATGATCAGTGGAACCTCGTACATCGTTGTGGTGCTAACCAAAGGCAGTACCGCTGACTCGTCAACATCGCAGAAGAGTGACACCTTGGCCCTGATCCCATCGGCTAGGAAGGAGTCGGAGCGGAGGAGGATGAAGTCAGGTTGGATGCCCATACCTCGCAGTTCCTTGACGCTGTGCTGCGTAGGTTTGGTTTTCAGCTCGCCCGTGACTGCCAACCGGGGGAGCAGCGTAACGTGAGCGTATAGCACATTCTCCCGCCCGATGTCGCTGCGCATTTGACGAAGCGCCTCGATGAAGGGCAGGCCTTCGATGTCGCCCACGGTGCCGCCCACTTCGACGATCACTACCTCGGCACCGCTCTCATGAGCTACTTGATGCACGCGCCTCTTTATCTCATCTGTGATGTGGGGGATGATCTGCACGGTGCTGCCCAGGTAGTCTCCCTTGCGCTCGCCTGCAATCACTGCGGAATAGACCTGCCCCGTGGTCACGTTGCTGGAACTGGTGAGGTTCTGGTCTATGAAGCGCTCGTAGTGGCCCAGGTCGAGGTCCGTCTCGGAGCCATCATCGGTGACGAACACCTCGCCGTGCTGGTACGGGGACATGGTGCCTGCATCCACATTGAGGTAAGGATCCAGCTTCTGAATGGACACTGAGATGCCCCGGCTCTTCAGAATCCGGGCAATAGAGGCTGCGGTGACGCCTTTGCCCACCGACGACACGACCCCACCGGTGCAGAAGATGAACTTGGGCACAGTACTCATCCCGTCCTCATCTAGCAGACACTCCCGAAGGTTACCACTCGTAGTGACCGATGGTATTATAGCACGCTTGGGTCGTTGCGGCAATCATTCCCTGTACAATTGTCTGCTGATGTGCTAGGATTTAGCTGCTTCGTGAGGAGGATGATCCTGTGGCTGAACAGATTCCCCCAATTGAGATACGTTTCAGCCGCGAAGTTGACTCCGTACGCGCCACATCCAGGGCCCTCGCAATCCTGATGGCGGCTGCCGTGTTTACGCTGCATGGACCGGTCCTCGCCGCTGCCGGGCCTGCCTCAACCCTTGCCTACCTGCTAATGGGCGTGGTTTTCCTGCTCACCCTGGCGTGCTACGTCGAACTGCTGCTGAATAGTGGCCGGGAGGGTTCGGCCTACGACCTCCTGCGTGAAGCCACTACGGGGCCGTTGGCATTCCTCTGTGGTTGGTGCGTGCTGCTGGGGGGGCTTCTTCTGTGTGCGGTGCTGGCCTTAGGCTTCGCCTCCGGCGTGAGCGCCGTCTTCGAGGCATACCTGGACGTGCAGTTACCCACGCCGCTCATAGCTGCAGGCCTGGTCCTCGGCATGGCGCTGTACAACATACTGCGGGGACGAGGTCTGCGGCGTGCGCGTGACGCAGTCACCTGGGGAGTGGTGTCCACGCTGGTGCTGGTCTGTCTGGTTTGTCTGGCTCGGGTGCAACTGGACAACTACAGACCCTTCTCGCCGCATGGTGCCCCTGGTATCCAGGGAGCTCTCTCCTTACTGTTGATCGGATTCTTGGCTTTCGAATCCGCGCCCCTCACTTTTGCGGAAATCCGCGAGCCCAGAAGAGCGATTCCACGAGCTCTCTTGGCCACATTGTGTGTGGGGACTGTGCTGGGCATGATGGTCAGTCTCGTAGTGGTCGGTTCTGTTGCGAGCTCAGAGTGGAGCGAGCTCGGAATTCCCGTGGCGGCGATGGTCCAGCAATGTGTAGGTAGGTACGCGGGGCTACTGGTACTTGCGATCGCTCTGGTCTTTATACCCTTGGCCCTGAATTCGACCGTTCTGTTCGTGCTGCGGCAGGCCGAGTCCATGGACCAGGATGACCTCCTCCCCAACGTGCTGAGACGCCGCGGTACTCGATTCGGCACTCCTTACGTCCTCCTGCTCCTGATCGGCGCAGGTGGTGCGGGTCTTTGCCTCCTGGGTGACCTGGATGTCGTGGCCCGGCTCGGAGGATTCTGCGCCCTCGTCGTGATGAGCGCCATAGCCCTGGGCGATGTCTTACGGCAGCGTAGTCTCGAGGACGCACCCGTCTTTCGCTTGCCTCTGTGGCCTCTGATACCAGCGCTGGCGCTGGTGGTCAACTTGTTCTTCTTGCCGACACTAGGGGTTGCACCGTTGCTGGCTGGGGCCTCCTGGCTCGTGGCGGGGATGGTGATCTACTTCACCTATGCGAAGGAGAGATACATCGCTGCTCAGGAAGGCGTGGTCGTGTTCAAGAAGAAGAGGAAGCCGGTGGAAGCCGAGTACCGCGTACTTGTGCCCTTGGCGCCGGGCAAGAGGCATTCCCAGCTGATCAGATTGGCCGTCGCTCTGGCGGGCGACAAGGGCGGGGAAGTAGTCCCTCTGAGGGTGGTGACCCTGCCGACCCAGGTGCCTCTCCGGGAGGGCTCTAGAATGGCGGAGGGGATAGAGTCGTTGTTCACCTGGTCGCTCGCTGCCGAGGATACGGGCCCCGTCTCCCTCGCCCCGGTCACGAGGGTGGCCCGTAGTGTCTCCCAAGGCATACTGGACGCAGCCGCCGAAGAGAAGTGCGATCTGATATTGCTCAGTTGGGAAGGGTACTCTGAAGCACAGGGTCGGTTAATGGGTCGTGTGCTGAATCCAGTAGTCGAAAATGCTCCGTGCGATGTCGTGTTAGTCAAGGGCGATGAGCTGAGCACAGTGGAAAAGATCCTGGTTCCAACAAGCGGTGGCCCCCACGCCCCTATCGCGGCGCGGGTGGCTCTCAAGCTAGCCAGGCTGTATGGCGCTCAGGTCACGGCACTGTATGTCTGTCGTGAGGGTGCTACGGCCGAGGATCGGCAGCACGGTCTGGAGATGATCGCCCAGACGGTGAAGGGTCTGGAAGTTAATGGTTTGATCCGGCCCAAGGTCATCACGGCTTCTGGTGTGGTAAGCGGCATCCTGGCGGAAGCTGAGGAGCATGACCTGATGCTGCTCGGTGCCTCGGGGGAGGGTCTCTTCGACAGATTCCTCTTCGGAACCATACCGGAGAGGATAGCCGCACGATCACCGGTACCGGTAATGATAGCCCGGCAGCGTGCCCCGCTTCCGGAATTCTGGCTCCGAAGGGTGTGGGGCGTACTGTATCGTCTCTTTCCCACCCTCGAAGCTGAGGAGCGATCAACGGTCTACCGCCAGATCCGAGAGGGCGCCAGGGCGGACATCGATTTCTACGTAATGATGTCCCTGGCCGCCACTATCGCCACCCTGGGTTTGCTGCTCAATAGCGCTGCGGTCATCATCGGTGGCATGTTGGTGGCCCCGCTGATGAGCCCCATGATCGGCGTCGCCTTGGCTATCGCCCTGGGGAACATCAGGCTCCTCCGGGATGCTGGGGAGTCAGCTATCAAGGGCATCTTCGCGGCTGTCGTCGTCGCCCTGGTGCTGGCCTCTGCTCTGCCGTTTAGGAGTGTGGGTGGGGAGATACTGGCGCGCACCTCGCCCAATCTGTTGGATCTGCTTATCGCGCTGGCCTCTGGGGCGGCGGGGGCCTATGCCGCGTCCCGCAAGGATGTATCTGCCGCGCTACCTGGCGTGGCCATCGCGGCGGCTCTGGTGCCGCCTCTGGGGGTGGTCGGGATCGGGTTGGCGGGGCGTCAGATAGCAGTGGCCGGTGGAGGACTGCTGCTGTTTGGCACTAATTTGGTGGGCATCACCCTTGCAGGTGGCGTCACCTTCCTGCTCCTCGGCTTTCGACCGGCGAGAGGGGTGAGGGAACGGGAAAGCAATCTCCGCCGAGGGCTGGTCGTCTCCCTACTTCTCCTCCTGGTGCTGTCTCTGCCCTTGGCTTTCATCTCCGGCAGAACAGTCCAGGCTACCCAGGAACGGGAGGTGATCGCCCGGGCGCTAGGTCGTGAGATAGATGCGTTGGAAGGCGTGTCTCTTGTGGACTTCGATCTGGAGCAGCGTGGGCAGATCACAGCCGTCATTGTGACGGTCTATGCTGCCCAACCGCTCGAGGAAGGGGCCGCCGAGCATCTGAACGAGGCCGTCAGCCAGGAACTGGGTCAGCCCATCACTCTGCGCCTGATAGCCATTCCGGTGTCAGAGACTACCGTGCCCTAGATGGGGGCCAAACGGCGAGGGGTGCCTGAAGCCCTCGACGAAGTGTTTTGATCCCGGGGTAGAGCGCACGTTCACGGGTTCAAGAGGATCTGCGTGCGGTGGGTCCTGCCTTGGGTACAGGAAAGACACTGAGAACTGGACAGGCGCCCGTCTTTGGGACGGGCGCCTGTGGTGGGTGGGTGTTCGGGGTGGGGGATGTCTATAGTTTCCTGCGCCAGATAGCGATGAAGTCGGCCTGGCGAAACGTTGCCTGGACCAACTCCCAGCCTTCTTTCCCCTTCTCGTTGAGGATGTGGATCATGGCCTCGACGTAGGGGTTCGGCGCCTCGTCGAAGAAGCACACTCCCTCGGTATCACAATAGACCACTTGCAGATCTTGCGGGTCGGGAGGATGTCCCAGTCGCTCTCGTACCTCCAGCACCTCTCCGGCCGTGTGAGTGGTGATGTCGTACTCCCACCCCCCCATAGCTGGCCTCCTAGATCGTTATTCAGTTTGTTGTTCGCCGAACCATTGAGCAAAGGCTTTAACGAACTCGATAGGCACGGGGAAGATAATCGTTGAGTTCTTCTCCACGGCTATCTCAGTCAGGGTCTGCAGGTAGCGCAGTTGAATTGCCGCTGGCTCCTCAGAGATAGTCCCAGCAGCGTCCCGCAACCTCTCGGCGGCCGAGAACTCACCCTCAGCGTGGATGATCTTTGCTCGCTTCTCTCGCTCTGCCTCGGCCTGGCGGGCCATGGCTCGCTTCATGCTCTCAGGGAGTTCGACGTCCTTGACCTCGACGATGCTCACCTTGATGCCCCATGGCTCAGTCTGCTCGTCGATGATCTGCTGTAGCCTTTGGTTGATGCTCTCGCGATGCGTTAGCAGTTCATCCAGTTCCGATTGGCCCAAGACGCTGCGTAGTGTGGTCTGAGCAATCTGCCAGGTGGCCCTGCGATAGTCCTCCACCTGCACGATGGCATCGGAGGGATCCACGACGCGGAAATAGGCCACCGCGTTCACCTTTACTGTCACATTGTCCTTGCTGATGGCCTCCTGAGAGGGGATGTCCAGTGTCACCACCCTCAGGTCAACCTTTACCATGCGGTCGACGATGGGAATGATCAAAAACAGGCCAGGCCCCTTGGCTCCTATCAGCCGACCGAGTCGGAAGATCACCCCGCGCTCGTACTCCTGCACCACCTTGATGGCCGAGGCCAAGATGCCTATGAGGACGATGATGACAATTAGGGCGGTGAAACCCAGGCCGGTGATGAATTCGAGTATCTGTCCCACAGTTATGCCTCCTAACCTTACCCTGAATCTGCCTATGCTCTATTCGTGACCGGACCTTCCAACGACTCTCTCGACCAGTAGCTTGAAGCCGTCTACCTCAGAAACCTCTACCTCCTCGCCTCGTTTGACCGTGCCGTCCCTAGCCACCGCTTGCCACAACTCACCTTTCAGGAAGACCGTACCCGTCGGGTCCAGATCAGAACGCGCTACCGCAAGCTGGCCCACCAGCCCTTCCTGCCCAGTGGCCGGTCTACGGTGATGAGCGCCGAAGACCTTGGCAACGACGAAGGCGAAGAAGGCGCCGGTGGACAGACCCACCCCCACGACTAGATTTCGGGAAACGGGGGCGTACGGGGAACTGAACAGGATCATGGAACCAAGGATGAAGGACACTACACCCAAAGTGGCGAGAATCCCGTGGGTGGGAGCCTTCACATCCGCCAGCATCAGAACGAATCCCAGGACGACGAATATTAGCCCTGTCCAGTTCACGGAGAGTACGCCCAGGGAGAAGAGCGCC
>CAYGAW010000090.1:0-30633 GCA_964347945.1 uncultured Anaerolineales bacterium
GCGGTTCGCAAGATCATCGAGGAATACCAACCGTTGTTGGGATTGCACGGTCACATCCACGAAAGTCCAGGCCGGATAATGCTTGGGCGCACGGAGTGTCTCAATCCCGGCAGCGAATATGCCGAAGGCATCCTCAAGGGATTTCTGGTCGAAATCGATGGCACCAAGTTGACACAGCTACGGAGAATCGACGCCTGATCAGGGAATCTCGAACCCTGCAACATGCTCAGCACCCCACTCCGGGGAGTGGGGTGCTGCTTGTGTGCCCGACCTGTAGTTCGCAGTCAAACTTCAGTACTTGTGGGTCACCACGTCTTCGGGTAGGTCGTACCAGCGCTTCTTCTCGCCAACCCTGGCCCGCATCTTCCACCTCATCGACTTCGGCTCTTCCTCGATGGCGTGACGCAAGCGGGACAGCCGATCGAGGACGACTCCCTGCTGGTCCTCCTCCAGGTAGTCCGGCACCAGTTCGCCGAACTTGTCGATGTTCATGGTCAGGGTCTTGTACCAGCCCCAATCGTCGCTGCACAGCTTGGCGATGAACTTCGGGTCTATGGTCTCGAGGTCGTCAACCTCCTTGACGTCGTGATCATAGAGCATGGCGAAGCTATCTTTGACGTCCTTCTCGTTCACCTCAATGACCTGCATCTTGGACAGCAGTAGCTCCTCGATGGGCACGGTGTATTCGTCCCGTTCCAGCCGGCCGACGAAATTCAGTTCGTGGCACATCACGAAGACGTCAAGCATCACATCAGCGTCATATCCCAGCTCCGGATGGTCGAAGAGCAGCCGCCGGTGCCCTTGGAGCGCATTGAACCGCACGTTGGGCTCGTAACCGAGGTCCTCCATCAAGCGGGACACCTCCGTCCGTTGGCTGCGGTAGCCGATGAAATCGACGTCGCCATACGTGCGCGCCATGGAGCGGTGTGCGGCGCTGGGGCAATGCAACTTCACGGCCACGCCCCCGATCACCCTCAGGTGCAGCCCCCTGTCACGGGCAGCGTCAACCACCCGGCGCACCTCTTCTTCCATCGTGATCGTTCGCTTCGAGACCCCTTGTCCTTCTTCCATATTTTCCGACTCCTTTCCAGGCCTGCTCAATGTGTCAACCATTCACCTACCCCCACTAGTTCCATTACCTCGAACCGGAAATCCGAGGCGTCCAGCTTCAAGTCCGAGGCTGGGATGTCTGTGTGCTCCTTGTCATCCTCATACAGCCTCACCAGGAACCTGCCATATCCCTCGTGCACGAGGGACACGCGGGAGAAATCCCTCCAATTCTTCGATTTCTTGCGCGCCTTGCCTCTCTGCAACTCGAAGCTTCTACCATCATAGGAGAGTATAGCATGGTAATTCCTTCTGTACCACCACCAGCCTACCGCACCAGCTATGATCACGTTCCCGATCAGAATGGGCCAACCGATTAGGAAATCCCTAAAAATGACATAGTTGGCACCGATCCAGGCCAGGGAAGTGACTATGAAGAAGATCACGAAAGACTTGCCGAGGTTCATTAGCTGCAAAGGTGCGATGGTTTTCATTTGAAGCACTTAATGAACCTGGTCATCTTTCTAGCCCAATATGACGGACCGCTGATAATCTCCTGCGAATCAAGGTCCACCAGGGCGAGGCCAATCTCTCGACTATCGTGGCTTTCCGCGATAGCCCTGGCCTTTGTGGAGAAAGTGCCTTCGTGGGGAATCACCAACCAGGCCCAGGCGAACTCCTCATCCTTCAGGAACTTGGAAATGGTGGTCAGGACCTCATGCAGGCGCTTCAATCCTGGGTCCTTGGAGTAGGCAAAACAGGCGACATAGTAGTTGGGCGTCGTGAGCCAAGCCGCCACTCGGGAGAGGAACACGCCCTTGGGTCTCACCGTAGCGGTGATAAACATGTCGAAAACCAGATCCCCCATGGGGTAGTCCCAGAAAGATTCATTGAAGTCGGCGACCCACCTTCCGCCACCGACCATCAAGTTGTCCTCCAGCTTAAGTAGGTAGTCCCTAACGTCCACCTTGCTGCCTGCTCCTGCGGTTCCCCGTCACCGATTTATCCAATTGTAACACAACAAGCAATGGCCAAGCAACCTTCAGCGCTGTCACCAATAATCATATCCCAATGATCGCTCTCGATCGCCCCTGAGAGTTGAGCCACGTGAAACGATCTGGCCTTTCCTCCTCGGCTCCCATAGCCTCGTGACGCCTTCACTGCCTCTTCCGGCCCAAGCACCCTATCCAGCCTTCGACAACGGCCTGCAGGCCAACTCTGCCAGGGCTCCGTTGGAGAAGGCGAGTCACCGCGCGATAAAGACACCCTGCGGAGCGATTCGGTCCCCTCATCTCATATCACCAGCTTCCCAGCACTGGGGACAGAAAGCGAAAAGCAACATGGAGGACCCAGAACTTGCCAAGGCACACCAGACGCAATGGTCCAGCGGCTCTCAGTTGAAACATGCGAGGAACCTGTCCATCCTTCGGCCCAAATAGGAAGAGGCCGTGACTATCTCCTGGGAACTGACATCAACGAGAGCGAGGCCTATCTCTGCGTTGGCGTTGTGTTCCACCATCGCCCTGGCTTTACGAGAGAAAGGACCTTCGTGGCAGATCACCAACCAGGCCCAGGCGAGCTCATGTTCCCTCAAGTATGCTGAAATGGTCGTCAACACCCCGTACAAGTACTTCAACTGAGGATCCTTCGAATAGGCGAAGCAGGCAACTTGGTAATTAGGGATGGTGAGCCAGGCAAGCCACTGAGAAAGTGCGAAGCCCTTGCCCCTCACCGACGCTCGGACGAACATATCGAACACCAAATCACCAAGACGGTAGTTCCAGAAGGATTCGTTGAAATCAGCGACCCATCTTCCGCCACCGAGCATGAGGTTGTATTCCAATCTGAGCAAGTAGTCCTCGACCTTCATCTCCCCCAGCGCGCTGCGGTCCCAGTGGTAGAGCTGTTGCCTGAAGGTCCGACTTGACGCAAGATCGGGCGCCTTAGCCAGCCTGGCGGTATGGCGCATTTCACGATCGGACCACCGGCATCGCCAATGAATAGGAAAGGCTCTTCGCGGGCACCTTAAGGGCCCACGAAGAGCCTCAAGTTACGCCACGAACACCCGAGACTCTATTCCGGTGGAATCTCGGCAAAGATGGTGGTCAAGTCCGCGCCCACACGGCGAGCCCTGCTCCGACCCCAGAAGTACACCCCCAGAGAGACCAGGATCAGCACGATGGTGAACCAGAAGTTGATGCTGAGCCAGTTACCGGTCAGAGGGCCCCATCCGTAGGCGTTGGGGTGGAAGACGATCAGCAGCGAAAGGCCGGCGTTGGCAACAAGCGCTATCCATCCCAGCACCTGCACCACCGTCTTGCTCTGCCGCCACGGCGCCCGCTCGAAGACCTCTGGCATCCTTGACGGGAACAAGGCGCAAGATAGGGCCACGCCGCTGAAGAACAGGGCATCCCACAGGTCGGTGGCCACCACCGCGCCCGCCGAGCTGATCCACTGCTGTCCGAACGGACTGTGGATGAGCGTTATGTTGAGGCCGTTTGGACCGAACAACTCCGCCTCGGCCACCACACCCAGCAAAGCCGCCACCGAGGTGACGATAATAGCGTTCACCGGGGAGTGCCACTTCTCGTTGACGTCAGCCACCCACTCCGGCAGGATGCGGTCGAAGCCCATGGCGAACATCATCCGCGAGCAAGTGAGGATGAAAGGCGGGATGTCGTTGGCCACCCACAAAGCCGCGAACGCCAGGAGCAACCAGCCGAAGAGACGGCCGCCCGCCGCACCGAACGTCCCAAAAGCCGAGATGCCAGCGAAAGTCGGCATCCACGGCCCGATGCTCGGCAGTCCAGCGTCCGCATAGCTTCCTGCTCCAGCACCTAGGAACCCGACCGCATCTACCAGGCTGAAGCCTGTGGCCGCGTCCACGCCAGCCATGCTACCCGCTCGGGCCAGGAAGAAGGAGATCGTCATGTAGATCAACATGATGATGACCCCTGATGTGAAGATGGCCCGCGGCAAACTGCGGGAGGCTTCCTTCACCTCACCGGCGACGAACGTGGAAGCGGCATAGCCGATGTAGGCCCAGTAGGCGAAGAAGCTAGCTGTAAACACAGCGCTCCAGTAGTTGCCCGAAGACGCTAGCCCCTGAGCCAGTGCTGCCTGGGTGTATTCCGACGCCGAGTGCCCGGTGATCAGTTGCACTCCACTCTCCATGGTAGTAGGGGTGGCCATGATGAACACGAGATACACCACAACCAGCACGGCCGCCGGGACCCAGAAGATGATGTGCAGCAAGTAGCCCGTCTGCCTGGTGCCCAGGCAGGCGATAGCGCTGAAGATGGCGATGATCACGATGCCGAAGATGGTCATGAACCAGGGATTTGCCAGAGCGGTGGTGTCAACCCCCGCCAGGCCGCCGAAGATCAGCGTCGCCTCAAATGTGGCCACCGCGATGAGGCCGTAGGAGACAGCCACGGAGAGGAACTCCAGACAGGTGGCCACGAAGGAGAAGCCGGGGCTCAGGATCCTCGACATGAACACATACCCTCCACCAGAGCGGGGCATGGCTGCCGACAGCACCATGAAGGTGTAGATCGAGAGCAGCATCAAGATCCCCACGATGAAGAAGGCCATGATCATGGGGTGGATGCCGAGGAAGTACTCTGCGGGCTTGACGGCTTCGGCACCGATGGACTGGAAGACGCGCTTCTGCCAGCCTAGACCAACCACGTTGGCGATGGCCAGGATCACTGCCGTGAGGAACCCGATCTCCCGGACCAACCCGGTGGCCCTACGTGCAAACAGGGTTTTCTCTGCCATTCTTGAAACCTCCTATTCTCCCTTCGATGGGCATTACAGTGTCACATGGTTTCAATGAGAACTGCTCACTACTTCCGATAAGCATCACCTCCTTGTGCAACAGCGAAGATATATTAATGTGCGAACCTGACCGGAGAAGCCCGTTCGCGGCGTCCCTGTCTGCTCGATATCATATCTTAGCACATATTCGACCAAATGTCAAGTCCTCCTAGGGATTCCGTAAAACGAAAGATGACACCGATGCGCCTACGGAATTCCAACCCATCGCCAAGTCAGTATCTCATTACAAGACGAGCTGCACACAATGTTACCGGAATTCACACTGAATCCGAGCACCTTTCCTCCGCCTCTGCAGCCTCCACGGCCGTTGACTGCAGCGGTGCAAGAACCGCTCAACCGGTCATCCACGTGGTACATCACCTGGTAGCTATCCTGGATTAGATCTATCCTGAGAAGCCCGGACACCGCCGTGACCTTCCGCTGGCACCCTCTATGGCTTCGCAGAATGGCCCCATAACTCCAGATAGTACAACACCGCAAGGGGGGCAAGGATGCGCACGTCCAAGGGCCCTGGGAGCCGCGATACCGCAACCGCACAGATGATTGCCCGGCCAGCCCCACCCTTCACCGAATGCGGGCCACACAGAGCCCAACCCATTGCTTTGCCCATGCCTATCAAGTATAATCGAAACTGTGTACCGAGCGGAGAATTGAGAGATCGCACATGCACGATGAATTGCGCAGACTGCCCAGTGTGGAGAAGATGCTCCAGAGAGGGGAGATGCAGGGACCCCTGGAGGAGAAAGGTCGGTACATGGTCGTGGAAAGTGTGAGGCGGGTTCTGGACAGCGCCCGACAAGACATCACAAACGGCCAGCCCTGTCCTCCCCTCGCCACACTCCTGGATCGAGTCCTGACAGATGTGGAGGCCACCGGCAGGCCCACGCTGCGCAAGCTTATCAATGCCAGCGGAGTGATCATTCACACTAATCTCGGTCGTGCTCCGTTGAGCAAAGAGACAATAGCAGCGATGGAACTGGCAGCCGCTGGATACTCGAACCTGGAGTATGAGTTGGTCACTGGCGACCGCGGCTCACGATACACTCATGCGGAACAGTTGCTGTGCCAGCTCACCGGGGCTGGCGGCGGCCTCTTGGTGAACAACAACGCCGGGGCCGTTCTGCTGGTGCTCACAGCTCTGGCACGGGGAAGGGAAGTAGTCATCTCACGGGGCCAGTTGGTCGAGATTGGCGGTGGCTTCCGCATCCCGGAAGTGATGGCCCAGGGTGGAGTCCGACTCGTGGAGGTGGGGACCACCAATCGCACCCGTGCAGAGGATTATGAGGAAGCCATCGGTGAGAACACGGAGCTGCTGATGCACGTCCACCACAGCAACTTCAGGGTCGTTGGCTTCACCGAGGAGGCGACCTTGCAGGAACTGGTGGACCTGGCTCATCAGCATGCCCTGCTCGTGGTGGATGATCTGGGCAGTGGGGCTCTCCTGGACACCGCTCCCTTTGGGCTGGCTCACGAACCCATGGTCCAGGAGAGCGTAGACCAAGGAGCAGACCTGGTCTGCTTCAGTGGAGACAAGCTGCTGGGCGGGCCGCAGGCAGGCATCATCGTGGGCCGCGCCGATCTGATCGCCTCCCTGACGCGCCATCCCCTCGCTCGCGCGCTCAGAGTGGACAAGACGACCATCGCTGGAATACAAGCCACCCTGCTGCATTACTTGAAGCAGGAGGCCACTGAGAAGCTACCGGTCTGGCAGATGATCAGCTTGAGTCTGGAAGACATACAGCGACGAGCTGAGTCCTGGGCTGAGCGGCTTGTGGAATTGGCCACAGAGGTGGAGGTCGTACCTGGCCTTTCTACAGTTGGCGGTGGTTCCCTCCCCGGCGAGACCCTGCCCACCAGACTAGTAGCTCTTCGAATCCCTTCCCCCGATCACCTTGCGCAGCGCCTGCGCAGAGGCGAGCCGCCAGTGGTAGGACGCATCGAGGCCGGGCGGCTCGTCCTGGATCCCCGTACAGTGCTCCCTGGTGAGGAGCACGAACTCCTGAGCTCTTTGGAGCTTGCCTTGCAAACCTAGTTGACAGAGGAACTACTACGACCCTCTGAGCGTTTAGTAATAGGAGTGCAGAACCTCCTTCGCAAGAGCCAATGCGTGACATGAGCACCAATCGAGTTCGCTACCGCAACTACTCACGAGCGAGAACCGAACCTCCGGAACGCCGTGGATGCCTGAGCTTCTTCGTTCAGGGATGCTATACCTTCATTCTGGTCATCCTCCTCCTCTTCTCTATAGCGGTGGCCGGCGGCGCCACTGTGTACGCATATTACGCGCTCACCCTACCGCCGGCGGAGGAACTCGGCGCGCGTAGGCTCTTCATGAGCACCAAGATCTATGACCGCCACGGCCGGCTCCTTTATGAGGTCTTCGATCCCAACGCCGGCCGACGCACGGTTGTGCCGATCGCGGATATGCCCCAGCACCTGAAAGATGCCACCATCGCCACCGAGGACAAGACTTTCTACAAAAACCCAGGCTTCGATCCCTTGGCCATACTGAGGGCAGCACGACTCAACCTGACGGAAGGTGAGATAGTCTCAGGAGCCAGTACCATCACCCAGCAACTGGTGAAGAACGTCTTCCTTTCACCGGAGAAGACTTTCACGCGCAAGATACAGGAGGCGGTGCTAGCCCAAGAGATCACTCGACGATACAGCAAAGATGAGATCCTGCAGCTATACCTGAACGAGGTATACTACGGCAACATGGCCTACGGCATTGAGACTGCAGCGGACACGTACTTTGGCAAGTCCGCCCGTGAACTCACGCTGGCGGAAGCGTCTTTTCTTGCAGGCCTGCCTCAGTCGCCATCGATATACGACCCCTACACCAATTTGGAGGCAGCCAAAGATCGCCAGAAGGTAGTACTGGGCCTGATGGTCAAAGAGGGATACATCACGCGATCTGAGGCGGACGCAGCCTGGGCACAGGAATTGTACTTCGTCCCCCTGCGCGTGGATATGAAAGCCCCGCATTTCGTAGTCTACGTACGCAAACTCCTAGAGGAGAAGTATGGCACAGAGATGGCTTACCGAGGCGGTCTCCAGGTGCACACCACTCTGGACCTGGAAATGCAAGCCTTGGCTCAGGAGGTGGCGCGGGAGCGCGTAGCCGCCTTGGCAGACAGACATGTTAGCAACGCCGCTGTAGTGGCCATGGTCCCACAAACGGGGGAGGTCCTGGTCATGTTGGGGAGCATCGATTTCTGGAATGAGGCAATCGATGGTCAGGTGAACGTGGCCCTCGCGCTGCGACAGCCAGGCTCGTCCATCAAACCCGTCAACTACCTCGCCGCTTTCGAGAAGGGATGGACCCCTGCCACCCTTATCATGGACACAAAGACCGAATTCCCCAACTGGGAGGGACCACCGTATGTACCCAGGAACTACGACGGCAAGGAGCACGGGCCGGTCCTGCTGCGTCAAGCCCTGGCGTGCTCTTACAACATCCCTGCGGTGAAGACGCTGGAGTTCGTGGGTGTACCCACGATGATGGAAATGGCTCGGAGATTGGGTATCACAACGTTCACAGACCCGCAGCGGTATGGCCTGTCCCTGACACTGGGCGGAGGGGAGATCACGCTACTGGAGCACACAGCAGCATATGCCGTCATGGCCAACGGGGGGCTGCGCATTCCTCCAGTGGTCGTGCTGAGAATAGAGGACAGCAAAGGACGGCTGATCGAGCAGTACAGCCCCCCTGCGGGCCGGCAGGTCATCTCACCTCAACATGCATATCTCATCACCCACATTCTCTCGGACAACGAGGCACGCACTCCCGCCTTTGGCCCCAACAGCCCTCTTCGATTGTCGAGGCCTGCGGCCGCCAAGACAGGGACCACCGACGACTGGCGCGACAGCTGGACCGTGGGGTACACCCCCGACCTCGTGGTTGGCGTCTGGGTAGGAAACAGCGACAACACCCCTATGGATCATGTGGCTGGCTCCACGGGTGCGGGCCATATCTGGCACAATTTCATGGAGCGTGTCCTGGCCGAAACACCGCCGAAAGAGTTCCCGATCCCTCAGGGCTTAGTCACCGCCGAGATTTGCGCTCGGTCCGGGCAGGCACCTACAGAACTCTGCCCGGAGACGAAGATGGAACTATTCGTCGATGGCACAGCGCCCACCGCATCAGACAGTATCTACCAGAAGATTGGCATCTGCAAGGTGAGTGGCCAGAGGGCCACCGAGTTCTGCCCTCCCGAGGTAGTGGAGGAGAAATTCTTCGAGGTCTATCCCGACGAGTCCAGAGAGTGGGCCGAGCGAATAGGAAAACCTCAGCCGCCGAGAGAAGAGTGCGAAGTTCACGTACAACCGGCGATGGTGGGATTGACGCATCCTACCAACGGACAAGAGGTTGGAGGCACCGTAGATGTCTGGGGCTCTGCAGATATGACAGACTTCTCCCACTTCGCTGTGGAGTACGGAGTAGGACCCGAGCCCGTTGGCTGGGGAGCAGTCAGCGGGCCGCACCACGAGCCAGTACACAATGGTCTCCTGGGCCGCTGGCCGACGCAAGGGTTGGAGAATGGTCTTCACTCCTTACGAGTGGTGGTTTTCGATCAGGGCGGCCATAGCGCAGAGGCACGGGTGCACGTGACCGTGAACAACGTGTTCGCGACTCCCACCTTCACTCCGGTTCGAACGAGCACCCCGATACCGACTCGCACCCCTACCAGCACGCCCTGGCCCACACACACTCCTACCCCTACAATGAGCCCCCGACCAACGGACACCCCTACACCTCAGCCTACTGCAACCCCTACGCCGACTCCCACTGCCGCGCCAATCGAAACCGCCACCCCAACTCCCACGATGACGCCCACTGAGACCCCTACACCCACGCCCACCGAGGAGTCTGTCGAGACTCCCACGCCCACCCAGCAATGAGCCTGGCCAGACGGTGTCTCCTCCTCGGCGCTGCTCGGCGTCAGCCGAGAGGCAAGAGGCTCTTTGCAGCATTGACAGATGGCGCACTCTGCTCTATAATGGTCATTGAATGCACGTAGGCCACAAACCCACTATCATCGTCCTCTCGCCGCCGCCTTGGGCCAGGCACGCTGCATTCGAGATCTGAGTCCTGCTACTCGCGATCATTCTCAGTGATCCAGAGTAGTAGTCTCAGCACAGGCGAAGCGTTTCTGATTGGGCCAGCGTCGGATTGTCGCGGAGGGCGGATTCTCGTCCAGCTTTGACAGACACGCCACGAAGTGGACGAGGGCTGATGGTAAGCGAACTCATCTCCTCCCCTGCGTGAGACCGGCCACGAGGTTCCTGCTCATAGGGGGTGACGATGCAGCTCTATCGTGTGGGCGAAGTGGCGCAGATGTTCGATGTCCATCCCAACACTATCCGCAAATGGGTAGAAGCGAACATCCTCCGCCCTGTGAAGCTGCCCGGCAGCCAGTACAACCGCTTCACGGCCGAGGAGATAGACCGTCTGCGCCGGGAGATGGGGCTACCTGCCGATGAGATAGTGCAACTCTATCGCGTAGGGGAAGTGGCCAAGATGTTCGGTGTTCACCCCAACACGGTCCGCAAGTGGGCCAAGACAGGCATCCTCAGCCCCGTCAGGCTTCCCGGCAGCAACTACAGCCGCTTCACGCCCCAGCAGATCAATGGTCTTCGTTGCGAGATGGGGCTACCGCCCATCGAAGAGCAGGAATAGGGGCGATGCCAGCCTATCCCGCGAATCTCAGGAGGGCGCCAATGCTGCCCAGCTCAGCGAGCTTCTCCTTGTTATCCCCTTGTACAAACCTGATCTCGCAGTTCTGCAGGAAGGCCTGGCTCACAGCATCTTCAACAATGTCTTCTGACGGCTCGGTCGTGGATGCGCAGAACGGGCAGGGTTCCACCACACAGAGCGAGCCGCAGCCGGTGCAACGCTGACCGGGGGCTCTGAAATCGGCACTGACCAGCAGCATCAGCACCTGCCGCTTCTGCAGTGCGTGGAGAGTATCCTCCAGTCCCGCCGCACCGAGGTTGCCCGTGTGAACCTCCCCCCTCAGCTTCTCGATGGACTCCCTATCGTAAGCCTCCCTCAGTTGCCTGGCGACGTCCAGAGTCTGTCCCTGCACCTCCTTCGGAGAGCTAACCATCTCCATGGGAAAAGTGCCTGCCAGTCTCTCCTTGAGATAGGGATGAAGGTATTCCACGAACTCGCTCACCAGCTCGTCAGTCCCAGCGACGAAAAGCCGCCGGAATTCCTCCTGCTGTTGCAGAGCGAAGGTCTGGTCGGCAGTGTCCTTCAAGTGGTGCATGACGCGATCATTGTGATGCCGCTGATAGCGTGCCTGAGCCCACCCTCCCTGGTCGTGCCGGCCTGGTACCGCCCCGAAGATGTCGGATCGTTCCTCGACATCGGCCGGGTTGAGCAAGAAGATACGGGCTCTCCCCTTGCCGACGAGCACGGTACAGTAACGTTTGTACCGATTCAGCAGCTCAATCATTGGTCTCATCCGCGTAGCATGATCCACTGCCAGCAGCGGCCCAGCCTTGTCTGGCAGATGATAGAGCTTCCAGAGATCGACGGCGGAACAGGCGAAGATTGCGAGGCCCCCACTGCCCATCACCATCTCCTCCGTCGCCAAGCGTTCGATGCGGGCCAAGTCTTCGGATACAGACTTCACCTGTGCACCGGTCCACTCTTCTTTGGCTGCCTGAGCTTCGTTGATCAAGTTCTTCAACCTGATGAGACTGCCTTCCTCCGCTGGTTCGCCTTTCTCCAGCGGGTAGTAGAAACTGCAGATCAAATTCTTGTCATCTCGATAGCTCGCCAACTCCCTCAGCTCTTCTCGGTCGAACACTCACTTCCCTCCTTGCTACCTGCGAACGACAGCCAATTCTTGACCGCAAGAAGCACATCTATTCCTATCCAGATTGAGGGTGGTGTGATAGCCAACCCTGCCGATAGCGACCGCGCCACAAGACGGACAGAGGGTGTTCTCGTGAAGATTCCCTGGCACGTTCCCCACGTACACGTACCTGAGACCCACTTCTCCCCCGATCTCCGCCGCACGATGTATGCTGTCGATAGGGGTGCTTGGCCTGTTGCGCATCTTGTAGCGTGGGGTGAAGCGCGAGACGTGCCACGGCATGTCTAGGTCCACTCCAGCGATGAACTGAGCGATCTGCCGCAGTTCATCCTCGCTGTCGTTGAGTCCTGCGATCAGCAGAGTGGTCACCTCGACCCACACGCCTCGTTCATGCATGGCTTCGATGGTTTCCAACACGGGCTGTAGCCTGGCTCCGCACACTCGACGGTAGAATGCATCGTCGAAGCTCTTCAAGTCAACGTTCGCCGCATCCAGATAGGGGCTGATCGTCTCAAGTGCCTCAAGGGTCATGTAGCCGTTGGTCACGAAGATGTTCCTAATGTCTTCCTTCTGAGCCAGTTTCGCCGAATCGTAAGCATATTCGAAGAAAACGGTCGGTTCGGTGTACGTGTATGCGATACTGTCACAAGCATACCTCTTGGCCGCAGCTACAACCTGATCAGGGGGAAGCTCCTGCCCAGTCAGAGAGAACCCCTCCCTGGGAGCCTGTGAGATGTCAGCATTCTGGCAGAATCTACAGCGAAAGTTGCAGCCGACGGTGGCTATGGAGAAACTCCGCGTGCCAGGGAGGAAATTGTATATTGGCTTCTTCTCGATGGGGTCCACGTGCGCTGCGATGGCCTCAGCATACACTAAGGTGTAGAGCGCTCCCTCCACATTCTGACGGACCCCGCAGATACCCAGGCGGCCCGGCTTTATGGTGCAGCGATGGGCACAGAGAGAGCAGCGAACAAGACCGTCATCCAGTTTCGTGTAGAGCATAGCTTCCTTGCGCATCGCCTCTCCTTACCAAATCCTCCAACAGCTGCCCCAACTGCCAAGCGTTCTCCACAGCGTATGCATAGGCGTCGTTATTGAAGTAGATGTAGGCATCCAATCCCTGTTCCAACAACTGGTCAACACGCGTCGCCAAGTCGCGCAATTGCTGTTCGTCGTAACTCCCGGAGTACTTGACGCCAACTCCGTGCATTCTCACGTACACAATAGCACCGGTGATGGGGAACGGACAAGGAAAGTCGGGAAGGCTGATGTGGCAAAAGGCCACTTGCTTCTCCCTCAAGAGCTCGAGGATTCTTTCACAGTGCCAGCTGTGGTGTCGAAACTCGATCACATGGTGCAGGTCGCCGGGCAGCAGGTTCAAGAAGTCAGCAAGGCGTTCCTCATCGAGATGGAGATTCGGAGGCAGTTGATACAGAATGGGCCCCAACTTGCGTCCTAGCAACCTAGCTCGTTGCAGGAACCTGTCGAGGGCTTCTTCAGTTCGGCGCAGCTTCCGGAGATGTGTGATGCTGCGAGGGGCCTTCATAGCGTACACAAACTGCGTCGGGCCCTGTTCTCGCCAGCGCAGGAAAGTCTTCTTCGCAGGCAATCGATAGAAGGAATAGTTGATCTCGACAGTGGGGAAATGGGCAGAGTAGTGACTGAACCACTCGCGCGGAGGCATGTCGGCAGGATAGAAGAGGCCGCGCCAATGGTTATAGCTCCAGCCCGAGGTACCGACGTGGAAGCTGCCTCTGCTCACTCCTTGGCCCTGTATCCGCCCAGCAGGAAGTCTTACAAGTCTACTGGTACCTAACCCCGTGGCAGGAAACCCACAGGGTTGCGTTTCACTCCACCTTGCCGAATCTCAAAATGAAGATGGGGACCCGTGGAACGGCCCGTGCTGCCCAACAGCCCTATGACCTGCCCCCTCTGCACCCCTTGGCCTGCCATGACTCGAATCTCGCTCAGGTGAGCATACAACGTTTCGAACCCGTTGCCGTGATTGACGATGATGTAGTTGCCGTAGCCTCCCATCCAACCTGTTGCCGCTACGTAGCCGGTGTCAGACGTATAGATGGGAGCTCCCCTCACCCCGCCTATGTCAATGGCCTGGTGTCCCAGCCAGTAGCTCTGGGTAAGATACCCGCTGGCTGGCCACATGAAGTTGCCGCTACCCTGCGGAGCATTGGCCGGCGGTGGAGCCGTGGCATACACGTATCTGGGGGTCACAGGCCTTGTGCCCCCTGGCACCACTAGCCTTTCCCCAACCCGGAGTTGGTAGGGCTCGGACAAGTCATTGTACTGGCACTCGACGATGACCGATGGCTCCACCCTATATCGCTGTGCAATACTGTCCAGAGTATCGCCTGCCTTTACCTCGTGGTATGCCCCGTCCATCGGCAAGACGAAAAGCTCTTGTCCCACGATAATGTAGTCGGGCCAAGTCTCCAGTTCCGGGTTGGACCACAGAATGGTTTCAGGGCGAAGGCCGAAACTCTCTGCAATCTTCCAGACGTTGTCCCCAGGCTGGACGGCATAGACGATGACGCCTTGGCGACCCCTCTCCGGGATAATGGTTATGGGGGCCGCCCCCCTGACGAGATAGTCTGGGTTGTCCTGCCCACCCGTACCCCAGGAGACGAGGGTGACTTCTTCTCCCGGAGCCTTGCGCAGCTCGAATATCTCACCCCTCCTCAGCTCTTCGACCCCAAACCCGCCACCGTAGAGCACTGCAGCGATCACCAGGATAAGTGCGAGATGAGAAGCGTGGCGCGACAGGATCGACTCATCGGTTCTGAACCAAAGAATCAGCGAGGATAGTACCCGTTGAATCCCACCTTCACGAGAAAGCCCACCCATGCAGTTAGCCTGTACGACCCCCTTGATCTTAGAGGAGCTCTCTATTGAGCGTCTCGATGAACTCCTTGTTGGTCTTAGTCTTCGCCATGTAGGACAGTAATGGGCCTATGGCCTCTATACCTCCTCCCATCTGGTCTATCATGCTCCGAATAATCCATACCTTGCTCAGGACTTCATCGCCCAGCAGCAACTCCTCACGGCGGGTTCCCGAACGCTCGATGTCAAACGCGGGGAAGATCCGGCGCTCTGCCAACCTCCTGTTGAGGTGCAATTCCATGTTCCCGGTACCCTTGAATTCCTCGTAGATCATGTCATCCATGCGGCTGCCCGTGTCTATGAGACAGGTGGCCATGATGGTCAGGCTGCCCCCTTCCTCAATATTGCGGGCGGCGCCGAAGAACCTTTTGGGCGGATACAAGGCTGCGGGATCGAGGCCACCCGACAGCGTTCGTCCACTCGGAGGCACAGTGAGGTTGTATGCTCTTGAAAGACGGGTGATGCTGTCAAGCAGAATCACGACGTCGCGACCAACTTCCACCAGACGCTTGGCCCGCGCCAGGCACATCTCGGCCACCTTCGCGTGATTCTGGACCGGGTCGTCGAAAGTCGAACTGTAGACCTCTGCTTCCACCGACCGATCCATGTCGGTCACCTCCTCCGGCCTCTCACCGACAAGGCACACCATTAGGTGGATGTCGTTGTAATTGGCGGATATCCCATTGGCGATCTGCTTCAGAACCGTGGTCTTCCCTGCTTTTGGAGGGGAGACTATCAAGCCACGCTGGCCACGACCGATGGGAGCCAGAAGATTCATCATCCGGGTGGTCAGGATCTCGGACGAAGTCTCCAAGTCGATGAGTTCGGTGGGGAAAATCGGGGTCAGATTCTCGAATACGGGCCGTCTCTTGGCTGCCTCAGGGTCCAGGCCATTTACGGCCTCCACCCTCAGCAGACCGTAGTACTTCTCTGAGTCCTTTGGAGGGCGCACCTGTCCTATGACCGTGTCGCCAGTCCGCAGCCCGAACCGCCGGATCTGCGATTGGGACACGTACACATCCTCCGGCCCAGGCAGAAGATGATCGGAGCGCAAGAAGCCTATGCCCTCTTGCACAATCTCGAGCACTCCTCCGCCGAAGATGTGACCCTGCTCTTCAGCTTTCGCTCTCAAGAGACGAAAGATGAGATCCTGTTTCTTCAGACGACTGATGCCGGAGATATCCTGCTCGGCCGCCAACTCCCTCAGTTCATCGAGGGTCATCATCTCCAGTTCAACTATGTTAAGCTTCGCAGCGCGCCTGGGCTCAGGCTCTGCCATGTTCATGGTAGCATCATCGTTTGAACTCATGAGTTACCTCTCTCTTCTGGGTTTCAAGGGACAGATAGACTCCGATCTCCAATCGCGAAGGATTTGAAGGTCTGTCTGGTACATGGACCCCAAAGTTGATTCGTGGTGTCAACTCGGCACGCGCCATCTCAACAAGGGGTATGCTCACAAGAGGATTCGTCCATGGTGAACAGGGGGAGTTAACACTCAACTGGTAGCGGCAAAACCACACATATTATAGCACAATTCTGCTGTCGCGTCAAGTCGACCGCGAACTCGTCCGGAACATAGTCTACACCCGGTGCTCAGTCATCGAGCGAACTAACGGCCAGTGGAGACTCCCCACACAGTCACGGCCATCAGCACACCCCCGCCCCCTACGCGCACAATACCAGCCGCCGAACAATCACTTGCTAGGTGGCGCAGATGTCCTCTGCCAACCCCAGTTCCGGTGGTCCCTCTGAAGATTATCACCTGGAGGCGCAGTCCAACATGTTGCTCAGGGTCAGGTGGAAGCCCAAGGCCACTGCCTACAAGCCACGGACAAAGAAGACGGCGATGTCCTGATTGGTGTAGTAGCGGTCATTGAAGCCACAGAAAACGAATCCGTGCTTACGGCAGAAGCAGATGGCGGGGTAGTTCTTCGTCTGCGTTTCCAGCATCACGGCCCGCAGATCACGCTCTCGGGCCCACCGAAAAGCGGCTCGAAGCATCTCAGTGCCTATCCCCTGGCGACGACGTTGTTTGACCACCGCCATATCGCTGATCCAACCTGTACTGTGCCAAGGCTGGACTGTCATATCCAAGTAACCGCGCACCTCACCTTCCTCCTCAGCCACCAGGAAACACTCGTCTCGCTGCCAATCCTGCACCAAGTAGTCGGTGTCGCGCGGTGGTTTCGAGCGGACGGAGCGCGGCAACTTCACTGTCTGGAAAGTCACAACCGTCTCCTCGTACGGGCGTTCCTCGGTACGAATCTGCCACACGTAGTCGGTTACGTACGAGGAGTCAACGAGAACACAGGTGTTGAGGTCTTTCAAGCTCGCTTTGCGGATGATCATCTCTCAAACTCGACACTCTGGGCGAAGGTTTCCTCCAGTGGCACCCCGTTTTTCACCAGATATGCTGGTATGCTGCTGACCGCCAAACTGGCCATCACGTCCAGCGAGCTGGGGGCGTCACCAAAGGTACTGCCCTCAAGATGTACAGCTGCCACGTCGACCCCTTTGCGCTTCAGGTCGCGGAGGGCATCCACCCAGGAGGTGAAAGGAGAAGGAGTGATTACTATGGCCGTCGCGCCTCCGCCCAACTGATTGCCCTCAGCCGCAATGACCTCTCCCAAAGGAACTCGGCTCTGCGCCTTCACGACGGCCAACGACTCGAGCAACCTCACTAGCTGCCTCTCCCCCCGATCCACTTGAACTATCTCGCGTCGCTGGCCGTAGCTGATCATCCCCAACGCTCTCCTCTGGGCCAAGAGATGCTTGGCCAGCGAGGCGGCTATGGTAACCGCGTACTCCTCGGTGCTGGGGTGTATCTCCAACGCGGTCCGGGTAGAGAACGCGGTGTCGACTGACTCGAACAGCGACTCGTCCTGCCAGCTACCTACCTGCACCTCCTCTTCCATGTCTACAAACAGCCAGATGTCAGCCAGCGGATCCAGCTCGAATTCCTTGGAGATGAGGCGCCCCCTTCGAGCAGTGGACAGCCAATGTATGCGGTTGAAGCTGTCGCCGGGCATGTAGTCTCTCACGCTTGACACATTGGTGGTCATAAGTTGTGTCCGGCGCTGCAGGGCATCTCCGCCCGAAAGCCGTCCGACCGGGGCCCTGAAGTAGGGCACGTCAACTGTGGCTGGATAGACGACCAGCGTGGAGGTCAGAGGCACGTCGCGTTGCATCCGGAACAGCCCGAGGGGATCACCGCTCACCAGCGTGATTGGGCCGAAGTTGAACTTCCCGCGGCGCTTGCACCTGGCGCGCACGATCCAGCTTCGTTCTCGATGCCCACCCAGCGACCCAAGCACGCGATCAGCTTGATAACCTCGCAAACGCGAGTGATCCCGCATCGCCACCCACAGCTTGGGAAGAGGTCCCTCGTTTCTGATCAGGAACCTCTCCTGAATGACACCCCCCACCTGTGATCTGTTCGAGCGCAACTCACGAGATGCACCGAGCCACCGGATGTTGAGGCAGGCCCAGATGAAGCACAGGACGATCAAGGCCGCCAGAACATAGACCGTGCGAATGAAGAGCTCGTGTCCGGTGACGAGTGTTGGCACGAGGATGAGAGCCAGTAGAACAAAGACTGCCCAATTTGCCCGTACGCGCACCGTCCGCGCCTTTCTTGGGAACTCCAGTCGCTCTAGCTTTCCTTCTGGACCGGAGCCCCTGGGACCTCCACGGTCTGAAGTATCTCTTTGATCACCGTGCGGGGATCCACTTCCTTGATTCTGGCCGAGGGGTTGACTATGAGGCGATGTGCCAAAGTAGACGGAGCCAGAGTTTTCACGTCATCGGGGATGACATAGTCTCGTCCCAGGAGGGCAGATCGAGCCTGGCAGGTCTTGAACAAGGCCAACGAGCCGCGAGGGCTGGCTCCCAGATAGACATCTGGATGACGCCGTGTGGCTCCCACCAGGGCTACTATGTACTCCTTGATGGCATCGTGGACGTAGACCTCTTTGATCCGCTCTTGCATTTCCAGCAGTTCACCGGAGTCCACGACCTGCTCTATGGTCTCGATGGGGTGAACATACTGCTGAGCCTCCAGGATGCGTATCTCGTCAGCTGGGCTAGGGTAGCCGAGGCTGATGCGCATCAGGAAACGATCCAGTTGAGCTTCGGGCAGTGGAAACGTGCCCTCGTACTCGATCGGATTCTGGGTCGCCATAACGAGGAAGGGCCTGTCCAGCTGGTGGGTGACGCCGTCAACCGTGACCTGATGCTCCTCCATGGCTTCCAGTAGTGCCGACTGGGTTTTCGGGGTGGCACGGTTGATCTCGTCAGTGAGTACTATGTTGGCCATAACCGGTCCAGGGCGAAACTCGAATCGTCCAGTGCTCTGATCATAGATGGAAACACCAGTCACGTCACTGGGTAGCATGTCAGGCGTGAACTGAATGCGTTTGAACGTGCAACCGAGAGATCGAGCTACCGACTTCGCCAACATCGTCTTTCCCACACCCGGCACATCGTCAATAAGAGCATGCCCCTGGCAGAGCAGGGCAACGAGAGTGAGCTGCACCTCCTCATGCTTTCCGATGATGACGTTTTCTACGTTGTCAATGATCTTCTGCGCAGTGGTCTGAACACTGTTCATTAGTCTTTGCTCCCTAGGACCCGGCGGGACTGACACAGTTCCCGCCCTGGGCCTTAGCTTCGTACAGTGCCTGGTCGGCCTTCTCCACCAGTTCGGCCCTGTCTCTAGCATCAGTAGGATAACTAGCCACCCCTATGCTTACGGTCATGGTGCAATTCTCGAACGCCAACTGCCTATCGTGCTTGGAACTAGGTGCCTCCACCACACGGCTCAGACGCTTCGCTGTGGTGATGGCGTCTGACTTGCCCGCCTCCACCAGGATCACCGCGAACTCATCGCCACCGTACCGAGCCACAAGATCGCAGCTACGTACTGATCGCTTCAGCAGCCAGGCTATGTCTCTCAGCATGTCATCTCCTGCCTGATGACCGAAGCTATCGTTGATGGTCTTTAAATGGTCCAAGTCTATCATGAGTAGCGAGAGCGGACGCCGAAACCTATCTGAACGCGAGATCTCAGCGGAAAGGAGATCGTCAAACGTGCGACGATTATACACCTCAGTCAAGCCATCTATCTGAGACAGGCGCTTGTAGAAATCTCTCTCCCCGGCGGCCCGAAGGAGCCTTCGCTTCTCCAAGGCTTTGTCTACCATGAGTTTGATCCGATCTACGTTAAATGGCTTGCTAATGTAGTCATAGGCGCCAAGTTTCATCACCTCTACGGCCGACTCCACGGAAGCGTATGCGGTGATGATTATCACCTCACAAAACGGATCTAGCTCCTTCGCCCTTCTCAAGACCCCCACGCCGTCAACACCAGGCATCTTCAGGTCGGTGATGACCAGGTCGAAGGAATCCCGCTCGAGTTTGGCTATAGCGTCCTGACCGCCCAGGGATATCTCTACTTCGTGCCCACCTCTGGACAGCAGCCTCTTGAGGAATCTGCAGACCACCTCCTCATCATCCACGACCAGGATTCTCGGCGAGATTCCAGGGCGGTCTTCGCTGGCAGCATCGTTGGCCTCTTCGCCTTCGTGCAGGTTTCTCGCGGCTTCCTCTACGCTCTCTCTCGGCCCCATCACTCCAGTCTCTCCAGGGTGCAGTCAAAGTCTGGTTTCCGGGGGGGATATATGTGTCATTATACCAGACTTCTCAGTGTCTGGCAAGCAATTGCCGTGATAGGTCCCTCTCCGCGGGCCCCCGTAGCCGTGCACCCACCAAGGCACGCTGTGGCCCCACATGCACACACTTCTTCTTGAACTCTCACTCCTCACGGAGTGCTTCTTAGGGCAACGACCGGGGCTCTACGGCATGTGTGCGAAGGCTAGTGGCCCAGCCTCCTTCGGGCCTACTCTAGAAGCCCGTACCCCGACAATCGCATCGCGAGCCCCTTCCTCGCCTACTCCTCATCCCAGGCCTTGGCACCGACTCCTCGTTGACACTGGTCCCACTGTGCGGTAGAATTGGCCTGCACACTCACCAGAGGAGACAACCACTGAGATTGCTCCAGACAGAATACTCAAAGTTGACGATGATCCCAAAGTGGTTGATTTCTGTGCCCGTGCCCTGAGAGTGGATGGCTACCAGATAACGAGCAGCATGAGAGGACACGAGCCCGCCGAAGCCGCGCGCAGCGAGAGATTCGATGTGATACTCTCCGACATCAAGATGCCGGGGATGGATGGATTGGATACAGTACAGGCCATCAAGCGAATACGGCCTCAGGTAGAGAACTCACTCACACAGCGGCATGTCGGGCTCACGCTCGGCCTCCCGATAGTCACGGAATTGGTTGAGTTGCATCAAGGGAAGATGTGGGTGGAAAGCCAGCCAGAGAGAGGCAGAACCTTCTACCTGACGATTTCGCGGCATCTCGTACCGCAGCGCGAGAACGACTGAACGCAACGAAAGGACAGCAGGCATGATATCGGCAACCGATCTAAGGAAGGGCGTCACCTTCGAACTGGATGGAGAGCTCTATCGGGTTGTGGAGTACCAGCACTCGTACATAGGACGTGGCAGCGCCAATGTCCGCACGAAACTGAGAAACGTGCGCACGGGGCGCACCATTGAGCGGACCTTCGCGGCCAGCGACAAGGTCCAAGAGGTGCGGTTGGAGTTGCGCCAGGTGCAGTACCTGTACCGGGACGGTGATCTCTACTACTTCATGGACACGGAGACCTACGAACAGCCGGCTCTCTCAGCCGACACTCTGGAGGACAAGGTCGACTACTTGAGGGAAGGTATGGAACTTTCCCTCTCCATGCACGAGGGACAGCCGGTGGAGGTAGAGCTGCCGATCACCGTCGATCTCGCGGTCACCGAGACGGAGCCTGGTATCAAGGGAGATACTGCAACTGGGACCACGAAGCGGGCAGTACTGGAGACGGGCCTGGTCGTGCAGGTCCCCCTCTTCGTAGAAGTGGGCGACACCCTACGCATTGACACCCGCACGGGCGAATATCTCACACGGGTCTAGCCCTCGCCGTCCCCCACCAGGGAGTCAGTGATCTCCCGCCACAACGGGCTCAGGGAGAGCTGGGGTCGCAACTTCGGACTCAGCTCTTGGACAGTCCTCTCCCTCAGACGGTCCAGGGATCGCGTCGCGAGGTCACCTTCCAAGCCAGGGAAGGTGAAGTGAATGCCGGTCTCACTACGCCACAGTTCGTTGCCCAGTGGATACTCAACTTCAACAAGGTATTTGATCGCGGTCAGAGCTTCAGAGTCTGAGCGTTCCACGACCACGCGGAGCGTCCGCCACGAGAGTTTGGCGGGCTCTGGCCAATAGCCCGCGATCAATGCCTTAGCCATGGTCGATTTATGGAGAGCGGACAACCGATAGGAGTGGTCCCACAGACTCACGTCCCCACCGTTCTTTCCTTGGCCCAGAAGAAGCTTGCTGTACGCCCATTGTGTGATAGGTCTGATGCCCAGCCGTTCCACAGCCTCTCTGTGCTCCCCTTCCAGAGCAGTCCCGTCATCGAAAGAGTCCAGGAGACCCGCCGTTTTCTCAGGGCGTGGGTATAGGCGGCCCTTCCAGAACCATGAACCGAGGTCCCCTGGGCCGTCCTTTTTGATGTTGTTGATCTCCAGAAGGTGTTTGGCCACCACCTCGCAGTACAGCTTGCGTATGTCGGCCAGTCGCTCGGGGTTGATCAAGGCCTGGGGATGGCCACCAATCTCCTCTCGCTCGTGTATCGCTCTCAAGAGCTTCACTTCCGGCGACAGTAGCGCCTCCGGATGCCAAGTTCGCCCCTGCATCTCAATGAGATCAGCCACAAAGGGGAGCTCGTCCAGGCCCTCCAAGAAGCCCTCGACCGAGAAGAAAGGCGACCGCATGTCACCGATGAATTGCTCTTCTGCCCTTTGCCATGCCAGGTCAGCCGCGACCTTCTCCGCCAGGTGAGCGGCGCGATCGAACGCGTCCTGATCGTACGAGGGGAGAGTCTCCCGGGCCCTCGTGATGGCGCTTCTCACTTCGCTTGGGGAAGCGTCGTAGTGGACACGCGTTCTGTCCAGCAACTCGGCGATCAGCCCGCAGACGACTTGGGTGAAATCCTTCTCCACGGCACCGAGGCTGGCTGCCCCAAGGGAACGGCGTATAGTAGTGGAAGAGTCCGCTTGCAGCCCCAGGAAGGGGTCTCTTCCTCTACATAGGCGCCGCAGGATCAGGTGGTGAGAGAAGGTCTGCTCTGCGGAGACGTACTCGACACTCAGCTTGCCCAGGTCGTGGAGCAAGTTCCCTATCTCGTTGAGCAGCACCGCGTTCCGGACATCGGCACTGCCTAGCAGCCTCAAGGGCTCATTCTCAGACATGCACCCTGGGCCCACGCTGTGGCCAAACCTACGGAGTCCAGAGGAAGGGGCACCGGGGACCCGATAATCTGCGTTTTGCTGCCTGGTGCTCACGCCCCTCGAAAAGTGATGGACCCCCGCTGCCTGGTGCGATTCACTCGCCTTCTCAGAATCGTACTATGCCTTCAGCCACCAGCACCACCTTGCCGCCGACCCGCACAGCAGAGATCTGATCACCTGAAGAATCCACCTCGACGAAAAGCGTACTTGGCCGACCGACCTCTGCTCCTTGCTCGGCGGTGATATAGGTGGTGGTCTCCGTCACAGGCACGGCACGGTGGTGTACGAGATATGCCCCTAAGGCGCCAGCGGCGCTTCCAGTGGCCGGGTCTTCTAGTACACCGAGCAGCGGACCGAACATCCGCATGTGTACGGTCGCGTCGGGTCGTGAGGTCTCGGGAGTGAAGACGACCACGCATTGGGCATGAGCGGCTTCACACGCCTGGTTGAGGGCAGGGATGTTCAGCCGACCTGTCTGCAGCGCCTCCACCTCCGACAGAGAGCGTACGGGCACCATCATCTGCGGAGCCCCTGTCGAGACAACTTGAACGGGCGGTCCCGTCTCGCCAATTGCTTCAGAGGCAAGACCCAATCCCGTTGCGAGGGTCGTCACATCTTCCACCACATCGAGGAACGTGGGACGCTCCTGGGTCATCACCACCCTCTCCACCCGGCCCTCAATTACCTCCAGGTTAGCCGGCAACACTCCCACGCCTAGCTCGAAGCTCACCTCCGTCACCGGCTCGCGGAGGGCAACGCGTCCCAGGTGCGCCAGCACCCAGTGAGTACCCACCACTGGATGACCAGCAAAGGGCATCTCCCTGGCGGGTGTGAAGATGCGTACCTTGAAGTCGGCCCCTCGGTCCTGTGGCGGTAGGACGAAAGTCGTCTCGGAGAGGTTCATCTCCCGAGCCAGTTGCTGCATCTCCACCGAGGTGATCCCCTCCGCCTCTGGAAAAACCGCGAGGGGGTTGCCCCCGAACGCCTTATCAGTGAACACGTCTACCTGGATGAACCGATATTCCTTCACAGTCTTTCCCCTTCTTGCCCAAAGAGGCGCCCAGTTCGTCAGCGTGAGTGCGCGCACCCGGCGCTCCACAGCGAGCACGCAGCCAAGGAATCTATCGCATTCCTTTTCGGAGCTGAAACGCCAGCTTGGAGTATCCGCGTTCTTGCCAGAAGTAATGTGTATCTACTCTGTGAAGATCAGAGTTCACTTCCACAGCTTTGGCCCTCCCATCCGCGATGATCTTCTCTTCGGCGAAACTGACCAACGTTCCTCCAATGCCCTCTCCTCTGTACGCCTCATCTACTACGAGATCTTCAATGATCGCCGCCTCGCCTTCGTAGAAAAGGCTCCACCGAAAAGACTCCGTGATGATCCCTCGCAGCGTCCCTTCTGCCTCGTAGCCGTAGATCCAGTAGTTCGGCGTTGCGATGTACTTGCTCAGCGCTTCCCGCAGCCCGTCATGATGAATGACCTTCTCCGGCCACAGTTGATGCAGCAGTGCAAGCACCCCTGCCGCGTCCGTCTATGTAACCTCCCTGATCATGTTATGCCCCAGTAGCACCGTCCATTTCCACGACTTGGGCTGGCCAGTCTAAACGAAGAAGAGCGGGGACATCATGCCCCGCTCACCCACCTATGCCAGTAGCCGCCAACGGAGGCCACACCGAAGTCCTTGACACACCTGGCTCCCTCTCCTTCACCGTTTTGCGACCAGTGCGCTCACTGGCCCTTCAGCTTGCCACGTACCGTCTGGTATAGCTCCTCCGCCCCCAATTCCTCCAAGGTGTAGCATTCAGCGCCGAGGTAGTAGGCCAGCTCCTGAGCCAAGCCTCGGTCGAAGGACTTGTGCTCGGTGTTGATCACCACCGAGCGGATGTTGCTGCGCTGCATCAACTCCGCTATCTGACAGCTCTCTTCGCGCGGCGTGAGGTCCGTCATGGATACGTTTCCCGCCCCATCGGTGAGCAGAATCATGAGGGGCATCACCCGCGGATTTCGACGTATCTCTCGCTCGAAGACCTGGTAGCTCAGGTGCAGGCCGCTTGAGAGAGGCGTCTTGCCGCCGACAGTGATATCTTCCAGCAAGCTCTCAGCAAGCCTGACACTGGACGTGGGCGGCAGTAGCAGTTCGGCGCCGTTCTGCCGGAAGACGATAAGCCCCACTCTGTCGCGGCGCTGGTACGCGTCTTGAAGGAGAGACAGAATAGCCCCCTTGGTGGCTACCATCCGCTCCGCTGCCGCCATCGACCAACTGGCATCCACCACAAAGAGCACAACATTCGCTGCCCGGCTCACCCGCACCTTTCGTCGCAGGTCCTCCCTTTCCAGGACAAGGGCGACATCTGAGCGATCTCTGTGAACCTGACGCGGCGCGGCTTGACGAAGCGTGGCATCGAAGGCGATGTCGTCTACGCGGCCTTCCATGGGTCGGCTGAACACATAGCGGCCCCGCTTTCGGGTCGTGCGGGTAAGGCTGCGGCGGCCAGATGTGCGTCTCGAGAGTCGATCCAGAGGGGTGGTCAGGCGAGGTGCCATGAGGGGCTTACCCACCGCCACCGGCACTCCCTGTCGCCTGGACGAGGGTGAGCCCTCTTCGGTGTCCTGCTGCGTGCGAGGCATGGATTCGAAGGGGGGAAGCCAATCCTCGGACGTCGACTCATCACCGTTCAGGTCTTTTTTTTTACCCGCAGAGGCAACTTCCTGGAGCGCGGGCGTCTTCTGCTCCGCCGCACGAGCTTCCATTCCGTGGAGCTCCTCCCTCAGTTGCTGCAGGCGCTCTTGGCCCTGCTGGAGTGGACGCTTCTTCAGACGATGCGGCAGGGCCAGCTGTGCTGACAGCAGGATGTCTCTCCGGGAGATCTCATCCCGCCCCTCGAAGGCCGCGTGAGCCAAGCTGGACTTGAGAATGACGATATCCCCTCGGTGGCCGTCAACACCCAGGTCGGCCGTAAGCTGGGCAATGGAGGCCAAGTCTTCTTCGTTGTAGGAGACTGCGTTGATAAGATCCCTGGCACGGGTGATCTGCTGCGCCAGCTGCTCCTCTTCTTCCTGCCACGCTTCGTAGAAGGCGACCGGATCCTCTTCGTATTGGATGCGTCGAACGAGAATCTCCTTGCGCGCCTCCGTATCGGCTATGCTGCTGATCATCACGCAGAGGCCAAAGCGGTCCAACAGTTGAGGGCGCAATTCCCCCTCTTCAGGGTTCATGGTGCCAACCAGGATGAATTGAGCCGGATGGGTGAAGGAGATACCCTCTCTCTCCACAACATTCACCCCCATGGCTGCTGAATCCAACAGCACGTCCACGACGTGGTCGTCCAGGAGATTGACCTCGTCCACGTACAGCATCCCCCGGTTGGCCGTGGCCAGCACACCGGGTTCGAAGCGCTTCTCTCCTGTCTTGATGGCCAGTTCGATGTCCAGCGTACCCACCACCCGATCCTCTGTGGCGCTGACCGGGAGGTCTATCATCCTGATGGGACGGCTGGCTACGGGCAACTTCTCGTCGCCGCTGTACCGCTCGAAGCAAGTATCGCACATCGCGTCGGGTCGATACGGGTCGCAACTGAAAGGACAATCGGCCACCACCTCGATGTCAGGGAGCAAGGCAGCCAAGGCACGAGCGGCCGTAGATTTCGCCGTACCTCTCTCCCCACGAATTAGCACTCCGCCTATGAGCGGGTTGATGGCGTTCAGGATCAGACCGCGCTTCATCGGACCCTGGCCTACAATGGCCGTGAAAGGAAATATCGGCAGCACAGATACATCTCCCCTGCTAACTTAGAGTTCTCTTCCGTCCAAGAGAGGACGAGGGGATGACCCCGCAGGCGCGCTGCGGAAGCGACCCCCTCCACCCTTTCAAGTATACTCCGGCACGTGGCCCATGTCAAGCGGAGTGGCGCCAGGCTACGTGCCGCATGACTTGAGACAGCTGACTGGCAGTTGCCGCCAGTCTTGTCTTGTTCTCAGGCGCAGGACTGCCCTGCCGACGCACCAAGCTGACGATAGGCCTTGGTTGCGGACGCGCCTGGCCACGCGTTTGAAGCCCAGTCTTTGCCGGATCATTCCCGGTGTGCTATATTTGTGCCAACACTGATACAAGCGCGCTCCGCACAAACCGGGTGGAGATCTAGAGTATGACCGCACTCTTCGAGTCTGGGACAATCGGTAGTCTACAGTTGCCAAACCGCCTTATACGCTCGGCGACTGCCGAGTACATGAGCGATCTAGACGGAAAGCCGGAACAGCCCCTGGCCGATCTGTACCGAGAGCTGGCGACGGGTGGAATCGGGCTCATCATCACCGGACACGCCTTCGTCCATGAGGGAGGACGCTGCAATCTGCACATGACGGGAATCCATGGCGACGATCTCATTCCCGCCATGGAGATGCTAACCATCGCGGTCCACGATGAGGAGGGCCGCGTGGTAGTCCAGATCAACCACGGCGGTAGACAATGTCCAGCGGAAGCGATCCCCGGCCCCGCAGTGGCTCCATCGCCAGTGGCCCTTTCGAAGGACAGCGAACGCCCTCAGGAATTGAATGAGGAAGGGATCCGAGAGATCATCTCTGCCTTCGGTGACGCTGCCGGACGAGCCAAGGCGGCAGGTTTCGACGGGGTACAAATCCACGCCGCTCACGGATATCTAATCAATCAGTTCAACTCGTCCGCGGCGAACTGGCGTCCGGACCGGTGGGGCAGCACCCCAGCAGGCAGAATGCGTTTCCTGGAGGAGGTAGCCTCCTCTGTCCGTGACCGGGTGGGCGAGGAGTATCCCGTGCTGATCAAGCTTGGGATGGAGGACTACGTTCGCGATGGCCTCACCCTGAAGGACAGCGCAGACATCGTGCGCCATCTGTCGGACTGGGGGATCGACGGATTGGAGATTAGCGGAGGCATCGGAAGGACTAGTGTGCGCAAGGACATACTGCGTCCGGAGGACGAAGGCTACTTCCTCGATGGCGCCCGCATGGCGCGGGAGGCTACTGACCTGCCGATCATACTGGTGGGCGGGATGCGGTCCAAGCGGGTCATGGAGGCCATCCTGCAAGAGGGCAGCGCTGACTTCATCTCCATGTCCCGCCCGCTGATCCGTGAGCCGGACCTGCCTAGACGGCTGCGCGAGGGCCAGAACCGCGCCTCGTGCATTTCCTGCAATCGCTGCTGGCCGCCGCCTGGGGAGTACGGCATCGCCTGCCGCGATCCGAACAGGAAAGGCTGACGTGACGCCCAGATCTGTCAAGCGAGACAAGAATGCTTCGACTCGGGACAGCTACTCTCCCAGGTCGAAGGCCGCACGTTCGGTTATCCGGGCCCATCGGCTCGGCCCCTCGTCTCGGAGCAAGCTGTCCCCAAGACAGAGACGGTGACTGGGATCAATCGGAAAACCATAGTCCGCCTTCTGCCCCCGTCTCTCTGTGCTCGGTGAGTACACGACTCTCGGCTTTCCGTCAAAGCTCCTGGCATCAGAGATGTTGCGGTACAGATAGCCGTCTTGGGTCTGCAGACCACTGACGGCTTTGCTGGTGCGAAGGAGGTCTTCCAACGCAGGCCGCTCACCTTTCTCAGTTCGAGGGACATCCGAAGGCCATCGAAGGGCACTTGGGACGGAACCTTAAATTTCCTGGCGCACCCTTGACAACCGTTCAGTTCTAGTATATACTATAAGCAGTCCCGTTCTTGCCATATTATGCAAAAAACGCAACGGGTATTTCCGCAAGAGCACAGGCGCAAGGTAGTGAGGCGCCCAGGAGAGTTGTAAAGGAGGAACTCGGGGATGTAGGAAACTCTGATCGTAGTCGCTAGAGACGCGAGCGATCAGAGTTCTTTTTGCTGGAGGACCAGTACGATCCCGGCGGCGATGATCTGATGGGCAGTTGATTGGTGACTTGGCCCTCAGGGAGCCAATAGTGAAACCGGCCGGAAGCAAAGCGTTGGCAGCGTGTCCCAAGCGCGCCGGGCGAAGATATGGCCGGTTCTCTTGACTCACCAAGACTGCCGGGGTCGGTGGGCGAGTCACGCAACGTCGAGGGCCCGAGGAAGCGAGGTCGCTCAATACACAGCGAGAGCGGCGCTCAAAGTCGGTTCGACATTGCTACCGTTGAGGTCATTTCACGGCTCTTGCAACGCAAGCTAGTAACTCGTAACGGCGCGTAAAGGTGCAAATACAGAATGGTCCCAGCCGGTGGCGGCCGGCCGAGACCAAGCACGCAGGGCGCGCGCGGCACCCTTTGTGCAAGCGGATTGTAACATAGGGGCTCGCTGGGCGCAAACCGGCGAGCCCTATTCCGTGTCGATAGCGTAGCTGGCTGCTTGCAAGCGGGTCACAATTCCAAAGAAGTGGTCTCGGCAGGTGACGGCCCACCGAGACCGTGCACTCGAGGCGCGCGAACACCCTTTGTGCACTCTGAATCATGGCACATTAGTTCCAATTCTGCAAACGGCCAGTTGCGGTGTGAACTCGCAAGCGGCGAGCACGGCGCAGGCCTGCAACGAGACTCTGGTCCCGCACGGTGGCGGACGGGCGGGACCATTCACCCGGGGCGCGCGGCACCCTTTGTGCACCCCCAGCGGGGGCAACTGCCGCGGCCCTAAGCATTGTTGAGAGAGGAGGTGATGCGGCAGACGCTTTTGCATACCATCCGCAGCGTTCTCTCGTCTGGGTAGAGAACATGAGCCCAAAACTGGGGGGAGGTATTAGGGAATGCGTGGACGTAAATCGCTGTCAATGGGCGTACTGGTCGTAATCCTGGTGGTTGCCCTGGCTAGCCTGGGCATGGGTTACGCCCTGTGGAGCAAGACCCTGGGCATCTCAGGGACCGTCAACGTCGGCGCCCCTACTCCGACCCCGTCGCAGCCCGCCCGACCCAGCCTCGAACTGATACCTGACGACGCCTTTGCTGACCAGCCCTGCGACGGCCCGTATGGACTGGAACTGTCAGTCCACAATACGTCGGACGAAGCCAAAGACGGCGCCAAAAATGTGGAGGTCACCTTCACCGCTGAGGCGAATGGCCAGTACCTCGACAGCGTGCTCTTCAGCGATGGCGGTACCTGGAACCCCGCGGTCGAGGATAGCTACGTCTGGCACGTGGGCGACATCGCTCCCCTAGACAGTGTTAGCATAGCCTATGAAGTACATGTCCTCCCAGAGACGCCGCCAGAGACCGACATAAGGCTACTGATCGAGATCACCAGAGAGGATAACCGGCCTCAGCAGAACGAAGGGCGCCGTGCCTATGCCACCATAGTACACTGCATATCCACACCGACCAGCGGTGACGCGACTCCAGAGACTATTGACTGGGCTGAAGACACCCCCGGGCCAACAGCGACGAGCGAGCCAGCTCCAGGGGACGAATCGACCCCAGAGCCAGCCCTGGAGCCGACCAAAGACCCGACAACCACGCCCGAGCCCACCGACACACCCACACCAGTCGACACGCCCACGCCCACCAACACCCCTGCATCACAAGACTGAGCAAATAAAGAGCTATTGGCTCACTCGTCTGAAGACGACTCGCCACGAGTGATAGGGGCTGTGCTCCGGACAGGGATCGGCAAAGGTGAGCCCTTCTGCGGTCTGGCTCGTACCGTCGAGGAGT
>CAYGAW010000091.1:0-7071 GCA_964347945.1 uncultured Anaerolineales bacterium
GTGCCACTGCTGCAGATTCAGAGCCCCACTCCCTTGAGGGGAAGACTGTCCTTCGCCCAACCGCGGGGGTACCATTTTCCTATTGACAGGCGGGAGCGCACGCTATAAGCTGGATTATGGTCCTTTCAATACGTTTCACATCGTTTCTTCAGGAGGGCTAGCAAATGAAGCTCCTCACGGCCAGGGAGGCGGCCGAGCATCTCCACGTTAGCTTGTTCACCTTGGGCAGGATAGAAAGGGAGGGCCTGCTCGTGCCCTACCGCACCCCGGGAGGCCACAGGCGGTATAGCTTGGACATGCTGGATGAGTACCTCGAGCGCAGCAGGGCTATCTGTGCGAGGCGCGGCAAGAGGATCTTGATTGTTGACGACGCAAAGGTGTTGGCTGAGCTTCTCGCGCCCACTTTCCCCGCCTGCGATTTCACGACAGCAAGCGACGAACTGGACGTGGGGATGAAGATCGCAGAGTTCCGACCCCATGTGATCTTGGTGAATACTGCGATGTCGGGCGTCGATGGGCCAGACTTGTATCGCCGTCTCGACGGGCAAGGGAACGGGCTCAAAGTCGTGGCATTTGGTGGAGTTGAAGCAGAGGCGCAGACCGCCGAGGAGGCTCACCTTGCGCAATCTGATCTGGCCGCCCTGGAAGAAAGGCTCGAGCGCGCACTTCGAGGGTTCTGAGATCTATCGTTGGAAACGTCCTATGGGGCATCAGTTGCTCCGTTGGGAGCGGCAAGCAGGCCTGAATGAGTGTTGATTGGCGACGAAATCGAGACCAGCACCGGGATGCTGTCGACCTGACTAGGGTCACGGCCGAGCTTGAGGAAGGCAAGTGCCCAGAGAGAAGATCCTCATCGTAGATGACGACCACCGGAACGTAGAATTCCTGAGAGATTCGCTCCTCAGCCCCAGCGGCTATACCACACTGAGCGCCATCGACGGAAAGGAGGCCCTGCGCCTGGCCTCGATGCACGACCCAGACCTGATCCTGCTTGACTTGCAGATGCCCAAAATGGACGGTTTCGAAGTCCTGGAAGCTCTGCACAGGGCAGGCCACGACATACCTACCATCCTCATCACCGCTCACGGCTCGGAGAACGTGGCCGTCCAAGCTTTCCGCCTCGGAGTCAGGGATTATTTCCTGAAACCTTTCAAAGTCGGGGAGATCATGAGGGCTGTTGAGAGGTGCCTCAAGGAGGCTCGCCTGAGGAGAGAAAGAGGGGAACTGACCCGCCACATCGAGCTGGTCAACCGCCAACTTGAGCGAAGACTGAGGGAGTTGAACATCCTCTACGGTGTCAGCAAGTCCGTGACCTCTTTGCTTGAACCCGACAGGGTATTGACGCGCATTATGGAAGCCACCAGCTACATCACCAAAGCTGAGGAGATATCGCTATTCCTCTTGGACGAGGAGACGCAGCACGTACAGTTGAAGGCCATTCAGCTTAGTGAGGACGAGAGCGCGCGCCGAGCCCAGATAGAAGCGGATGATGCGGTGGTCAGACAGGTGATGGACACCGGCGAGGTGGTGATGATCCAGTCGCCACGGTCGCGCAAGACCGATCCTCTGGAAACCACCCTCGCTGTGCCTCTGAGAGTGGGGGAGAGGACGACAGGCGTATTGCGCGCGACCGCCAGAGCGGCCGTGAAGCCCTTCTCCGAAGATGACCGCTACCTGCTCTCCATGCTGGCCGACTACGGCGCCATCGCCATCGAGAACGCGCGCCTCTATGAGGCGGCTCAACGGGAACTTGGGGAGCGCAAGCGCGCCGAGGAAACCATCAGGCGAATGGCCTACCACGACGATCTGACCGGCCTCCCCAATCGGGCACTCTTCAACGACCGGCTCGGCGTGGCCCTGGCTCGAGCGCGCCGCAGCAAACAGAAGGTTGCCGTCATGCTGCTGGACCTGGATCACTTCAAGGACGTCAATGATAGGCTGGGGCACGTAGTGGGTGATCAGCTGCTGCAGGCCGTGGGGGAGCGGCTAACCAGCCTTCTGCGGGAAAGCGACACCGTCTGCCGGATGGGGGGGGATGAGTTCCTGCTGCTGCTGCCGGACATGGAGAAGACTGAATATGCAGGCAGGGCGGCAGAGAGGATCCTGGAAGTCATCAGAAAGCCGTTCACCCTTGGAGAGCACAGGCTGCCCGTAACCACAAGCCTGGGGATTGCCGTCTACCCCGACGATGGTGAAGATGGGGACGCTCTAGTGAAGAATGCAGACCTAGCCATGTACGTCGCTAAGGACAAGGGGCGGGACAGATTCCAAGTTTACGATTCGCTGGAGGAACAATCGCGGAGGCCCCGAAGCGACCGGCAGATCCATCGTGGCGAGTCAAATGAGAGACGAGACTAAGACGAAACCGCAACTGATCGAAGAACTCGCAGCGCTGCGCCAGCGGATTGCTGAGCTGGAGGCATCGGGAGCGGAGGCGAAGTGGCGCTCCCTCGCCCAGGCGGCTCTCGATCCCATGATCACCGCCGATGTCAAAGGCATGGTCACATGGTGTAACGAGAAGGCAGTGACGGACACCGGATACTCGAGGGAAGAGATCATCGGCAGACACTTGTCGAAGTTAGGCTTCCTTGGGACAAGGGACGCTCCCAAGCACTCGAAACTGCTTGCCTCGGTCTCGGAGGGGGAGGTCCCTGCTCCGTTTGAGGTTGAGTGGCGTGACAAGGACGGAGGTGCGCATACGTCCCAGGTGTACCTCAGCCCGATCAGTGAGGGCAGCAGGCCGAGAGGAATCCTCGGAATCGCCAGGGAGACGACCGAGTACAGGGAAGCGCAGCAAAGACTAAACCGTCTGAGTGAGGAGTTCGCAGCCCTCAGTTCCGTGGCGTTGATGGTGAGTAGTACCCTCGATGTGCGAGACGTAATGCGCACGATTCAAGAGCGCGTTGTCACACTGCTAGGAGAGAAGTACCCACCGGTGTTTGGCCTCTTCGATGAAGCCAGCCGAACCTTTCAGGTTGAGTTGACGGGCTCGGCCAAGGAGGTGGTGAGAAAGGTGGACAACCTGCTAGGTGTCAGCCTTGGGAGTCTCAGCTTCTCGTTGTCCGAATCGCAGCCCTTCGTTCAAGACGCCCTGCTTGGGGGCATGCCCTATGTGAGCACCAATGGCTCGGATTTCCTGGGAAGGCGCGTAGGCAGAAAGCTGGTTCTGGCCGCACAGAGGGCCATGGGGGTCAGGTGTATCGCGGGCTTCCCTCTCAGTGCGAGGGGCAAGCTCGTGGGAGCCATGGTGCTTTTCTCGCAGAAGGAAAGCTTGCCTGAGGAAGAGATGGAACTTCTTTCTTCCATCGCCGGTCAGGCGGCCGTGGCCATCGAGAACTCCAGGCTCTATGGGGAGACGAAGCACAGAGCAGAAGAACTGTCAGCACTCTACCAGGTGCACCTGGACTTGGCCGCCCAATTGGAGCTGCAGCCTCTGTTGGAAACGATCATGCAGCGGGCCATCGACTTGCTAAGAGGCGACACCGGTGGTCTTTACCTCTATGACTCAGAAAGCCAAGAGGTGAGAATGGTGGTGCATCATGGGGAGCACATGGACTTCACAGGAACCAAACTGGCTCTAGGGGAAGGGCTGTGCGGAAAGGTGGCACAGACTGGAGAACCCTTGGTGGTGGAGGACTACGCCGAGTGGGAGGGCAGATCACCGCAATTCGACGATGGACTGGCGTACAACGTCTTGGGTGTGCCCATAAAGCGAGGCAACACTTTACTGGGAGCTCTTTATGTTGCCGATCCACATCTGAGGAGGGCGTTTACCGAGGCCGATGTGCGCTTGGCGACCATGTTGGCCAATCAGGCGGCCATCGCTATCGAGAATGCCCGACTATACGAGAAGCTCATCCATGAACTTGCCGAGCGAAAGCGCGCCGAGGAGGCTCTCAAAGAGAGTCTCGACAGTCGCGAGGCAACCTTGAACGGCACGGTCAATGCGCTAGCAGCGCTGGGCGAAGTACGGGATCCGTACACCGCGGGCCATCAACTCCGGGTGGCAAGACTGGCCGCTGCCATTGGCGAGGAGATGGGCCTTCCAGAAGAGCAGAGTCGCGGCCTGTACATGGCCGGCCTCATCCACGATATCGGCAAGATCTACGTGCCGGCCGAGATCCTGAGCAAGCCCACTCGGCTCACCGAGTTGGAACTGATGATGATCAGGAACCATGCGCGCGCTGGGTACGACATACTGAAAGCCATAGAATTCCCCTGGCCGGTTGCCGATATCGTGCTTCAGCACCACGAGAGGATGCATGGTTCTGGGTATCCTCAGGGCCTTTCAGGTGAAGAGATACTGGTCGAGGCCAGAATACTGGGGGTGGCCGATGTAGTGGAGGCCATGACCTTCTATCGACCTTATCGGCCGGCACACGCCTTGGGCGAGGCCTTGGAAGAGATTGCCCGCAATAGAGGTACTCTTTATGATCCGCAAGTCGCGGATGCCTGCCTTAAGGTGGTTATGGAGAAAGGGTTCGAACTCCAGTGAGGGATGAGAGTACGGGAAGCGGCCGTCCGGGGGCGTGAATGCGGTGCAAGATGAGAGATAAAGACAAGACGAAAGAGCAGCTCATCGAAGACTTGAAGGACTTGCGCCAGCGAATTGCTGGGGTGTCAATCTCGGAGGCCGACTGCGAATTGGACGAGGAGGCATTGAGGGGAAGCGACGCAAGATATCGTGAACTGGTAGAACGCATAGACGATGTCATCTATGCCGTGGACGACAAAGGGGTGCTGACGTATGTCAGCCCTGCCATCGAATCCTTCGCCGGCTACGCTCCATCGGAGGTGATAGGCCGTCGCTTCGAGGAGTTCATTTTCGAGGAAGATCACCAGCGGGTCCGGGAGAGCTACCTGGAGGTCGTTTCGGGCCACGGTTCTGGAGCAGGCGAGTATAGGGTGCTCACCAAGTCGGGCGAGCTCCGCTGGATGCGCACTTCCAGCAGGCCCATGTTTGCGGATGGTCGCGTGGCAGGGGTGCAGGGAGTGCTGTCAGATATCACTGATCTGAAGCGGGCGGAGGAAGCACTGCGGGAGAGTGAGAAGAGGTACCGCACCCTTTTCCAGGATACGAGGGATGCGATGAATATCACCACTCGCGACGGTCAAGTGCTGGACGCCAATCAGTCTTTCTTGGAGCTCTTCGGATACACAAGAGAAGATCTCGCCGGGCTAAATGCCAAGGAACTGTACGTTGACCCCGTGGACCGGCGCAGGTTTCAGGAGGAGATAGAGCGGAAGGGGTCGGTTAGAGACTATGAGGTGAGGCTGCGGAAGAAAGATGGCACGGAGATGGACTGTCTGGTCACCTCCACGGTGCGGCAGGGTGAGAACGGACGCGTGCTGGGATACCAGGGCTTCATTCACGACGTCACGGAACGCAAGCAGGTGGAGGAGACGATCAGGCGGCTGGCCTACTACGATGCGCTGACCGGGCTCCCCAACCGCACGCTTTTCGGTGACCGTCTGACTGTGGCTGTGGCTCGCGCACGCCGCAACCGGCGGCGGCTGGCCGTCATGTTGCTAGACTTGGATCACTTCAAGGACGTCAATGATAGCCTCGGTCACCCTGTTGGAGACCAGCTGCTGCAGGCAGTGGGTGAGGGACTCACTGGGCTCCTCCGGAGGAGCGACACTGTGTGCCGAATGGGAGGTGACGAGTTCCTGGTGTTGCTTGAGGGGATATCTGAAATGGACGACGTGGCCAAGGTGGCCGATGCGATCCTCAAGCGCTTGAGGGAGCCCGTCGTCGTGAAGACGCATGAACTTAAAGTCACCACAAGCCTCGGGATTGCTGTCTACCCTGAGGACGGCGAGGATGGTGACACGTTGATACGGAACGCAGACATAGCCATGTATCGCGCCAAAGACAAGGGGCGTGACAACTACCAACGCTACGTTGCTACCGAAGAAGGGGAGTCGACATCTTCGCAGTGAGGGAGACGAGATGACTGACAAAGTCAAGGGAGAACGGGAGTTGAAGGACGAGCTGACTGCGGACCAGCAGACGGCCGGCGTCGAGGCGGGCTTCGGAGAGGTCCGCGACCAACAAGACGCCCAGGAGCGACTTCTGGCTCTGAGCCGGATCGCGGCCAAGGTGCAGAGTGTCCTCGACTACGATCGCGTCTTCGAGACCATTGGGGATGAACTCAAGAACCTGGGACTCGATTGCTTCTTCGGACTCCTCGACAATGGACGGGACGGGGTGGTCGTCAGACACACCAATGTGTGCCAGTCGGCACTACGGGCGGCAGAGAAACTCGGTGGAGGCGAGATCGTGGGATTCAGGTTTCCGCTGGCTGGCTCCCCCCACCTCCTATCTGTGCTTGAAGAGGGTCGGGCCCTGTTTGATGACCAACCTGAAAAGAGCATCAGAGAAACTCTTCCCTCGCCACTGAAACCCTTGGCGCCCCAGGTGGCACGCATCTTTCAAGCACGGAAGGCCATTTCCGCACCTCTTCTGTCGGGCGAAGGGATTCTGGGAATCCTCACAGTCTGGTCCGATGATCTCACTGAGGAGGACGTGCCATCGGTGTCTATCTTCGCGCAGCAGGCAGCCATGGCGATGGAGAACGCCAGCCTCTACGAGGAGGAAATGCGAAGGGTGTTCGAGATGGAAGCCCTGAGCAAGACGACGCTGGATATCACCAGGCAGCTGGATCTGAAGCAGTTGCTGCGCTCCATCGTGGAGCGAGCCGCGTCTCTAGTGGGAGCCAAGGGAGGTGGACTGTATCTATACGAGCGCGAAGAAGATGTGCTGGAGTTGGTGGTCAGTCACCATTTGGGCGACGACTACGCCGGAACTCGCCTGAAACTCGGCGAGGGACTGTCAGGCAAGGTAGCTCTGACTGGAGAGCCGCTGATCGTTCAGGACTACGCAAGCTGGGAAGGAAGGTCGGACAAGTACGCCGGTACGACATTCAGAACGGTGATGGCCGTCCCGTTGAAATGGGGTGACAAGATAATAGGCGTGGTAAACGTCACCGATGTGGAGAAACCGAGGGTCTTCACCGACCGTGATCTGCGACTACTGGAGCTTTTCGCCAGCCAGGCAAGTATCGCCGT
>CAYGAW010000092.1:0-13281 GCA_964347945.1 uncultured Anaerolineales bacterium
TGGCCCAAGTAGTAGTGATCCCAGTCTCTGGAGTCAAAATCAGGGTCTGTATCCATCGGCTCACCGTCTGGGCCGAACAAGAAGGGCGGATGGGGAACGAGAATGTGGGCGAAAACGAAACGCGGGCCTTCGATAGTCTGTTGTACCTCCGGTAGTGTCTCAAAAGTGCATAGTACTACCGTCCTCCGGCCATCTGGAATCAAGCGGTTTAGGAACGGCCTCAGGACGGTTGTTCTGACCAGCACCTGGGTGAACTCCGTAATCATGCCACACCTGATATCTCGATCGGCATGAGAATTCCTCCCCGTGGCCCCCCAGCCACTCTGGAAGTGTATGAACTTGTAACCCTTCGATCGCAGGAAGCGGACCGCTTCACTGTCTTGGATCATCTGATACGGTTGTCTTCGATCCGGTGAGTCCACGCCTAGTTCGTCGGCCAGGTAATTGATGTATTGCATGTTCAGAGACGATGCTAGGGAGAGAAAGGTGACCGTGTAGTTGGTTTTGGCGCCAGGAACCACGTAGAAACCTCTTTCCGTCAGGTAATCTACGAATTCATGGTTATCGAATTCCCAGATCTGCTCCAACGTTTCGGCACTGGCATATGCATCTAGGATGATATAGTAGATGTCGGGGGTTGTTTCTCCCGCGGCTGGTTCCTGTCGATTGGTTTCCACGGTCGCGGCGCGCCTCTGGTCGAGCCAGGCACCCGTCCATAGACCGTAGGACAGGATACGTGCCGTCGCAAGCAAGACCAAGCAGACAGCCACGACGTTGAGCACGTTCGTCAGCGTGTGGAGATCTCGGCGCGTCTTCAGCAGGGAATACAGCCCCAGACCGAGCAAGACCCCCCATAGAGGCATCAACACAGCATCAGGTCCAAAGCTAGCCTCTGCCACCGGCAACTCGAAAGTCTCTAGTGCCTCGGACAGATGCCCGTAGGAGAAGAACAGCACTACAACGAGCGAGACCAGCAACCCTGCCCTATCCCTGTTCCTTAGCGCGAAGGTCAACACGAGGAGCAGGAGAAGGGGCAGGCTACCGGCAAGTATCAGGGGGAGCAGGGCGTCGCTCGGTGCGGTGATGTCTATGTTCTGTGCGTACAGGAAGAGGGGCGGGTATATCGCGAGGAGGATCGCATGGGCAGGTATGGACTTCTTCCGCTTCAACCCTACCTCCTGCTCATCAGGTAAAGGGTTCTCCCAGTGTGCGCTATCGGGGCAGACGCCCGTTTCGTGAAGTATTGCCGAAGGGCGTCTTCGAAGGCCCGCTCAGTGTAGTCGGTGAAGATGTCTTCCCTAGTGGATAGGAGTCTCTGCACCTGGGGGTCACTCTTGGGGACGAACTCGATGATCAGGGAGTCACAGATCGTGTTGAGGAACTCGGCGATCATGCCGAAGGGCAAGTTGTTGGAGATGGCCAGGTGGTGAATCAATGCCAGGCAGAGGACCATGTCCGCAGGGCCGCGTTGTAATAGAGACATCCTCTCCTGATTGGCCCAGCCGATGTCGGGGCTGGGGTTTGTCAGATCAAGCAGTAGGGGGAGGATGTTCGGCTCCTGGTTCTTGACAGCTTCCAGGTAGTTCCGCTCGACGCAGGCGGGATCCATGTCGAAGGAGATGGTCAGTACGCCCCTGTCACTGGCAAGGCGGCTGAACAGGCCGACATTGGCCCCCAGATCCCAGGCGACACTGGGGTTCAGTTGGTCCAGAAACTGGGCAACGAGTTGCTGCTTCTCCTGAAGGGCCTCTTGGGAGTATGCTGTGTCATCGTAGTAGTGGGCCCAGTCGGTGCCCTCGGGTCGCCATTTGAGTTTCTTGACCGCGGATTCCAGGTTATGGATGAGACCGAGAAAGGAAGCGCGACTCATTCTCCGGCGTCTGACGTCCACAGGCCTGTCGGCAAAGTGCCTCTGGCTTCTGGCATGCAGATGGATATGAGAGAGCAGGGAGAAGGTGAGACGAGTGCGGGAGGGGAGGAGCGAGCTGGCCAGGTCCAGCGGCACCCCGTCGATGTACGTTCGAAGCAATTGGCTTAGTCGGATGTCTCTGAGGCTCATCAGAGCCAGGGGGGCAAGGAAGTGCTGGCAGAATTGCCTGTAGGCAGCCCACGCTTGCCCCTCGCGGTACTTTTCGAAGGATAGCGTATCGATGAGTACCGGCTTGCCTCTCAGGAACTGCACGTTGTAGGCAGAAGCATCCTTGAGTGTCATCCCGAAATCCAAGGCCGTCATCTGAAGTTGGAGTGTGACCAGAGCCGCGTCTTTCAGCTCACTGAAGCACCATTCGTATGGATATGAGATGAACGGTATCGGCTCTGGCTTGAGTATCTTGTAGACATCATCTGTTCGTGCCAGGTCAGTGCCCGCCTCCTCATGTCGGATCATCAACCCCGAATCCGTCACGGATTCGTAGAGACCCGATTCGATCAAATGGTCGTAGTTATCTTGGTACGAGGTGTTCACCTGGCGGAAGAGGGAACCGTCGTGAACGAACAGGAACCCGCTCGGGTCTCTGAAGGACCCTGGGATGATGTCCCTATTCACCGCTGTCTCCCGGTCCCTGTTCCCCTGAGGGAGATCTAGAGAAGAATGACTTGATCCTGCCCCAGTAGACCTTGACGGCGAAACCGACTCCAACTAGACCAGCTATGATCAACTGAATGACATAGCTTCCGGTTCCCGGGTCGATATAAGCATGAGCCTCACGGGCGGAAGCCAGTATCAGCAAGAAGGCAAAGCCGACCGAGTTCGCCAAGTACCTTGAGTGTTTCATTGGGACCTCCACTTGTAGAATCCAAGACTTCTGTCCATCCCTGCTAGGAGCCGTTTGTCATCGGTCTGCGCCCAGGGGCAGGAGTGGTTCGGGACTCGCCCGGGCCGGTCCGGCGATCTCCCGAGGTGACCGGCGCCTTCTGGCTTCCCGGGTCTGTCTACAGTGGGCCGACCGTGGTCAACTATAGCACAGGCACCAGATGTGGTCAAGCACTCAGAAGTTGAGTGCCCGGTTGCTGGAGATCACAACCAGGGCCAGGAGGGGAGAAAAGCAAGGTCGCTGCAACGTGTCTAGCTTCTAGCAGCTCTTGCACGTCCCAAGCGGAACGGAAAGAGCACCCAGAGGATGACTGCGCCAGCGAAAACGGCCAGTAGAACAAGGGTTGGGTATGGCAAAGCTGCCAGAGATGTCGGTGCCCATATAGTTCCCGAAATCACATTGCCCTGGCCCGTTGGACCAGCCCCCTTCGTCCTGTCACCGCCGATGAAGTTGTGTTGAGCACCACGCTCAACACTGAGCCCACTTGCTGGAAAATGCAGAATCTGCAAGCCTCGGATGACATTTCCACTGGAGGAGATAGTGAGCCCGCTGCCCCACTCCCCGAGCGGCATTTGGCTGCCGTCGAGGATGACGCCTGCGTCGCTGGCATCGATGGTCACCTGGCCCTGCGTCAGCTCTGGCAATGGGGACAGAACGAAGACGGTCGCCGGGCTGTCGGGCGGGAAGACTCCAGCGTCGAACGTAATGTGAGTGCCAGCAGGAGCTTGGGTGAGGGCCTCTCGAAAACTGCCGGGGCCGGAGTCGGCTGAGCTGGTCACGACGATGCTCTGCCGCTGGGGCACCGTTGGAGCGGCGGGCGCTGGCGCTCGTAGGGCTACGGTGAGTGCAACCGCTGTTGCGGCAACAAAGATCTTTGGCTTCATTGGAATCCCCCAGCGCCGGAGCGGTTCTCAGACGATGGAAGCTGCCTGCAGTCGAGTATGCGTTGGGTCCTGACCTAGTGTCGCTACATCGCGACGGACAATGCGGTCAACGTTTATGCGCGGGGTGCCCGTGGCCCCATCGAACGGCGAGAGGGGGGATCCAGCTTGCCTGGCCAGATTCCCCCCTGTTCTCTTGATAGCAGCATGCGCACACGGCCGGTTGACACCTACCGTCTGTTGCGAGCGTCCTCCAAGAGCAGCCTCTGCTCGGCAGAAGCGACATTGCGTATGGTTTGCTCCAGCACGTCCCAGTTCACGGAGATGGAATTGATGCCCCACTCCACCAGTTTGCCTGCATACTCGGGAAAGACGCTGGGCGCTTGCCCGCAGATGGAACTCTTCATGCCCAGTTCCCGCGCCTTCTCCAGGAGCTGACGGATGTGATCCAACACCGCTTCATCCATCTCGTTGAAGAGCGGGGCCACCAACTCGCTGTCGCGGTCGATGGCCAGGACGAGCTGCGTCAGGTCGTTGGAACCGATGGAGATGCCAGCCACGCCGAGCTTCTGGTACTGTTCCATGTAGAATATCACCGAGGGCACCTCGGCCATGACCCACAGGTCGAAAGCCAGGTCGTCGAAGAGGCCGACCTCCTCGATGTACTTCACCAGTGTCTTCACCTCGATGAGAGTGCGCACGAAGGGCAACATGACATGGAGGTTCTTGAAGCCGTCATCACGCACGCGCTTCACTGCGTCCAACTCCAGCTTGAAGAGGTCCGGCTCATGCACGTAGCGGAAGGAACCCCGGTAGCCGATCATAGGGTTGGCCTCGGTGGGCTCGTAGTCCTTGCCCCCCTGGAGGTCACGAAACTCGTTGGAGCGAAAGTCCATGGTACGGTAGGTGATGGGACGGGGGTTGAAGGCCCGCGAGAACATGAGGAGGCTCTTGTACATGCGCTCCACGAACATTTCGGGCCCGTGCTCCTCCACAAAGCGGCGCGGGTGAGTCCCCTCGCAGGCCTCTATGATCATGAACTCGGCACGGAGCAGGCCGATGCCATCCACTGGCATCTTGGCCACACGCTCGGCCATGCTTGGCTCGCCGAGGTTGACCAGGACCTTCGTCGCCGTCACCGGAAGCGCCTGGCCAACCGCGACCTCAGCTCTGGCCTCCTCCTTCACCGCCAGCTTGCCGGCGTAGATGTCGCCCGTGCTTCCGTCCACGGTGACCATCATGCCATCCTCCAAGGTCGTCGTGGCAACATCCGTGCCCACTACGGCAGGGATGCCCAGCTCGCGACTGACGATGGCGGCGTGGCAGGTCATACCGCCCTGGTCGGTGACAATGGCCGAAGCCTTGCGCATCAAGGGCACCCAGTCAGGGGCGGTCATCACCGTCACCAGAACGTCACCTTCGTTAAGGCGAACCCCATCTTCGACACTGCTAAGGATTCGGATCTCTCCGCTGGCCCGGCCCGGCGCTGCTCCCAGGCCGCGAAGCAGCACCTCGGCCTCTTCTGCGCCCACTTCCTCAACCGCTTCAGCTCCAATGGTGGTGATAGGGCGCGACTGTACGATGTAGAGCTTGTCATCCTCGATGGCCCACTCGATGTCCTGGCCCCAGCCGTAGTGATCCTCGATATCGCGCGATATCTTGGCCACGTCGTGGATCTCGTCCTCTGTCAGGACTTGCTTGTTGGCTTCCTCATCAGGCAGATCAATGTCCACTGTCTGGCCATCGCGGCGGACACGCATGAACTTTTTGAACTTGACTTGCTGTTGCAGGATGTTAAGGCTGTTCTTGTCCACCATGTAGTAATCAGGGGAAACCTGCCCGGCGACCACGGGGTCTGCGAGGCCCCAGGCCGCCTCGATGATGATCTCGTTGGGCGCACCGGTGGCTGGGTTCTGGGTGAAGGCCACTCCGGCCTTCTCGGCATCGACCATCTTCTGCACGATGACTCCCATCTCCATCCCCCAACTCTCGAAACCGCGCTTCACACGATAGAAGATCACGCGTGCTCCGTACAAGGAGGCCCAGCACTTCTTGACTGATTCGATAACGTCCTTATCACCGCGGACATTGAGGAACGTCTCGTTCATGCCAGCAAAGGAAGCCTCGGCTGTGTCCTCCGCTGTGGCCGAAGAACGGACGGCAACGTACAGCTCCTCTCCCTCTTGCTTACATAGCTTCTTGTAGGCGTCAGTGATCAACTTGGCCACATCCTTGGGCATCTCGGCCTCGACCACGATCTGCTTGGCAGCTTCGGCGGTCTGTTGCAGGGCTTCGTTGTCATCCACATCCAGGTCCTGCAACAGCTCCTTGAGCTGGTCGAGGACCCCTGTAGCCTCGGTGAAGCGGCGGTACGCTGGCGTGGTTATGGTGAAGCCCGGAGGCACGGGCAGTCCAGCCTGGGTCATCTCGCCCAGGTTGGCCCCCTTGCCGCCCGCGGTGGGCACGTCACTCTTGGATAACTCGGTAAACCACCTTATTCCCTCAGGCATGTCTACTCCTTTCGCATCCCAATATGAAGGTCGCAGGCACAGATCGCCAGATCTGCACCGCGAGGTTCATCCCCATTCGGGGTCGGTTGTTCAAGATAACGATCACGGTTCAACTCCTAGCCGGGCTCGACACTCAGAGCGTCGACTTCCATCCATTGCCGACCCGGCGCGTCCAACAGTCCGTAGCCGATGCGTCCCCACGGCTTCACCACGGCATACTGGTTGTCCAGCCACATCACGAAGCCCAAGGGTCCTTTCGGCGATGATCTGGATTCGAGGCACACGTCCCCATCCACGCTGAAGCGCACCTTCTTCGTGCCCCATACGATGTCATAAGTGTGCCATTCGGTCATCGGCACAACGAGAGCCGCTTCGTTCACGCCCATGGCTCTCTGTCCAATGGGCCATAGGCTGTGGTATACGGATCGTATGTTCATCAGCGGCACCGCCAGCGGCGCAGTTGGCGCCAGCAACAAGAACGGCAACCGCTTGGCATCCAGGGTGGCAGCCTTCCAACCGTGCCCCGCGGCGTCCAGATCGAGCTTCATGTCCGACGGCGGCGAGGCGTAGAAGAACCAGACCACCCTGGGTAGAGTGGGTAGCCGCCTACCCGTCATCATGAAGGGATCGTTCCAGAAACCGAAGCCCGCGGTGCCGCTCAGATCCCCCACATCGTGTGAGAAGCGTGCTCGCACGGTCATCTTCAGTGGCGGTCGCCATAGAAACTCGCGGCGGGACAGGCCCTGGTAGTCGTCTATCTGCGCGTTGGTGTAGCGGCGAGCCGATGTCCTGTTGTTAATGAAAAGCAGGGTACTCCCGGTTGCCTCGAGGGCGCCACTGCCCACCAAGTGCCGCTTCCACGGATCACCAGGTAGAGCTGCGAAGTTGTCATAGATGGCGCGCTCCGCGGCTGCCATGGATAGACCTGCTTTAATCCCTGAGTATACCAGAATCTGCCGGTTATGTCAAAAACTGACGTCGTTTCTGCTTGGTGTCTGGCCCGGGACGCGCCGCCCTTGTCCACAGCGAGAAATGGGTCTCAGGAGGTGGTGGTGGCCTCGATCCACTCCAGGTAGTCCTTGTTCCCCACCAGGACGGGAACCGCAATGATTTCGGGAGTCTCGTAAGGGTGGTTCTCCTTGACCAGGGACTCCAGCTTTTCGTACAGTTGAGCCTGAGTCTTTGCCAGGCAGAGCCATTCCTGCGCGTTCTCTATCTTGCCTTGCCACCAGTAGGTGCTGGAGATCGGCCCCAGCACCTGAACGCAGGCCGCCGCGCGATGCTCGACGAGCAGCCGCTGCAGTCCCGCTGCACGGTCCTCGCTGTCGATGGATACCAGCACCTGGATGTATTCGTTCATGGGCAGAGCCTCCATTCTAGCTCACCGATCTTGCCTGTGTTTCCGCGCTACAGGACGCGAGGCCTTCTCGCTGGGGACAATGCTACTCTAACCATGCGCAGGTGGCAATTGTCAGGTGGACACGCGTCGTGGAATGCCATGAGGTAGTGGTGCCACGATTTGCCCAGCGCCAGGTTTGACTGCTCCCAGATATGGGCTTAGAATGGAGCGACGGAGTCGTTCGGACCGCAGTCACGACGGGACGTCTCCGGTGAGAAGAAGGAGACGCGATGGCGAGCAAACTCGAGAACCTCGATGCCCTTTTCCATCCGCAAAGTGTTGCTGTGGTGGGCGCTTCCAAGAACCCCGGCAAGCTAGGATTCCACGTGATGAAGAGCCTGACCCAGGGCGGTTTCGAGGGTGAACTCTATCCCATCAACCCCGGTGAGGACGAGTTGTTCGGCGTCAAGGCGTACTCTTCTCTGTTGAATGTCCCCCACGACGTTGATGCTGCCATTGTGGTGTTGCCGGCAATGGCAATCCCTGAGATCTTCAGGGAGTGTGCGGCCAAAGGTGTGAAGGGGATCGTTCTCATCACCGCGGGCTTCAAGGAGATCGAGAATGAGCTCGGAGGACGGCTACAGGACGAGATAGCAGCGCTGGCCGACGAGGCTGGGATTCCGGTGATCGGCCCCAACACCTTTGGCATGGTCAACCTAGGGGCGAGTCTCAACGCCTCCTTCACTCCTGAGTTCTCTTTGGTGAAAAACGGTGGCATAAGTCTCATCAGCCAGAGCGGGGGCATGGCCCACATGCTGGCGTTCATAGCCTTGGAAGAGAACGTCGGCCTCAACAAGATTATCGGGGTGGGGAATCGCTGCAATATCGACTTTGCAGACATGCTGGAGTACTTGGCCAACGACCAAAGCACCCAGGTGATTGCCATGTACGTGGAGGGCGTGGACGAACCTCGAAGCCTCATGGAGGCTGCCAGAGAAGTGCGAGGCAGGAAGGCCATCGCCGCCTACAAGGTGGGCAGATCCCAGGTCAGTGACCAGGCCTCCCAGTATCACACCGGTTCTCTGGCCGGACAGTACGAGATCTATCGAGGAGCATTCAAGCAGGCCGGCGTCTTGAGTGTCAGCAGTCTGCACGAACTACTGGACACGGCCAAGGCGTTGGACGCCTGCCCGATTCCTGAGGGCAATAGAGTGGCGATCTTATCCGGGCAGGCAGGGCCGGGGATGGCCGCCTCCGACGTGTGCGAGGAGCGCGGTTTGGCCTTGGCCACCTTCTCCTCGGGGACTCAAGAGAGAATCGAGCGGGCCCTACCACCGCTGGCGCTGAGGACCAACCCCGTAGACATGGGTCCGGCATGGTACAGCCCGGAGGCAATTCGCGAGGTCGCCGACGCTGCCCTGGCCGACGAGAAAGTGGATGGCGTGGTGCTGTGCATTGCCTACGCCTCAGCCAACGTTGGCGCAGTCGAGGCCCTGGCTGAGGTCTTGAAGGTCTGGGGGCAGAGGAAGCCCATCACTTGCTGTCTGTCGGCTCCCCAAGAGATATGGCGAGAGGGGGTTGCCTCTCTGGAGGAGGCTGGCGTGCCCAATTATCCCACGCCCGAAAGAGCCGCGGCGGCTCTGGGCAACTTGTGGAGACATAGGATGCTGACCCGGAGAGGCCTTCTTGATGGATAGCCTACGAGAGACACTGCTGGAGACTGGCAAGGAAGGACGTGTCCTCACGGAGAGCGAATCCAAGCGGATCCTGGCCCAGTGGGGAATCCCAGTGGTGCCCTGTGAGGTGGCGACATCCGGAGAAGAGGCCGTCGGGCTGGCGCGTTCCATAGGATTTCCTGTGGTGCTGAAGATTCTATCGCCGGACATTAGCCACAAGTCGCAGGTGGGCGGCGTAAGAGTCAATCTGGCCACTGACGAAGGCATTCGCTCAGCTTTTCACGAGATCATGGAGAATGCTAGAAGAAATGCCCCTTCAGCACGGATCCTGGGAGCGACGGTTCAGAAGATGGTCACGGGGATGGAAGTAGCCATAGGGGTGACCAATGACCGCCAGTTCGGCCACGTGCTGATGTTCGGCAGAGGAGGCGTGGAAATCGAGTCCCTGAGGGACGTCACCTTCAGATTGATTCCCATCAGCGTTGCCGACGCAGAGGAGATGATTGGTGACGTCAGGGGCTTCCCTCTGCTGAAGGAGGAGGCGTCCCAGGCGGCAGACGTGGAAGAACTGCGAAGCATACTGCTGAAGGTGTCAGACTTGACAGAGTCCTATCCCCAGATCGAGGGCATGGATCTGAATCCGGTGCTCGTGTCGCCTCGAGGTAGTCTAGTCGCTGACGCACGAATTTTGGTCGGGGCAGCTGACGCCTGAGAAACGGCATGCCAGGTTGTCGCACTACCTCAAGGAGCTGGTGACGCAAGCCTCTTCCGCACGGAGGGACGGTTCTTCTCCCTTCGCGACTTCCCTACTCCGGGTTGAGGCAAACCTGTCGGGGGAGCTGGCTCAGCTTTGCTTGCGTATCCACCACCCCGTCAGCACCGTGGCCGGCAGAAGGATCATCAACAGGGCGAATAGGATCAGCTCCGCCAGTCGGAATGGTGATGGCAACGAGATCCCCGGTTCGTAATACGTCACATCGAGTTCCCGCTGCTCCTCAGCGGGGGGCTCCGCCGCGGCCACGACCTCTGATGTCTCAGTGGGGACGCAGATCGCTTCCCGCTTCGCTGCCTCTGGCACCCCAGTCACTTGGGGCTCTGGAGTGGGCTCTGGCTCTTCCAACCCAGGGGTGGTAGGAGGAGATGGTGTGTGAGTGGGGGTGAGGGTACCCTCAACCCTCCCAGCGCCGGTAGCTAGTTCCTGCTCGTTGGTCGGAGGTCCTGGAGTCGCAGCTGCCGGCGGGGTACACGCCGGCGGTGTCCCTTCCACTGTAGCCTCCGGACTGGCGATGTCCTGCGCCGATGGGGCCTGGTAGCCATCTGCAGGTTCGGGCGGTGCTGGAGCGGGCGTTGGCGGTTCCGTCGCACCTGGAGGCGGAACCGTCTCCGCAGTGGCCCCGGCATCCCTACCCTCGCCGACCAGAGGCTCCCCCTCCGCAGGGGCATACATCTCGGTGGGCACAACTGGCGGGGCAACAATCATCTCCTCTGTCGGCGGAGGAGGTGCGGCTGCTCCCATCCGAAAGCTGCCCAGGAACTGCAAGGTCAGGTCTCCTCCGATGACCAGCACCAGAAGGAGTGCGGCCAGCGCTGTGGCGCCCTTCAGCAGGCCGTAGCCCCAGGAGGATGGCGCCACCCTGACTTTGGGCTTCACCACGGCCGGACGAAGGGCAAAGGAACGGGGTGCTGGGACGGCTGGCAGTTCTTTCAGAAGAGCCACCGTCTGCCTCAATGTGGAAAGGTTCTCGCTGCAGGCGCGGCACTCTTGGAGATGTTTCTCCACGCCGGCCTTCTCGCGGGCCGACAATTCGCCATCCAGGTAGGCTGAGAGGGATTCCTCCACCCATTCGTGTTCCGACTTGCCTATCTTCCGGAGGAAATCAAGCATCTTGGTCCTCACCCTTAAGACGGTAGCGAGCGGGCAAAAGTTCCCCTTGATCCAGCAGATAGTCGCGCAGGCTGGAGCGAGCCCGACTCAAACGTGACTTGACCGTGCCCACGGTAACTCCAGTGGCCTCGGCTATCTCACTGTAGCTCATTCCCTGGACGTCCGACAGTACCAGGGTCACGCGTTGATCGAAAGTCAGGCTGCCAATGCCCATCTGTATCGTCTGGCCCAGTTCGTGACGTAGCGTGTGTTCCTCTGGGCTCTCCTGTCCATTGACGAAAAAAGAAGAGTGATCGGTCTCGGTGTAGACCGCTTCCAAGGAGCTGGTAGGGCGTCGTTTGTGAAGTCGTAGCTGGTCGTAGCAGGCGTTTGTCGTGATGCGCAGCAGCCAGGCCTTGAATGAACCACCCTTGAACTTGGCTACGGCCTGGAAAGCGGAGAGGAAGGCATCCTGGCTGGCATCTGCGGCCGCTTCGGGATCGCTCAGGATGCGGTACGCCAGGTTATAGACCATGTCCTGGTACTGTGCTACCAGTTGGTTGAAGGCTCGCGTGTCGCCCTGCTTGGCAGAGGCGATCAAGGCCTTTTCGTTCACTTGACTAAATCTGCAGTCTGGTCTATACTGGGCGCAAGGAAGCGCCGAAGTGGCGGAACAGGCAGACGCGACGGTCTCAAAAACCGTTGAGGGGTGACCCTCATGTGGGTTCGAGTCCCACCTTCGGCATCGGTCATTATAGCAGCTTTTGCGCATCGCAGCTAGGATCCCAAGATGTGAGCTGCACATGCAAATACTTGGCCACGGCACCATGATTGGGGCGAACCGACGAGCCAAACGGCCGCGAAGCGGCTGAGCGTCGGTTTTCTTTTTGAGCCTATCTTGGGGGTGAGGCGAACGATGAAGCTCTGGAAACCGATGTTGGCATTGATTCTGGTGGGACTGGCCCTGGGCGTGGGACTGGGCATCCTCATCGGGTGGGGACTCTGGCCGGTAGAGTACTATGACACGGACCCCGTTGACCTGAAGGCGGAGCACAAGGAAGAGTACATACTGCTGGTGAGCGCCACCTATGCTCTCAACGGCGACCTGGATCAGGCCAGCGAGAGATTGGCCAAGCTGCAGGAGGAAGACATCGCCCGGGTGGTTTCCGATCTGGCCCAGCAGTACTTGCAGCGCGGGGAGGACATCACAAAAACGCGCAATCTGGTGATGCTGGCCGACGCTCTAGGTTCCAGCACAGAAGCGATGCTGGCGTATGTCGCGACTCCGACGCGCACATTGGAGCCCACGTTCACCCCTACACCGACTCAGACTGCGACCGAGACGGCAGTGCCGCCGACGCCGACTGAAACGACGATGCCGCCTACTCCGACGGCGACTGCAGTGCCACCGAGCAGCACGCCGCAGCCGGCCACGCCGACCTCGACGGCTGTCCCTCCTACCAGCACGCCAGTGGCAGCAGCATCAACTAGCACACCCACGTCTACCCCGACCTCGCCGCCCGTGGCGGGTTGCCCGGGGCGTCCAGATCCTGTCATCTTGGATATCCACCGCAATCTGCGGGACTGGGGCTGGGTGCAGTCGCATTTTGGAGTGCCAAGGGATTACCTCATGGCGTACGCGGGCAGCTGTCCCGGCGGGGCGGTTTACTCGGTTGTCAAGCTAGCGCATTACACTGACATGACGCTCCGCGTAACTGTGCAGGATCGGAATGGAACCCCCAAGCCTGGGGTCCAAGTCGCGTTCTTTGGGTTTCAGCCCTACGAAGACACACCAGGGGGATGCTGCGACAGGAAGCATGCGGCGCACATAGAACTGACCAACGAGAGGGGCGAAGCCACCTACCCCATGGGGCCTGACAGCGCATACTGGCCGCAGGAAGGACAGAGGGGCTACCACGCTGTCTGGGTAGTGGATGGCATCGCCAGCGATTGTGTAGATGGACTGGGCTGGGTTGGACTAACCTTCCATGACCATCTCAATGTCACGTTTCGAGAGATCGGTCCATGACGGCCTTTTCAAAGGATGATCATGGGTTCACAGCGCCGCAAAGGATGGCTCCCGTGGGTTCTGGTAGTTGTGGTTTCGGGCGTGATGTTGGCAATCGGCCTGCTTTCGCCGTGGCGGCTTTGCAGGCTAGGGGAGGAACAGCCTGAGGCGGCGGCACTGTTGGACTACC
>CAYGAW010000093.1:0-15390 GCA_964347945.1 uncultured Anaerolineales bacterium
GGTTGAATCGAAGCCGCCTGTATCTTGCAGATCTCGGGGAATTGAGCTGCTACTCCCTGGTACACCTCTTCATATATGTCGAACAACCGTAGATAGAGCTCATGGTTCTCCAGGCTAGGAGTGTAGCGGGCCTCAACGGGCACGTATTGCCTTACATCCTTGAGATTTTGAATCTGGCCCAAAGCATACATCGCTAGAAAAGCCGCCCCGAGGCTGGTAGTCTCGATGACTCGAGGAACAACCAGTTCTCGGCCGCACACATCGGCCATGATCTGAATCCAAAGAGGTGACCGCAGGAACCCGCCTGACCCTCTGAGCTCTCTTACCTCTCCTATGACCTCTTCCAATGCCAGAAGCACGCTATACATCCTATAGGCCACACCTTCCATGATGGCCCTAACGAAGTGTCGACGGTCATGGCGCAGGGACAAGCCAAATAGGACTCCCCGGGCGTTGGGATTCCAATTAGGGCTCCTCTCGCCGGTCAGATACGGTAGAAGGATCAGACCCTCCGCACCAACGCCTACCTCTGCTGCCTCCTCATCGAGGGCCGCATATGTCCCTTCCTCTCCAGGGTGGAAACGCTCTCGAAACCATTGGTAGACCAAGCCGGCATTGTTTATGGCTGCGCCCACCACCCAGACTTCGTCGGTCAGCAGATAGCACCAAGTTCTCTCGTTATCGTCTATCACGGGCTGCTCGGAGGTAGCTCTTACGGCACCACTGGACCCGATCATGCATGTGACCTGTCCTGGCCCCACCGATCCGGCCCCCACGTTTGACAGGAGTCCATCGCCTGCGCCAGCGATCAGCAAGCAGTCAGGGCGCACACCCATCGCTTCCGCGTACCTTGATCCGATGCCGTCCAGCACCATAGTGGTGGGAACATGCCTCGAAAGTCTATCGGGGCCTATCCCCACCATCTCCAGCGCCTCCTCGTCCCAGTCGAGTTTGTGGATATTGAATAGACCAGTGGCCGAGGCCACTGATCTATCGACCACGTATCTCCGCAGTAGTCTGTGAATCACGTACTCCTTTATGGAGACGAACTTGTGCGCCTCTTGATACACCTCCGGGAGGTTGCTCCGAAGCCAGTCTATCTTGGATAGAGGATACATTGGATGGACAGGGCATCCCGTTCTCGCGTAGATCCGACGACTGTCATACTTCGCCCTTAGTTGGGCGGAAGATGCCGCACTTCTGGTGTCAGCCCAGATCATAGCCCTGGTGAGCGGATTGCCTTGACCATCCACGGCAAGAACGCTGTGCATGGCAGCGCTCAAACCTATTCCCACTACCTGGTCCGGCTCTATCTCAGACGAGGCGATGGAACCCTTGACAGCCTCAAGAACAGCCGCGAATATCGCCTCTGGATCTTGCTCGGCCCATGTAGGATGGGGGGAGAGGATGGGATAGTAGGCGGTCTCAGTCCCCAGAGGAGCTCCTTGACGGTTCACAACCATGGACTTGCAGCTAGTGGTTCCGATATCCAGGCCGATTATGTACTGTTCTGCCATCGTCCCTTAGCTGCTGTCCTCCAGGGAGCCACTCTCTTGGTCAGTTTGTCCTCGGTTCTCTGCATCTTCAAAGCGCATGTGGGAGATGCTGGTCTGCAAACATCTCTCGACACTCAAGCGCTCCCCCTTTCCAAACTTTACGAACCCTTTCGAGATTTCTCTCGCAGCGGCTTCGAGAGAGGGCTAAGACGTAAGCCCCAAGGCGCGGCCATCAATCCATCAGGAAGCCGCCATTCACGTCTATGATCTCACCAGTGATGAAAGAGGCCCTGTCCGAGGCGAGGAAGGCCACCACCTCTGCCACCTCCTCTGGCTTACCCATCCTCCCCAGTGGGATGGCACTGACCACCTCCTTCCGCTTCTCCTCAGACCATTGGGCGCTCATCTCCGTCTCGATGGCGTGAGGTGCCACGGCGTTGACGTTTATGCCGTGTGGAGCCAGTTCACGGGCCAACGACTTCGTGAGGCAGTCGATGCCTGCCTTCGAGGGGCCATACCCGGGCGAGGAAGTGATATCCCCGGTCTTGCCAGCCACGGATGAGATGTTGACGATCTTACCACTCCCTTGCCCCTTCATGATGGGCACCATGGCCCGACAGCAGTAGTAGACGCCTGTCAAGTTTGTCCCGACGACATCATGCCAGTCCTGGTCAGTCATGGTTTCTAACGAGCCGCGTCGGATAATGGCGGCGTTGTTTACCAGGATGTCGATCCGTCCAAACTCCTTGATGATCTGCTCCACCAAGGCCTGAACACTTCGCCCATCGGCGACATCCGTCTTGATGGCAATGGCTCGCCGACGCATCTTTGTGGCGACTTGGTCAGCCACACCCTTGGCTTTCTCGACGTTCAAGTCGGCAACGACCACATCAGCCCCCTGCTTGGCGAGCCTCAGGGCAATCGCCTTGCCGATGCCCTGTGCCGCCCCGGTCACGACGGCTACCTTTCCCTCCAATGACATGGCCCTCCTCCTTCAAGACCAACTGGGACTAGAAGTGGATGAGAACCTATTCCTTGACCGCTCCGGCCGTCAGCCCCTCGACCAGATAGTTCTGCAAGATCAAGTATAGTATGACGGGGGGCAATGCTCCCACGACCGAACCGGCCATCAGTTGAGGCCAGATGATGCGAAATTGGGTCACCAAACGGCTGAGGCCAAGCGTGACGGTTGCCATGCGCTCGCCGCTCGTCAAGACCAGCACCCAGAGCAGATCTCCCCAAGCCAGCAGGAAGGCAAAGATCATAGTCGCCACCATGCCAGGAGTGATCACAGGCAGGATCACCCTGAGATAGGCGCCCAGCCGGCTGCAACCGTCGATCAAAGCTGCCTCATCCAACTCCTCGGGAACGGTGTCTATGAAACCCTTGAGCATCCATGTGCTGAAGGGCAAGGTGATGGTGGTGAAGGCTAGAATCAGGCCCGGGTAGGTGTTATAGAGGGCGAACCTGGCTAGCATCTTGAAATATGGCCCCACCAGAAGTACTCCCGGCAGCATCTGGCTGGCCAGAATGATTCCGATCAGAGCCCCGCGCCCTCGGAAGATGAAGCGAGAGAAGCCATAGCCGGCTAGAGACCCGATCAAGGTGGAAAGCAGAGCGGTGCCCAACGATATTATGGTGCTATTCAGGAAATAGCGAGGGAAGTTCGTCCACAAGAGCACCTGGGAATATGCCTCATATGTCGGCTCTTCAGGCCACAGGGTAGGTGGGATGGCGTACGCCTCCTTGTCAGTCTTCAAGGAGGTGGACACCATCCACACGAAGGGCACGATGTTATACAAACAGACCAGGATCAAGAACAGATAGGCGACCATGGCGCCGCGTCGCCGTCTCCACTTCATCACGCCCTCCGGACGATCATGCGGACGTAGGGGATGCTGATGATCAGCATGATGATGGCCATCACCACGGCCAGAGCCGACGCATACTCGAAGTTGAAATACCTGAAATACTGCTTGTAGACGTATAGGGACAAGATCTCGGTGACGTGCCCGGGTCCTCCCAAGGTCATATTGTAAATGAGGCCAAACCGTCTGAACTGCCAGATGGTATCCAGGGCCACCGCAATGATGATCATCCTCTTGAGGAGGGGGATTGTGATGTGGCGAAATTCTTGAAGGGCGGAAGCGCCGTCCACCCTGGCCGCCTCGTAAAGGTCCCGAGGGATCGCCTGCAATCCGGCCAGCAGAATGATCATCACAAATGGGTAGCCGCGCCAGACGTCAGCAAAGATAACGCTGGGCAAGGCCAACCTAGGGTGAGCCAGCCACTCAATGTAGGTGTCGGTCAGCCCGTACTGGCGCAACAGGCCGTTGATGATTCCCGAGGTGGGATTGTACATAAAGCGCCAGATGAGTCCAGACATCACGTCCGGCACTGTCCAGGGCAGAATGGCGATCACCCTGAAGAGTCGATTCGCTCTGATTTGCGCGCTAAGGGCCAGTGCAACGGCCAAACCCACCACAAGATGGAGCAACACCGTGCCACCGACGAAGCGGAAGGTGATGAACACAGAGTTCCAGAACAACTCATCTCTGGCGAGTTTGACGTAGTTGTCGAGGGTAAAGGTCTTCACCTCGGACCAAAGGGGAGTGAAGCTGTTCAAGACCGCTATAGTGGTGGGGAACCCCAGGACGAGCACCAACATGAGAACGCAGGGCAAGATGAAGGCGTACCCCTCGAACTCCCGGCGCGATGGGATCTTGATCGTCAAGAGGCGAGCGCGACGTCTGTTCATCTCAATCATCGGGCACCCATTATATCACACATAGAGTAAGGAGGGCCGCCTGTGGGCGGCCCTCCATTTGCCTACCCCATCTAGAAGGCTGGGCAGGTCTCGCCAGCTTCGCGATATACGCTCAAGACATCGTTGATCTGGTCGTAGGCATCTTCCAGAGCCTGGTCTGGCGACTTGGCGCCGGTGAAGCCTTCCTGGGCTGCCGTGTTGACCGCTTCGATGATCTGCGGCCACTCCTTCAGCTGGGGCACAAACTTGGCGTGCGCCAGCTCGCCAGCTATGACGGCGGCGAACTTGTCGGCGAGCAGTTCAGGGTAGGCCTCGACGCCCTGATCCTCAAGTCCTCCGGAGACGTCCATCCGGGAGGAGAGAACGCGTGCATCATCGAACCACTTCTCCTCCATCTCCTTGCTGGTGATGAACTTGAGCAGCTCCCAGGCCTCTTCGGGATGCTCGGTGTTGGGACTGATCATCCAGGCGCTGATCCAGGCGGTGGTGGTGAATTCGGGCTCCAGGCCCGCTTTCACCGGCACCGGGGCAGCCTCCAACACGTCAAGAGCACCGAGGTCGGGGTTGTTGGTGTCGACGATCGGCGGCGTCCAGCCCGAGCCCAACAGCATGGCAATCTGCTCATTGGCCATCTGCTGTCTCACGGTCCCGGGGTTCTGCGCCGTAACCCCAGGCGGAATGACCTCGTGCACAGTGACCAACTCCACGAAGAACTGGAAGGCTTCCTTGGCTTCGGGACTGTTGAGGGCAGAGCACTTGTTGTCGGGCGTCAGATAGTCCCCACCATGACTAAACAGGATGGGCGTGAAGCGCAACTCGAACCCAGGGTCGATCGCCCCAATCGTGCCAAAGCCCCAGGTGTCGATTGCGCCGTCGCCGTCCCTGTCCCGGGTGAGAGTCGTGGCATAGTCCTCGAACTCATCCCAGGTGGCGGGAGCTGCGGCAGGATCCAAGCCCGCCTCCTCGAAGAGGTTCTTGTTGTAGAACACGACCATGGACATGAAGTCACCCGGCAGGGCGTAGTACTTGCCCTCATCCTGCATCAACTCCAGAGTCTGAGGGAACCAGGGGGTCAGAAAGTCACCGCCATACACGCCTTCCTCGGCCTCGATGAAGGAGGTGATGTCATAGAGATACCCCTTCTCGATGAAGGACTTCAGTGAGTAGCCATGCAAGTGGAAGACGTCCGGGCCCATGCCGGCCTCGATCTCGGTGGTGTACTTGGTCTCCTTGTCGGCATACGAGACATAGTCTAGCTCGATGTCGATATTCGGATGGTCAGCCATGTAGATGTCGAACGCTTCTATGAGCGCCGCCTCCCAGTGCGGTTCGGTAAGGTGCCAGTCAGAGAATAGTAACGTGACTTTCTCTGGTACTGGCGTAGGCTCGGGCGGGACCGGGGTTGGGGGTGGCGCAACCGGCGTCTCCTCTGGTGGTGTCGTCGGAGCGGGCGTAGTGGGAGGCGCACAAGCAGCCAGCATCAAACCCAGCACCACCAGTGTAGATAGCCACAAATAGCCTCTCTTCATTTTGAATCCTCTCCTTTCTCGTTGCGAAGCCGCTGTAGATAGCCACGAATAAGCTCTCTTCATTCTGATTCCTCCCCTCTCTTGTTGCGGAGTTGCTGCAGCAAAGTGTTGGCACAGACCCCACCACTGGACGAGGGGGAGCCCACCCCCATGCTCGAAACCCAGTGCTTTGCTGTCATCAGATGCAGAGGTTCTCGCAGGGCTTCCTCACCTCCTCTTGGGCTACAGTAGCGACCCCCGATCTTGCTGCCACCGTCAACAATGGCTCTCATTCAGAAACAGGTGAGATGGCACTAGCCATCCTGATGCGCGGCCAGTGCCATTTCGCTCTCATCCGCCATGAGAAGCTTGATCACGTTCTCCTTGCCTTTGGCAATATGTCGGCAGACTTGAGCCTCTGCCTTCTCTCCGTCTTTCTGTTTCAGCGCGTGTAAGATGGCTTCATGATCTTCCAGTGATTGCCTGCGTCTCCTCTTGCCCTCGTCTACTTGCCTGAGGACCTGGATGCGGTTTGCCAAGCCACTGACAATCTGGAGCAACGTACTATTCCCGGAGGCCTGAACTATGAGATCATGAAAGGTCAGATCGGCCTCGAGCCCTGCGGTGATGTCGTCTGTCTCGAACGCAACTTCAAACTGCTCCACCGCCTCCCGCATCTCTGCCAATTGCGACTCCGTGATTGTCTCGACAGCAAGTCGCGCCGCCAAAGCTTCCAGAGCCATTCTTACGTCGTATACTTCACGTGTCTCTTCAATTGACATCTTCTTGACGAACCTGCCCCTGTAAGGGATGGTTTCGATCAGTCCGTCTTTCTCAAGTTCACCCATGGCTTCGCGAACAGGCGTATTGCTTACCCCAAATGTTCGTGCCAGTTCATCGTCCTTCAGCCTCGCCCCTGGCTGGAGTTCCCCGCTGAGGATGCGATCTTTCACCTTCTCGTAGACCTTGTAGGCTAGGGTATTGCCTCTCCGCAACTGAAGTGTGTCATCCGTCACTGTGAGCCCTCGCTTTCGCATTCTTGACTCTCTTGCCATTGACGTCCGAACATCCCTGTCGGACGAAAGAGACATTATGCATAATGCATTATAGCACGATGCGACTTAGTTGTCAAGGGACGATATTCACTCGACCAGCATGGTAACAGGAAATTTTGCGCCACCCGTGCGACATGCCGGCTCAGCTGGTAGCTTCGCCTACCCCTGGAGTGCAAGACGAAGTGACCGGCCCGCAAGGTTCTTGGGGCAACTCAAACCATCAGAGGCGGAGAGTAGCGGGGGACGCACTCCTGTGCGGGTGTGTGAACGCTATCGGGAGAGGCGCTCGGGCTGAGCTAATGGAGTGGGGCACGGTAGAGCATCTCGCCACCCTTCCGCACCAGCAGGATCCCGTCGTCCTCCCGGTTGGCCCACTCTTCTGGGTTGATGGTATTCGGATCGCGGTAGCCCAGATTAATCCTCCGGCAACGCTCTTCGGGGATACGGGTAGCCAGCGTTACCTGAATGCGTGGAGACTCGATGCCGCTCCGTGCGTCGAATGTGCCGGCGCCTTTGAGGTGAGTAGAGTGGGCCAGCACGCCCCCGGGGAAATGCCGGAAGCGATCCCACTGTTCGACGAAGTAGTCGCGCACATGATAGCCGATCTGGTCAATCAGTTGGCCATGCGTGTACGAGACCTCGGTGATGTGTGGTGCGTAGATGATCACTTCACCTCCGTCAGCGATGGCCGGCTCGACCTTGTACATAGCCTTCGCCCCGGTCCACAAATCGTCGTACATTGGCGGAGCCATGGACAGCACTCTCTCGAAGGGCCTATCGACATGGACGACGTTCAACTTGGCAGACAAATCTGCGGCGTGCTCATATGCCTCCTCAGGCGTTCCGATGTAGAGGCCTGCCAGATGTCCATCCCTCATCACGAGGGCAAAGCACTGAACCGGCACCGCAACGAAGGAAGCAGCCCTGTTGATCATGTCTCGCACAGGTGTCTCTCGGGCGCCACTAACCCGCATGTTGGTCAGTAGCGCGCCGAGCCAATGGGTTGCGTCGATGATCTCCGGGCCAGCGAGCCCTGGGAACAGGTATTTCAAGCCACCGGAGAAGCCAACCACCTCGTGAGGGAACGTTGGTCCACAGATTATGAGTTGGTCATAGTCGAAGACCATTCTGTTCAGGGCAACGGGAACCTCACCTTCCATCAGCCCGCCACTTAGGTGTCGGATCTCGTCTTCGCTTATGGTACCAATGGTACGAAGGGTGTCGGGGAGATCCCAACGATGGTTGAAGACGTTGACCTTTGCGTAGGTGCTCTTGCGTTCTGCTGGAGAGAGGCCTAGTAAGTCGTTCAAATCTTCCTCGGACAGTGGCGGATGAGTGCCCAGAGCCACGATGTAATCCATGGCGGCAACTCTTGGCGCGATCACATCGTAGAATACGCGAAAGAAGAGAGGCAGTGGCGCAGTACGTGTTCTATCCGGAACGATGATCAGCACCCGCTTGCCTTCGATTTCGAGGCTCTCCAAGGCACGAGTTGTCAATTCTCCAACCTCGGCCTCGCTTAGGGAACCCCTCTCATAGCCTATGCCAACCGCCATTCAGGACTCCTTGGCGACAGTTGCAGGAACCTGGCCACTATACCCCGCTGTAGGCGGAGAAACCACCATCAACGGGGATCACCACTCCGTGCACAAAGGCGGAACCCGGCGAGGAAAGCCACAACACTGTGCTTATCAAATCCCCGGGCACGCCAAAGCGTCCCATGGGTGTATGTTCGATGATTCTCCTGCCTCGTTCAGTAAGCTCACCGGTGGCCTCGTCAACTAACAGAAACCGATTCTGCTCTGTGAGGAAGAACCCTGGGGCAATGGCGTTGACCCGGATCTTGTCAGAGTAGTTCTGAGACATGTGCACCGCCAGCCATTGGGTGAAGTTGCTCACTGCGGCCTTCGCAGCTGAATACGCCACGGTGTTGGTCAAGGGTCTGAAGTAGGTCATGGAGGAGATGTTGATTATGCATCCTTCAGTCTGCTCAGCCATCAAACTCGCGAAGACTTGACATGGCAGGAGCGTTCCCAGGAAATTGAGATCGAAGACCCAACGGATGGCGTCGGTGGGCAAGTCGAAGAAAGGCTGCTCGGCGCTGGTCGTCGCTCGGGGATGGTTACCTCCCGCACCGTTGATCAAGATGTCCACCCGGCCGAATTTGGCCACCACCTCATCGCGGCCACGCCCCAGGCTTTCTTTGGAAAGGACGTCCACCTGTATGGCTACCGCTTCGCCGCCTGCGGCCATTACGTCATCGGCAACCTTCCGAGCTGCCGCTTCGTCTATGTCGACCACAGCGGCCTTCACGCCCACCTCGCCGAGAGCGCGACACATGGCCCCGCATAGAACCCCGCCACCCCCGGTCACCACCGCCGTCTTGCCAGCAAGCTCGAACCACTCCTCCAGAGGACTCATTCTCGCCTCCTCACCGTGAAAGGTTCCAAGTGCATACGTGGGTGCGCTTCCGAAGCCTTACAAAGGCTTCCTGGAAATCTCCGCGGATGTGCTGTGCAGACCGGCTCGTCATATTGTAAGTATCCCACATGATGAAGCTGGATGCCGGAGTCCCTCATTGGACCGCTGGCCCCCCGAAGACCGGATGTGGTGACTCTTCAAGGGCTTGCACAGCAAGAGGCCCGCAGACAGAGGGCAGTACACCATCTGTATGTGTCCAAGCGATGCGTTCAGCCCTCTGGACCATGCCTCTCTCATGGGAGCTCACCCGATCGCGTGACCCACTTGCGAAGATCTCTATGGAGATTCGCTCACTTGACATTCTACTACAGAGCGCAGTTCTAGTCAACTACTCGCCAGTCGCGTCGGCCGATGCAACTGGAGGATGTCCGTCTCAGCGATGGGCACGTCTTCGGCTTCGGTGTTAGGCGGGGGGACGCCACTCTCATCCAATACCCCGGGGGCCGGTGAATCCTGGTAGGTGCTGATCCCCACCCGTCCACAGGATACCAGCACCTAAGGTCTGACGGACGTGCACGCTCGATGTGATGGGGGGCAGGTGCTGGACTCAGGGCAAGAGGGTGACACGCGCGCTTGTGAAGCCAGGCAGCAACTCGTCGAGAAGAAAGAGATCCCGTACCGGAGCGCGGTCACGTCGTCGGACCTCAACAACAAATCGGTGGTTCTGCAGCTGGACTACGGGCGCTTCTCGATGGTATTGGCGCGGGAAATCGAACGTGAAGGAGAAGACGGCTTGCTCCCCTCAGGCCAGCCGGTGGACAGCCTGGTTCTCAAAGTACCTCACCACAGCGCCGACCACGTCCCGACGCTGCCCTTCTTCCAAGCAGTCGAGCCCCAACAGCCGGTCATTTCGGCAGCCTCAGACAACCGGTTCGGCCATCGAGGTCAGCTCACTTCGAGGAGATTGAAGAACGTCCGCACCTATCGCATCGATCAATGCGGGAACATAGAGTTGGTGACTGACGGGGGCAGCTGCCTGGTCTCGGTCAAGAGCTTGAGAACGGCCCTCGGGCCACCCACCGAGTCACGATGGGGCGCCCTGCCGCGCCCTTGGACGTCGCCACAGTACGATAGGAGCAAGACCCGACCGGGATTTCAATCTTAAGGTGCCTTCGAATCAGAGGTACAGTTGTTCTTCCAACAGATCCAGCTGACACGCCAGGCTATGGTGCCTTCTCACCGGTCCCGATGGCAGACGAAGTCACCGCAGGGGAGGCCTGAGAATGCTCATGAGGTAGTTGACAACCAGTGGAGTATATCATATAATGTAATGCGCGTGACTTTGGGGTCCCGCCAACACAGCAAGCAGCTGATTCCTCTGCTCGCACTTCGTGCGCTGAGCTATCTGTGCTTCGGGAGCGCAGTTTGGAGGAGCGGAGCAAAAAGTGAAAACGGTGCTGACCGCCCGTGCTTAGTGGGTGAGGGGTCAGCACTTCTCTTTATTCGGATGCGAAACTGGTCCCGGAGGCGATGAACTGAAGGCCGTATGCTGGTCACTTGGACCTGCGGGAGCGAATAGTGAAGCCGCCCGCAGATGAGGCCGATGTCTGCACAATTCGCAAGTACAAACTGTTCTCGGTCGGGCCCATCCGGCCGAGAACGTGGACCCAACTCACAACCCGCAGCCTTCGTGTATTCTTGCCGCAGCACAGTGGCTCTTCGGGCGCAGCCCGCCAAGCCCAGACTTCTCTGGAGAGGACGCGATGGCCGCCGAAGTAACTTATCAAGATGACATAATGAGGCTTGGGTTGGTCCTGCGTCTCTGGCCAACTTGGCGGGAGCGAGGTGGGGCTGGCACACTTCTGCGTATCGTGAGTGGGGGGCGCGTTCGTGCTGAAAGTGGCCGTATCGTGCGCGAAAGGGGGTGAGATATCGATCGTTATCCATCACGAGGAGGCCCTGGGGGAAACAACGAGCCTGATCCCCGGTGGCCTGTCAAAGAGGTATCAACACTGTCTGTATTGAAAGGAGGCGAGATGAGGTACCAAGACTTATTCAAGATCTTTGGGTTGGCGATTGTCCTAGGGTTGTTGGTTGCGGCTTGCGCTGCACCAGCCCCGCCGGCTCCCCCCGAGGAGAACGTGGCAGTCTATGCCCACGTGACAAGCTATCCCGATATCGATCCCAGTATCAGTTTCTCCGACGACTCGGTGGTGGTATCCAACGCCTATGAGACCCTGGTTTGGTACAACCCTCCGGGGAGCGCGGAGGTGCTGAGCCCAGGCCTGGCCACCAGTTGGGAGTCGAATGAGGAAGGCACCGAGTGGACCTTCCATCTGCGCGAAGGCGTCAAGTTCCACGATGGCACTGACTTCAATGCGGAGGCGGTGAAATACTCTATCGATCGGACCATGGAGATGGCCATGGGCGCTTCCTACATTTGGGATCCAGTAGAGGAGATCGAGGTCATCGATGACTACACGGTACGCTTCACCTTGTCCTATGCCGCGCCTCTAGATCTGATCGCCTCGTCTGGCTATGGCTCCTGGATCATGAGCCCTAGCTGCACCGAGGCCCACGACAGCGACTGGCTCAACGAAGGAAATGATTGTGGCAGCGGTCCGTACATGATCGAGAGCCGGGAGCGGGGTCAGCGCCTACTCATGACTCGTTTCGACGACTATTGGGGCGGATGGGAGGAAGGGCAGTTCCATAGGCTGGTCTTCGATATCGTTGAAGACCCCACCGTGCGGCAGCAGATGATCGAGGCCGGCGAGGCCGACGTCACCTTCGATTTGGCGCGGGAGAACCTGGACGCCCTGGATGCTCGGGAGGATGTCACCGTCTACACAAACCCCAGTTTCCAGAACCTTCTAGGCTTGCTAAACCATGAGAAGGCCCCCTTGGACAACGCACTGGTGCGTCAGGCCATCTCCTATGCTTTCCCCTATGATGATCTCATCACGAACGTGATGATGGGCTACGCCGTGCAGGCCCACGGTCCCGTGCCCACCGACATGTGGGGCTATAGCGACGATCTCTTCCAGTATACGTACGACTTGGAGAAGGCCAGGGACCTCCTGGAGGAGGCTGGATACCCCGACGGTGGTTTCGACCTGCTCCTGACTTACGCTACCGGCGACCTGGACGAAGCCCAAGTGGGTGAGTTGTGGAAAGCGGAGTTAGCCAAGTTGGGGATCAACATGGAGGTGCGGGCGATGAGTTGGGAGCCCCAATGGGAGCTGGCTATGTCAGATCCCATGGTGGCTCAGGATATCTTCGTCTTCTACTGGTGGCCGGATTATGTCTCCCCGTACAGCTTCCTCTTCAACATGTTCCATTGCGAGGAAGAAATCCTCTTCAACTTGGGCTATACCTGTGATGAGGAGTTCGACCAGATGATCGACCTGGCCAATGAACTCTCGGGTACCGATCGAGCGGAGGCGGAACGGCTGTTCATCGAGGCGCAGGAGATGCTGATCGACAATGCCGACGCCGCCTTCTTGTACGACGTCGCCAACACCCACGTCCTGCGCTCCGACATCAAGGGCTACGCGGATAACCCGGCCTATCCCCACGTGGTCTTCTTCTATGAGCTGTCGCGATAGGAAAAAGGGGCGCTCCCCGGGGGGAGCGCCCCGAACCTCGTACTTAGTTGCTCAATCGAGGGTGCACGGTTCGGTGAGGGTGGAGTGAAGTGAGAAGGTGGATCTATCTCGTCCGCCGTCTGGCCTTGGCCGCTTTGGTCCTTTTGAGCGTGTCCATCATCACCTTCTTTATCTCCCGCGTCGTGCCCTCCAATCCTGCCGCCAAGTGGGTGGGTCCCCACCCCACCCAGGAGCAAATCGCCGCCGCCCGTATCAAGCTAGGTCTGGACAAGCCTCTTTATGCCCAGTACTTTGTGTACATGGGCGATCTCTTGCGCGGTGACTTTGGCGTCTCCGTTCGCACTCATCAGCCCATCATCGAGGATCTAAAGACCTATCTCCCAGCCACCTTGGAGTTGGTAGTAGTGAGCACCATCTTGGCCTTGGTCATCGGCCTCCCCTTCGGAGTTCTTTCGGGGGCCAGGAAGAACAGCCTCCTTGATCATCTGAGCCGTCTGCTGGCCATAGCTGGGGTGTCCATGCCCGTCTTCTGGATCGCGTTGCTCCTGCAACTCTTCTTCTTCGGCAAACTGGGGATCCTTCCCCTGGGCGGCCGGGTGGATAATGCCATCACTATCTATCATCCGGTCCAACAGATCACCGGTTTCTACCTCATAGACAGCCTGGTGACAGGAAATCTACCTGCTTTCCGAAGCAGCCTGGTCCATATCATCCTGCCGGCCTTCGTCTTGGGCCTGTACGCCATCGGCTTGACCATCCGCATGACCCGCTCCACCATGGTAGAAGTATTGGAAGAGGGGTACATAACCGCCGCTCGAGCAGCGGGTATCCCCGAACGGACCATCCTATTCCGCTTGGCCTTGAAGAACGCCATCATCCCTACCTTGACCGTGGTGGCACTCTCCTTCGTCTATTCCGTAACCGGGGCCATCCTGGTGGAGGTGATCTTTTCCTGGCCGGGCTTGGGCCGCTACGTTACCGAGGCTGTTCTGGGCGTCGACTTCCCTGTAATCATGGCCGTCACCTTGGTGGTCACCGTCCTGTACGTCTTCATCAATCTGTTCATGGATTTATTGCAAGCCTTCTTGGACCCCCGCGTCACCCTCGGGTGAAGGGAGGAGTGGCTTCATGAGGATCAGGGTCATCATTCCGGTGACCTCCAGAAGTTTGCAGGGCCCAACGAAGCAGGGCTACGTGGCCGCGGCCCGCCCCGATAGCGAGATCAGTGTCGTAGGCTTGGATAGGGGGCCCGCTTCCCTGGAGTCGGATTACGAGGACGCCTTGGCCGTCCCCGACTTGCTGAACAGAGTGAGAGGCGCCGCGCGGGAACGGGTCGATGCGGTGATCATCGATTGTATGGCCGACCCCGGACTAGGAGCGGCGCGGGAGTTAGTCTCCATTCCCGTAGTCGGAGCGGCCCAGGCCTCCATGCACATGGCGGCCATTCTTGCTCATCGCTTCTCGGTGGTGACCATCCTGGAGCGGGACACACCCCTCATCGAGCGACTGGCCCGCCTATACAGCCTCGAGGAAAGGCTCGCCTCGACCCGACCAGTAGACATCCCCGTCCTGGAGCTGGACAGGGATCGCCCGAGATTGCTCGAAGCTCTGATAGATCAGTCGGCTAAGGCAATCCTAGAGGACGGGGCGCACGCCATCGTATTCGGCTGCACGGGCATGATAGGTTTGGCTCGAAGTGTGCAGGAGGGCTTGGCCCGACGGGGTTGCGAGGTGCCGGTCATAGATCCATCCCTGGCCGCCCTGAAGTGGGCTGAAAGCCTGGTTGACACAGCGCTGGCCCATAGCAAGCGCACCTATCCCAATCCGCCAGAGAAAGAAATCTCGGGCTATGAGGAGGGGTTATCGCCTTCGCCCAAGGGCTCACAGGGCACGGGCGCGGATGCGGTAAGGCTTCGGATCGTCATCCCCGTCGTAGGGGAGAAATGGGTGACCTTCGCTATTGAGGCCTATGGGCGGTTCGCTCGACCGGGTACCCAACTCAGCGCCGTGGTTCTGGACAGAGGCCCCTTATCAATCGAATCGGCCTACGACGAGGCTATGGCCGTCCCTGATCTCCTCTCCAAGGTGCAGGCTGCCCCGGAGGGAGGGATGGACGCAGTGCTCATCGACTGCATGGGAGATCCTGGGCTGGAACCGGCCCGGGAGGCGGTCTCCATCCCTGTCGTCGGCCCCGCTCAAGTCTCCATGCACCTGGCGGCGGCCCTGGCCCACCGCTTCTCGGTGATTACCGTCTTGAGCCAAACCATCCCCTCGGTTCACAGGCAAGTTCGGGGCTATGGTCTAATAGACAGAGTAGCCTCGGTAAGGGCGGTGGAGATCCCCGTCTTGGAAATGGAGAGGGATGCGCGCGGCTTGGTAGACGCTTTGGTAGAGGAAGCAGCCCGGGCGGTGGTGGAGGATGGGGCCCACATCATCATTCCTGGTTGCACTGAGATGATTGGCCTGGCCTCCGAAGTACAGGAGGGCTTGGCCCGGCGGGGCTGCGAGGCGCCGGTGATAGATCCACCTGCGGTG
>CAYGAW010000094.1:0-5290 GCA_964347945.1 uncultured Anaerolineales bacterium
CCTTGCAATTCGCTAGGCGATTTGCTATACTTTGAATGGACTTCAGGGGTCGCGGTGGACGTAGCTCAATAGGTAGAGCACTGGACTGTGGATCCTGTGGTTGCGGGTTCGATCCCCGTCGTCCACCCTCCTACACCAATGGGAGCCGCGGGTAGGTAGCCTGGGCTCCTTTTTTCACACCGGGCCCAGGACTAGCTGCTGAGCCACACGCCCCACAGTGAGAGGACAGGAGGTCCAGACATGGATCAGCACAAGGATGATCCACACCATTCTGAAACCGTGTTCATTGATGGAGAGAGCCTGACCGTCGAGGACGTCGTAGTTGTTGCCCGCCACAACAGGAGAGTTCGGTTGTCAGAAGGGGCCGAGGAGAAGGTGAAAAGGAGCCGCGCCTGGGTAGACAGAGTGGTCCGAGAGGGGGAGCTTGAAGTTTACGGACTGACCACGGGCTACGGGTCTCTTGCCGAGGTGAGCATCGCCCCCGACGAGGTCGAGACTTTGTCGCAGAACATGATCATGAGCCATGCTGCGGGTGTCGGTCCTGCTCTTGACGAAGAGGCGGTCAGAGCCACGATGTTGATTCGTGCCAACACTCTGGCCAAAGGCTATTCAGGCATCAGCCAAGGGGTTCTGGACACATTGTTGCAGATGCTCAACAAGGAGGTACATCCCGTCATCCCTGAGAAAGGGTCTGTGGGCGCCAGCGGCGACTTGGCTCCTCTGGCGCACCTTGCCCTCGTGCTGGGCAAAGACCTGGATGGTGGAGAAGCCTTCTACCAAGGTCGAAGGCTCGATGCCAAGGCAGCGATGAGCCAAGCGGGCATAGAGCAAGTAGCGCTGAAGACCAAGGAGGGGCTAGCCCTCATCAATGGATCCACGGTCAGCGCCGCCATGGCGGTGCTGGCGCTGGCTAACGCGCAAGTGTTGGTCAAGAACGCCGAGATAGCGTTGGCCTTGAGCCTGGAGGCGGTACGAGGAGTCTCGGATGCCTTCCATCAGAAGGTGCACGAGGCACGCGGTCTTGACGGTCAGATCAGATGCGCCGCAAACGTGCGCAGTTTGCTGAAGGGGAGTGAGTTGATCGATTCTGGCGAACGCGTGCAGGACGCCTACTCGCTTCGGTGCGCACCGCAGGTTCTGGGTGCGGCGCGCGACGTGCTGGCATTCGTGAGACTCGTGCTGACCAGCGAGATCAACGCGGCTACCGACAATCCCCTGATCTTTCTCGATCTCCCAGCGTCGAGGGAGAACAAGGCCATATCCTGTGGCAATTTCCACGGAGAACCGGTGGCGTTGGCTATGGACATGTTGAGCATCGCGATGGCCGAAGTGGGGAGTATCGCGGAACGCCGCACGTTTCGTCTCCTTGACAACACTCTGAGCGGGGGACTCCCGCCCATGCTGGTGGAGGATAGCGGCGTCAACAACGGATTGATGATGGCCCAATACGTCTCCGCAGCTTTGGTGTCAGACAACAAAACGCTGGCCCATCCCGACAGCGTGGACTCGATCCCCACCTCTGCCAATCAGGAAGATCACGTGAGTATGAGCACCAACGCCGCGAGACACGCCAGGGAGGTGGTCAAGAACGCGGAGCAGATCGTGGGCATCGAGATGCTGTGCGCGGCCCAAGCCCTAGATTTTAGACGAGCTGGGTTGGAGTACACCGCCTGGAGATGGGAGGGCGATGAAGGGCAGCGTACGACGCGAAAGGTCGTGGAATACGAACTGAGCAAAGGCAAGACCGTGAAGAAGGGCGTGCTCGGCAAAGGCACCGAGGCTGCCTACAAGACTATCAGGGAGCATGTCAGTCACCTCAGAAGTGACAGACCTCTATACCCCGATCTAGAGACGATGGCGAAGATGGTGCACAGCGGGGAGATCGTCCGTGCAGTCGAGGAAGCCCTGGGTGCGCCGCTTCAAGGGGTCGGCGAGCTGGCGTTCATGCCGACCTAGAGAAAGGCTTTCCTCTCGCGCATAGCGGGCCTTTCGTCGGCAGAACGTCAAGGAGGATGGAATCACCATGGTTGGAAAAGTGAAACCAGCGGTTCCCCGTGGGATGAGGGATATCCTGCCGGAGACCATGATACGTCGTCAATACGTCGTCGCCATCATGCAGGAGGTCTTCGAGCTATTCGGCTACGAGCCTCTTTCAACGCCAGCCATGGAACTGTGGGATACGTTGACGGGCAAGTATGGTCCGGATGCCGAGAGACTGATCTACCGTGTAGGGCATGAAGGGGGCAAGGAAAGTTTGGCCCTCCGGTACGACTTGTCCACGCCCCTGTCACGGGTGGTAGCCATGTATCCCGATTTGCAGAGGCCCTTCAGACGCTACCAGATATCCCCAGTCTGGCGAGGCGAACGTCCAGGGAAAGGGCGGTATCGCGAGTTCTATCAGTGCGATGTAGATATCGTGGGGTCCGCAAGCATGTTGGCCGATGCCGAGATGCTCGACATCACCCACGAGGTTCTTACGCGTCTAGGCTTCCAAGGCTTCGTGATGAGGATCAACAACCGCAAGATCTTGACTGGTATCGGCCAGTTCGCGGGCGTGCCAAGGGAATTGCTGGGCGGACTACACCGCTCCATTGATAAGCTGGAAAAGATCGGCCTAGGAGGTGTCAAGAAGGAACTCAGGGATAACCAGATACCTGACGACGTGATCGAAAGACTCTTGGAATTACTCCAGATTGGGGGCGATGACAGAGCCATACTCGCCGAACTCCAGGAGAGGCTAGCCGAGTATCCCATCGCAGTGGAGGGCATCACCGAGTTGGAGGAGATACTCCGGTGCATGGAGGACTTGAATATCCCACGGCAACGATATCAGGTTGATTTCTCAATGGTTCGCGGCCTAGACTACTACACCGGCCCCATCTACGAGACGGTGGTGGAGGAGCCCCGTATCGGGAGCATCGTGGGCGGTGGACGATACGACGAAATGATAGGTATGTTCACCGGCAGCAGTCATCCCGCTACAGGGACGAGCTTCGGTATCGAGCGCGTAGTAGAGGTCATGGAGGAACTGGACATGTTCCCTCCGGAGCTTGGTACCACCATCTCCCAGGTGTTGGTCACCCTGTTCGATGAAGCCCAGTTGACCGCATCGCTGCAAGTGGCAAACGAATTACGGAAAGCCGGGTTGAACACAGAACTCTACTTCGACAATGATCCCCTTGGCGACCAGATACGCTACGCTCTCAAGAAAGGCATACCTTACGTGGTCATCGCAGGACCGGATGAACTCGCAGCGGGCCAGGTGAGCATCAGGAACCTGCCCTTGAATGAACAGCGCACGGTGGAGAGGGGGGTGATGGCAGAATCCATCAAGGATTGGGGGGCTTCTGGCGAGAAATGAACGGCCTTAGAGGTATCATCTTCGATCTGGGCAACACACTGATGTACATGGGGCACGAATGGAGCGCCGTCCTGGCCCAGGGCGGCAGGGACCTGGCAGAGTTCCTGGTCAACAAAGGAATCGAGATCGAGCCTGGACAATTCGCAGATGATTTCATCTCACTGCGAAGAACTCTATATAAAAAGTCTGTTGAGCAACAGGTGGAATACACCGCCGACTACACTCTGACAACTCTGCTGGCTCAGCTCGGCTACGAAAGGGTGAGCGACGGCCTCATTGAGCAAGCGACCAACGCCTTCTTTGCCTTCGAGGAGTCATATTGGCAGCCATACCCGGAATCTCAAGATACCTTGCGAGAGCTCTCAGAACGCGGATACAGACTAGCTCTGATCTCCAATGCCACCTACGATCCGTTGATACAGCGGCTGGTGGACAAAGGGGATTTCAGAAAGTGGCTCGACATGGCCCTCAGCTCCGCTGCGGTCGGTCTGCGAAAGCCTCACCCTGGGATATTCCAGATGGTGCTTGACCATTGGGGATTTCCTCCCTCACAGGTGCTGATGATCGGTGATGTGCTGCGGTTCGATATCGCGGGCGCTCACAACTCGGGCATGAAGGGCATCTTGGCCGCGTGGGACCTCTACCCGGACTATGATGCTGAGGCGGATTTTGTCGTGCCCGATGCCCGTGTGGATAGTCTGACTGACCTGGTGGAAGTGATCGTTGTCCTGGATGAGCAGCTCTCCGAAGGTGATGCCTAGCCGCCATGACCATCAAGGCAGTGATCTTCGACCTGGGCGGGGTACTGGTGCGCACCGAGTTCCCGGAGGTGAGACAGCGACTGGAGAAAAGGCTTGGATTTTCCCCAGGAACGGTGGGCCCCATCATATGGGGAAGCGAAGACTGGGAGTTGGCCCAAGTGGGGCGAATCTCCTACGAGGAGTACTGGACGCGGGTGGGCGCGGCCTTGGGATTCTCCACCCCGGAGGAGATAGCAGAGTTCCGTCGGGAGTACTTCTCCGGTGACCGGGTGGACGATGAATTGGTGAGCCTGATTGGGGAGCTACGGCCCCACTACAAGATCGGATTACTGAGCAACGCGCCGGACAAGCTGGACACCTGGCTCGACCAGGACTGGGGCATCAAGGACCTGTTCGACGCCATCGTCTATTCGGCCAGGGCAGGTATGGTCAAGCCGGATCCGAGCATATTCCACCTGATCCTCGATCAACTCGACGTTACTCCTCCTGAATCTCTCTTCATAGATGACTATTCCCGCAACATAGAGGCAGCCGTGGCCCTGGGCATGCGGGCCATCCGCTTCACCAACACCGCTGCTCTGCGAGACCAGTTGCAGCGTTACCTGGTCTGGAACACGGAGGACCCCGCGTCTTGAGGATCGACCTACACGTGCACACCACCTACTCCGAGGACTGTTGGGTTCCGCTGGAGAAGGTGATCGAGGCCGCGTCGAAAAGCGGGGTCGAAGCCATTGCCGTCACGGACCATAACGAGATGGAGGGAGCACTGCGCCTGGCGGAGATGGCCCCATTTCCCGTCATCGTGGCCGAGGAGGTCGCCTCCCAAGAGGGTGAGATAGCAGGGCTCTTCCTGCACGAGTGGATATCCCCTGGTCTCCCGATGGAGGAAACTATAGCACGCATCAGGCAGCAAGGCGGCTTGGTGTACGTACCTCATCCGCTGGCTCGCGATGTCCCCAGCGCCCTTGGGCGGCAGAACCTGGAAGCCATAATCGACAACGTGGACATCGTGGAGGGGTTCAACGCTCGCATTCTGTGGCAGGCGGACAACCTGGCGGCACAGCAGTTGGCCCGTCAGCAGCATGTCCCCCTGGCGGCGGGCAGCGATGCTCACTTCGCCCGGGAGATAGGACGCGCTGGCGTGGAAGTGGACACGTGCACAACGCCG
>CAYGAW010000095.1:0-11734 GCA_964347945.1 uncultured Anaerolineales bacterium
CGATCACCAGGAGAAGGCTTTGCCAGAGCCGCAGGCCCTCGTAGTACGAAAAACCAGGAGAGGCCTTCTCTAGCCCTGCGAGGGTCACCATGAGCAGGGCCATGATCGCATTCACGCCCACGAACACCAACGCTGCTGGCAGCCACTCGAAGCGCCACGGATCGCCCTGCGGGACTACGAGGTCCATCGCCGAACCCCCAGCCCTTCTCACGCGGAGTATGATAGACACGGCCAGGGACCACTCCACAACGGCAATGAGCAGATACAGGCCGAAGGTCACTTGACCCGCAGGAAAGGCGACTGCCACCTCGGGACGCACGGCGGCCAAAGCGAAGTAGGTGCCATAGGCAACAGTTCCTACCACGAGGAAGACCACGATGGGCACGGTGACGTAGACCCACAGCCTGTCCTGCTCGGTACTCAATGTACCCTTCATCGCATCCGTCCCTTGTCAGAGCATCGTGATCGCAGGCTCGCCCCTTCTAAGCGTCGTACGCAGCGCCACATAGTCTACCCGAGATGGCACTGATGGTTCCTTCACAGGATGCACCCGCCTCGTTGGCCACCTGAACCTTGACGGCCATGAAGAGTTCGCGGCCCAGGACCCACAGATGATCCAGACCTCATACCTCGAAGGTGACGTTGGCCAGAGCGTGGTAGAAGTTCCCCCACTCAGCCGTGAAGCGAAGCACGGAGTAGTCCGGATCGGTGACGCCCTCCGGATAGTATCTCTCGAATCCAGCGCGCCACAGCCGCTGCTTGCACTCCATGTCCTGAAGTACCTCCGCCGTCCCAACGAGCATCAGGCCCATCCACTGGTCGAAGTCAACGTAGTAGACGCAGGCTTTGGAATCCTGTAAGAACTGCCCAACCCTCCTCGACGAAGTGTTGGTGCTGAACCAGACGGTCTTCAACCCTTCGTGCTCCATGTTGATCATGGCCTTGATGTTGGGATAACCATCGTCTCCGTTGCTCCCCAACATCGCGATCTCAGACCGCTCGACCAGCGCCAGTGCCTTTTCGATAGCTTCTTTCTTCTGCATCATCTCCACCCCATCCCAAACGCGTGAACTCAGCCAGGTTCCACGCGGCGGGTAAGTGAGCTCCAGGCAGTCGATCTCGAGCCAACCGATTTCGACAACGTCTTCTCCGTGACTACTGAAAATCCACCGCGCGGAGGGCATCAATGCACGACGAATCCGGCTCAGTTGTCGGGTCATCCAGAAAGTCCAGTCCGATCTGCAAACCGCACTCGTTGAACCATATGATGTCGTGCCCCATGGCGGGGAAGGCATAATAGAAGCTGTTGCTCAAGGTTTCGGCAGTGAGCTTTGCCCATTCAGGTGGAGTGATGGCGTCGAACTCCCCCGCCAACACCAGCGCGGGAATGTGGCTCGCAACCGGCTGGTTCTCGATCGCGTCGGCCTCTCCAGACTGCCACGACTCGCACAGCGCAAACTCGGTAGCGGCAAAGGAATCGACATAGTATTCCGTAACCTCCGGGGGAAGCCCTTCGGAGAGGACGAGGGTATCCTCGTAGGACTCAAAGGCCACTTCTTCCCGGCAGGCGATGGACTGCCAAGTGGCCCAGTTGCAGCTCTCAGGCACGATGATAAGAGGCAGGAGATCCTCAACAGCTGTGTAGATGCCTCTGGCCGCCCTGTCGATGACGCGGGGCATGAGAGGGATCAGATGCGGCCTGTACCAGTGCACGCTCACCGCTTCGATGAAGAATCCGCCGTCGAGCACCAGCGGCCCCCTATCATGATGGAAGGTAATGGGGTCCGCTTTGAGTTCCCTCGCCACACGGTAGAAGTCTGCTTCCAGGTTGGGGTATCCTTCGCTGCAATCGGGGTCGGCGGAACAGGCGGCAAAGAGCCTCTCGAACCCGCGGTGGGTGTTGAACGCATACTCGCTGTAGTAGGCGACCTGAGGCGGATAGACGGAATCTAGGATGACACTTCGGACAGCTTCGGGGAAATCGCGGACGAGAGCCAGCGCAATGCGTGTGCCATACGACGTACCGTAGTAATTGGCCTGCTCGTAGCTCAGCGCCATTCGCAGGTCGTTGGCGTCGGCTGCGTTCTCCGCGCTGTTGTACTTGGTCAAATCAATGCCCTGTTGAAGCAAACTATCCTGGCACTCGAGCAGGAACTCCACGTTGAGCGCGTCAGCTTCCTCGCGGCTCAGGCTGGCATCGCCGAGTATCTCCCACTGGTATTCCTCGTACCCGGGGCAAGCCAGCGACGGCTCGGCCCCCGGAGCGCCGCGCTGGTTGTATGTGATGAAGTCGCGCTCTTCGAGGAAGGCATCAACCACTTCCATGTCGCGCCGCAGCACGGCCAGGTAATCGTACCCGCCACCCCCCGCCAGATAGATCACCGGATCGAGTTTGGGATTGGGATTCAACGTCCTGAAGATCACCACCGGCAGACGAACTAGCGTGCTGGCCGGGTCGTCGCGGTCTTCCGGGACGACGAGGTAGCCGCATTCCAAGTCGTAGGCCGGATTGTTGCCGTACAGCAGATCCAGTTCCTCATGCACACATTCACCCGTCTCGAAAATGGGCAAGGAAGGTGGCTCAACGCTCGGACTTGGCTTTGGCGCTGCCCTCGGACTTGGCTGTGGCGTTGCCGTCGGGCTTGGCTGTGGTGTTGTCGTCGGCGTCGGCTCCGGGGTCATCGCACCTCCGCACGCCGCAAGCCACCATGTCAGGAAGACGGGGAGCAAACATGCGAGCAGCGGGCACAAGGCCTTCCCGTCCAGTTGAGCTCTTGTAGACATCTCGGCCCCCCTTCGTAGCGCCAAGCCTAGAAACGCCGTCTTCGGCGGCTGCTCCTACTTGACCAACTCGTAGCGGAGCCAAACGACGTCGCCTTCGAATCTCTCCAGGTGCTCCAGTTTGAGCGGCATTACGCCCTCTGGCGAGGTCAGATCCGGCGCGGTGAAGAAGGACCGCGGGCTCGTGCCTCCCACCAGGCTGGGATCGATCAACACACTGATCTCATCCACCAGGCCTGCGCGCAGCAGCAAACCATTGAGAATGCCACCACTATCGACACGAACCTTGTGAACCCCATAACGAGCGTTGAGTTCCTCCAACGCTGCTCGCAGATCGACGTGCTCCTCGCCGGTGACGATGTGGGCCACCTGCTCCCTTTCGAGATACTCCAGGTAGGACCGTGAGGTGCTACGAGAACACAAAGCCACCACACCTCTCCAATACGGTTGCTTCCGGAGGAACGGCCAGTTTCGAACCCGGCCTCGACTGTCCACAACAACGAGCAATCGGCGCGGGCCATCGGCCCCTGACTCCGGAGGTTCCGCTATCTCATCGCCTTCTTCAGGCTGCTCCTCTGTCGGCACCGCCAGGATGGTGTTGCTCCCCGAGAGCATGGCGTCCTCGTCGAAGCCCGTAGCTATCTGATAGTAGAGGCCGATGTCCGGCTCGAACCAGTCCATCCGGCCGTCGACACTCACAGTATTGTGGATAATGACTCGTGGCAGCATGTGGCTGGCCTCCTTCGTGGGTCGTGATCTGTCGCTTTGCCCACCTGCGGTCATGGGACTTACGGCAAGCCGGGCTCAATGAAATCTATGTCTCCGAGACAGCGCTGTCAAATGAGCTCAGCTTGGAAGCCGGGATTGCAGTCCTTGCCACCACTGGGTGGATAGTCAGCCCGATATACCAGGTCTCAGTAACGAAAATCCGGCCAGCCCCGCGAAGTCGAGCAGGATGTGAGCCGCGACCGGCCAGCGGATCGAGCCAGATCTCATCGCCACCCAGCCAAATGCGAGGCCGAGGAGAATAGCCATAAGCGCAAATCGCCACACTCCACCCTCGCTGGGGAATACTACCTGGGGCGAGATGTGCCAGAGGCCAAACCAGACAGAAGGATAGAGGTAGCCCCATAGCCAATTCCCCTGGAAAGCAATGATGTAGGTTCCCCGCCAGAGCACTTCCTCCATCGTACCGTTGACGATCGCGAACAGAGCGCAGACGACTAGGATACCAAAAGTTGCCGCCTTCACCCGCGCTGGGAACATCGTGACAAAGAAAGATGCTACCACCGGCCCCAACAGCAGAATCAAACCCAGCCAGGTAGGTTCTCCAAACTGCGGATGGGGGGGCTTGAACATCTCACGCAGACCTTCGGGGCCGACAGTTAGTAGAGAAAGAAGGAAGCACCAGACGATCCAGTAGAAGAGAAAACCCCCAAGGTATCCCCGTTCAGGGCCAAGCCGTGCCGCCAACCGTTTGTAGGTGAAATATGTTGTGATCACCAGGATGGGAGGTGCCACTAGCAAGATGACTTGGGTGCGAGAGAGGACGATGGATTCCACGGGTCCGCCCTCCTTGCCGCTCTATGACCGATGCGTAGGACTGGAGGCGACTCCTCGGCTAGACCAAACATCAGCGCAATCGGCGTCCTGGAGCCAGGCCCGCTGTCCACTGTGCCACCCACATGTGGAGAAGCTCACCAAAGGCCAGGCACGAGACGATAGCGCACGACCTGCGCATACTCTGAGTAGCCCTCCAGCTCCTCCTGTAGAAATTCGTCCTCCAGGGAGGTGCGGACGACGAGGAAGAGCGCCGCTAGCGCCGCGGGAATGAGCGCCCACAGCGAGCCCAGCATCACAGGCATCGTGATGCCAGACAAGATCCACCCCGCGTATCCTGGGTGGCGCACAATGCGGTACGGGCCGCTTGAACAAACGACGTGTCCCCGCTCTTCCTGGATGCGCACGGGCCCGGAAAAGAACGCGTTTGACACCATGGCCCAGCTGGAGAAGCTGAACCCCACCACGACAAGAACCAACCCCGCCACCTGTACCGCTGGCGAGATCTCTGGCGACCATCCAAAGCGCATGTCCAGTCCGGCGAAGAGCAGCGCAACAAGCGACAGGAGGCCCCACAGGGTGGCAAGGATTCTGTCCCACCTCTTAGCAAACTCCCTGGCCTCCGCCCGTTCTGCGATCAGTTCCGGGTTGATGTGCATGAGGATAGCCGCGTTCACGCTCACGCCGACGACATAGATGCCGAGGTACACCCACGCCATCCACCAGTCCAGACGACCCGACGCGATGAACAGTATGGCCGCCGTCAGCAGCATTTGGATGGCAATCTGCAAGCCCCGCTTCACAATGCCGCGGGTGAGGTCAGGTTTCGCCGTTTCCCGTTCCACAGGCGCAGTGTTCTTCATCGTGCACCTCCCGACAGATGCCTCTGGGTGTTCAACTGGTATCCTGCTTCCCCGCACTCCCGGGAGCCGCCGGGGGAGGGCGGCGCATGGCATGCTCTCCGCCAATCCATGCGTCCTCTGATCCAACGCTCCGTTCGCCAGACGGAGACTCATGGAAGAGCCGCCCTCACCCCAGCCGTCCCCCGAGCTAAGGGAGGAAAAAAGGCCTTTGATGTACTCGAACTTCGATTCCCGCCTCTCGGCCACGTCGCTCCGGGACGGGCTACGCCTACATGTGGAACTCCTTCACGTCAGCATGGGCAAAGAGCTTCTTTATTAGCCGCTCGTGCTCCTCTGGTCGTCCGTATGCCTGCCACCTGGAGATCATGTTCTCTCCAGACTTAGTGCGGCCGGCGCTGCTCACCCGCAATCCATTGTCGGAGAACAACGCCTCGATCTCCCTGAACTTCTCTTCACCCACCGGGCACACGACCTCGTAGATCCTCTCATCTCGAATATCGTCGATGCGCCTCTCGATCTTGGGAAAGATCAACAGGACCACCAGGACCGCCACGGCCGCTGTACATGACAAGATATACTGTCCGCCGCCAATCCCCATACCCAGCGCGGCGGCAAGCCAGATGGTCGAGGCCGTGGTCAGTCCCGTGACGTGTCTGGAGCCCCGCAGAATCGCTCCCGCTCCCAGGAATCCCACGCCGCTGACGATTCCGGCGGCGATTCGTGAGGGCTCGATGTTCCCTCCCAGCTTGTCCGAGAGAATCGTGAAGATGGTTGCTCCCGCGCAGATGAGCATGATGGTACGGAAACCGGCTGCCTTGTCGCGGTACTCCCGCTCGGCGCCGATGAGCCCGCCGATCAAGATCGCCAGCAGCAGCTTCAAGATGTCCTGTGATACAACTGTCATCTCCGTCTTCCCACCTTGGCGCTCCAGCACGCCCGAAGCTATCCGCGCTCGCGCCAGAGCAGCGCAACTCCCACATTGACGGACTGCCTGCCCACTATGTCTTCAGGTTCTCGGATTGAAGTCTGCGCTCGCCGTATACCTCCAGCGTTTCGCTGAGCTGAGCGTCAGGAAGTTCCGATCGCTTTCTCCAGAAGATGTAGCCCAGGATGAGTACCGAAAGCAGAACGCCCAACCCAAAATCATCGACTACATACCGGGTGACGCCGGTGTCCGTCGTCATGTCCAGGAAGATTTGTTGAATGAACAGGTTATGGGCGCCGTGCCACAGCACTGCCGGCCAGATACTGCCCGATTTGAGCCTGAGCCAGGCGACGAAGAAACTCATACCCATGACGCCCATGGTGAGGGTGAAAAGGTCGAACCACACCGACGCCCCGCTGCTGTAGTCAGCGAAGATGACGGCGGGATAATGCCAGACTGCCCAGATGATTCCACTCGCCAGAGCAGTCCTGGTGAACGTGGTGATTTTGGCCACCTCCGGCACCAAGAACCCCCGCCATCCGATCTCCTCGCCCAAAGCCGCCCAGCAAGCCACAACGAACCCCACGGTCGCGAACACAAGCAGCCGCACGGGAGACTGCATGCGGAACCTGCCTAGTCCTGTCACCCACGCCGTGCCGTGGATCACCACAGCATACAGCAGTGGAATGACAGCGCCCAACAGCAGATATCTGGCCCTTCCGGGACGCCAGCCGAATTCCCGCAGGCTTTCCCGGAACAGCAACTGAGTGAGAATCGCCGCCATGGCGGGGGTCCACATCCACCACAGCGCGACGCTCCGAGCCGTTCCCGTGCGAATCATGACGTAGTAGGAGATGGAGCTGATGGCGAAGGTCAACAGCACAAAGGTGACGATTTTCTTCTGAGTTCTCATTGACCGCGTCATTCCCATAGCTCGGCCAATCGCCTTTCAGACACTATGTCCATACCCTCTTCTAGCATCCATCGGGCTAGGAGGGGAGATGAATGGCGAACTGGCAAGTATCATCCCCTGCCGTAAGTGACTTGAGGATGTCAACCCGCACAGGTTTGTCGAGAATGCCTTCCCATATCTGCCTATACCAACCAGCTCCACAGAGGCAAAACGTTGCAGGTATCTGGTCCAGACTACCGCGTGCTATGGCGCAGTGGCAGTAGTGCATCCTCCTCTCGGCTTCGTCCGTCGCCGCCTCGCACCCGTCAGGATTCCGTGGAACCTTGGTTACGTAGATAACATCGCCTTCCCTCACCGGCCCTTCGTACCACGCGGGATCCTCACGCATCGCCTCCAGGACTTCGTCTATGTCCCTGTTTCGTTGGTAGACGGCCTTCACCCTTTCAATGCGCCTTGGAGAGAAAATGTGAGCACACCGGGAGAGTATCTCGAACTTCTGCTCCTCATCAGCCACTTCGTCGAGCCTCCCCATTGCACCTTTGACCCAATTGGCTCTCTCACCTGCGCTTGACTCCAGCGTAATCTCGTCACTGCCTCTCGCGACTTCGTTCCTTGCGTCCTCGGCGAGAACCGTCTTTAGATTCTTGGCTAGCCTCTCTTGCCAGTTGACGAAGAAGACCTGTATCTCTGTCACATTCTCTTCGGGACTATGGGGATTGAATTCCAGATAGATCTCCCGGCTAGTGTTCTCGGCATTCACCCCATGCTCCACGAGACGACGACCCATCTCGCGATAGCTCTCTATCAAGTTGTCATGCGACCCATGATGGAGCATGGCAAAGACTTCTCCGCCTTCGAGCATTCTGCTCTCGACCTCGGCGGTCTCCACGGGACGGGTCACTGGAAAACAAGCCTCCGTGTCAAGACCTTCGAGACCGGTGTCCCAGTAGTAGACGGCGAATGCAGGACCAGCGATGTATTCCTCACATTGCCCTCTCAGTTCCTCCAGTCTGGCGGCCAACTCCTCTCTCTCCTGCATCTGGAAACGAAGAGAGGCGACGAGCATATCGTCCAGCCACTTGTGGGTCATCCCCGATTCCTCAAAAGACACTTCTCTCCCTCCCTATCGCCGTCTTGGTGCTTCCTTTCCAAGATTCCTAGAATACGGCGTATTGACCGTCCTTGATGATCTCCTCACTGGTGCCGTCCTCGTATTCCAGCAGCAGACTCGTGATCTCAATAGCTCCGCCTTTGGGGTAGACCCAATCCCGGTGCTCAATATGACTGGGGTCACTGAAATCCTCGGGGCCCACGGTTCCTCCAATGTGGCCACTCAGCCCAAAGGCCCAGTGCATGCCCATCACCTTCTCGTCCTCCAGGACGTTCCCGGTGACAACGGCCTTGTCGTTACAGCCCAGGCCCAACTCGGCAACGTTGCGGAGCGCATCGTCCATGGCCAGGTGATCCCGCGCCTCATCCGCCTCTGGGCTGTCGCCAATCACCTCGACGATGCGGTTCTCCTCCACCCTGGCCAACACTAACTCATCACCAAGCATCACAGGGATCGTGCCTTGCGTCCGGCTGGGCTCACCTTCCAGCTCGCCCTCGTAGGGGGCGATGTAGGCCTCACCGCTGGGCAGATTGATCACGCGCGCGCCCTCTTTGTCGGCGTGAAGCTGTCCGTCGTCCGCGTGAGCCTCGCGATACCGCAGGTCGAAGTACATCTCATGTCCTGTGGAGAAGACCACACTGGCGCCCTCAGCCTGGTCGAGCTTCGCTCTCAGAATCTGGGCCTTGCGAGCCACCTCGGCATAATCGGCTGCCAAGGCTGTTTGCTCCATGCCCCTGCTGACCATTGGCATACTGGCGGCCCGCATGTTCGGGAACCGCTCGGTATACTCTACCAGCGGCGCCGTAGCTGAGAACTCGGTGAGAGCGACGACAATGTTCGTGTCAGCCAAGATCTCCTCCAGACGAATCGGCTGACCGTCCATGTCCCCCTCCTCCGGCAAGGGCCCACTGTGAGCGCCCGTAGCCCGATAGGTGAGGAGAGGATGAACACTGATTCCTGGCTCGCCCTCTAGACCCTTGAAGGCCGAGTGCCACTCCGACGCCATTTCCCGCCGCTCGCTCCATCCTTCATAGTCGGCCAACTCTCCATGGGGCAGATCCGTCATCACCAGGACCTTTTCTCCTGGCTGGGGGTCGAACACGTCGATCAATAGCTTCTCCAAGTCGAAAGACGGTGGCTGCGGTGCCGGAGTTGGCGTCGGCGGCACCGAAGTCGGCGCTGGCGACGTGGCAGGCGTACCGCACGCTGCCAGCCCCACCACGATGGTCAGCAAAACCAACAACGTAGGGACCTTGAATCTCACTGCTTCTTCACTCCTCATCCGCTGGCGGTGTGAGTTTCTCGCACACCACATGTTCTCTGCTGCTCCTCAAGCCCGCGACGGAGTGTCCCCGCAGCACTGTTCACGGGCCAAGCGGCGGCCTCTCCTGCATCCTTCGGTAGACTTCTTGTAACCGCTCTTGTCCCAGTCTGGCTCACTCCTTTAATGTCAATGTAAGAGTGCATTTGTCTGCCCATCCGAATCCGTATCCAAAATAAGGGAACCCCCATTTCCTGTGTCTGCGAACATCAGTCGTAGACAAGTCGGCTTTCAATTGCCCCCCACACTCACCGGACATCTCTTGTGTCCATCCAAATCCATACCCAAAATAGGGGAAGCCCCATTTCTTCTCCAAGCCGACTTTCTTGGCCGTCAAGACAATCTCATTTCCTCCCGCATCTCCCCGCATACTCTTCGCCCACCCAAATCCATATCCAATGTAGGGAAAGGTCCATTTCCTGCCCCTCCCGACTTCGGTGGTCACCAAGTCAACCAGGATGCCGTTACAGGTCCCCTGTATTCTCTTGGCCCATGCACGTCCATATCCTAAGTAGGGGATCCTCCATTTCCTCTCTTTTCCAACTTCGATGGTCGACAGATCGATCCTCAGTTGACCACCGTTTTCTCTCACCAGGTCGACAAGTGCTTCATAGGGAATTGGCTCATGTGCGCCACCAGGATCAGACGGTGCTTCCTCCACCAAGGGAGTCTTGCAGCCAGGACACTTCCCGGTCCACCCCACAAACTCACACCCGCATTCAGGACAAAACATCCTTTCCTTCCTTCAACCACTGCTTACGTCGATTGCTCCTTACGGGTTGCGCCTCGTCTGCCCCGTTCGAGAAGCACCCTCGACACGCCCATAGCGGACGAGAGCTTCATCTTCATCAGTGTCGTGTCGTCTTACTGTCGTCGATCTTGAGGACACACTCTATGCTCGCCCCAGAAGCGCACCGTAGAAACGCTTCACGCTGAAAGACTGCCCGGAAAGCAGGTTCTGGGCGTGGAACATCCGCGCCACGGCGCGCACAACGAGGATGGCCGTAACCACCAACAGCGCTGCCGCCAGCAGCGGCTGCCACACCGGCACACCGCCGCCGGTCAAGCGCATCATCATCATCGTCGGAGAGGTCAGTGGAAATAGGCTTAATCCGGTAGCAAGCCTGCCATGAGGATCCTCAAGCAGGAACAGCCCCAACAGGTAGCCCACAAAGATCGGCATCATGACCACCCACGTGGCCTGGGTGGTCTCCTTCAGCTTGGGCACCAGGGCTCCCGCACCCGCCATCAGGCTGGCGTACACAGCGTAGCCGAGGAGGAAGAACACTAACCCCCATACCAGCAACGCGGGTGGGATTTGGAAGCCTGCTGCCAGGTTGAACGTCTGTCCACCCATGCGTAGCAAGACATACACGGTGCCTATCCAGGCTGTCATCTGGAGTAGAGCCGCGATCCCTAGCCCGGTGATCTTGCCCATCAGCATCTGACGGGGGCTGATAGACAGCATCAGGATCTCCATCACACGGTTTTCCTTCTCCTCGCTGATGTTCCTCAGCAGCAAGCTCGATCCTGTCGTGATGAACGCGTAAAAGAGAACCAGCATGATCATGGGCATGTAGCGTATCAACAGGTTTGACTCGCACGCCATACCGGGTGTTGAACAACCTTCATCTGCCTCGGAGCCAAGCTGCGACTCTGCAGCCAGATTCGTGACCTCCAGGCTCACCGGGTTCCAGACCCGGTCGGCCAGCTCGACATCGCCACCCAGTACGTTGATCAGCAGCGTCCGGCGCATCGCGCAGTCTCGAACATGGGCCGAGAACGGGCTGGGCTTCGGATGAACGTACAGCAACTCGCCCGTTTCCACGTAGTCTTGCGGGACAACATAGTAAGCGGCGATCTCGCCTGCCTCCAACGCTTGTTGAGCCTGCTCCTCCTCGTCGTAGGCGAGCAGATAGCCAGCTGGAATACCGTCGGGGATGGCACTGATCAAGCCAGCATGATCAACGTAGCCCTCCACCTCAAGCTGTGACGTGTCCAGTGTTTCGGACGGCACGTCGCTTGCAGCGTGGCCGCCTTTGAAGATGGCAAAGCCTGCGAAGACCAGCACAGCTAGGAGCGGGATACCGAAGGCCACTAACAAGTACGATCGGCGCGTTAGGGTTGAGACTAGTTCGTGACGCAGGACCAAGTATATCTTTCTCATGACCAACTGCTTCCCGTAGTCGCTGCTCTTTCTCTCCTCAAGATCTCCCCGATCCTCAGGCGCTGGCCGTAGCGCAGCATCCCCAGGCGGAAG
>CAYGAW010000096.1:0-2845 GCA_964347945.1 uncultured Anaerolineales bacterium
ACCACCTCGATCCCACCGTACCCTTCTGGAGGTATCTTGAACCACGGTGGTGCGATCATTCCCACTCTCACGTTGTGCCTCCATCTATCATGGTATGATCAGCAGCGTCTTCTCTCCACAGATGGCTGCGCATGCGACCTCGAATCAACAACTGCGATTAGATATGCTGGCCATCCTCCCTATTTGCCCGGCATCGATGGCCGAAGGGAGAAACGGCCGTGGATTCTGGCCCAAGGCTGCTGAGATACTAACATAGAAACGGCAGACTATCAATACAGACCGGCTCACGTCACGCTGGCAACCACCCCCGGTATGTAATACATGGGCTCATCTATAGGTACAAGATCTTGACAATAGGTACAGAATCCTGTATCATTGGAATGTAGCAGCGAGGAGGTATAGCCCCATGCCCATTACCCTCAATCTCAATGTCCTCATGGCCAAGTGGGAGCAGGCCAATCCTGGGGAAAAGCTGACGCTGAGAAGGCTGAGTGAGTTGGCCGGCGTCAACAAGAACACGTTGGGTCGTCTCAAGAGTGGGACGGCAGAGCGGATAGACCTCGGCACCCTGAACGCTTTGTGCAAGTTCTTCAACTGTACCCCAAACGACATCCTGCTCTACGCCGAGGGGGGCAGGGGCGTCGGCGGGGCCGAGAGGAGCCACATGATGAAGGACAAGCTGGTGAGGGACGTGATGCACCGCAAGGTGATCAGTTGCCGCGTTGACACTCCCCTCAAAGAGGCGGTCAGGATGCTGGATACCGAGAACATCAATGCCCTCGTGGTGGTCGACGAAAGCGGTGATCTCTGCGGAGTGCTATCTCAGACCGACGTGGTAAAGGTGTTTGACCAAGACTGGGAGAGCCTGGTGGCCGAGGATGTGATGACCCAGGACGCCATCACCATCGTGCCAGACATCCCCGTTCTGGCGGCGGTGGAGTTGATGCTCGACAATCAGATCCACCGCGTGGTCATCACCCAGGGAGGACTGGCGCCTCGTCGCCCGGTGGGCGTCCTCTCCATGACGGACGTGGTCCGAGAAATGGGGACGGCCTAGAGGCAGGCCGCCTACGGCCAGGAAAGGACACGCCAGTCCCTGCCGGCCGGGAGACCGGTGCAGGCAGCTGCGTCGAACACCCGTGCCTCTCCCGGGGGCTTGGTAGCCGACCAGCTTGATGCGAAACCCATCTCCCTGCGGATTACTGGCACCTGCGACGGCTCTGCCTAGTCGCCGCCACCGCGCCGTTGTGCAAGTCCCCTCTCTCCACAGGCCACGAAGATACTCACGCTGGCTTCCGCGTCTCCCTGGCTCGACTGAGCACAGCAACTCTCGCCGACACCATCCGTCATCACGTTGAGCAGTTGGGCTTCCTCAAACCAGCGCTGAACATCCTTCCTCTGAAAACCCAGCCAGCGATCTTGCTGCTCTGTTCTCAAGAACTCGAAAGTGTGCTCGTCTAGGTCGGTGATCACAAGTCGTCCCCCCGGCTTCAAGACTCGGACCATCTCCTTGATCGCTTCCGGGGGCGATTCCACGTGGTGTAGATACATATTGGCGAATACGTGATCAACCGTCGCATCCGCAATGGGCAGATTCTCCGCTTCTCCCAAACGATACTCGACGTCGTCGCGGTGAGAGAACCTGTTCCGCATCTCATCCAGCATCGCCTCTGACTGGTCGACGGCGATCACTCTCAGACCCTCACGGATCAGTCCCTCGGTGACGAACCCCGACCCAGCTCCGATGTCAGCAGCCACCTTGCCGGGCTCCACCCTCGCAAGGGAGATGGCCTTCTCCCTCACGGCCTCGGAGAAGAACGCTGCCCGCATCTCCTCCCACTGAGAGGCGACCTCATCGAAGTACTGCTTGCTGCTCATGGTCCGCACCTCCTGGTCCTCACTAGCGCACGCTGGGACCCCTGGACCAAGGGTTCATGTGCTACTGCTCGATCACAGCGTCCGCCTCAATCTCCACCAGCCAGTCTGGATCCACAAACCTGGATACTTGCACCACCGTAGTCACTGGCCTGATGTCTCCAAAGAACTCACCGTGAACCTGCGCCACGCTTTCCCACTCATCGATCCGCGTGAGCAGTATGCGCGTTCGAATCACGTCCGAGAGACTGGACCCCAGTCTCTCCAGAGCCTCACCTATGATCTCCAGGCAGCGCCTGGCCTGGCCACCCACATCGCCGTGAGCCACTGTCTGGCCGTCAGGCCCCAAGGGTGCGGTACCCGCCACCGCGATGATCTGTCCTGCCAGGACGGCGCGCGAGATGCCGAAACGCGGCTCATACGGCGAGCCTGTTGACACATGGCGACGCTTACCGTTACTCATCAATTCCTCCTCCAGTCAGTCCTGCTCTCACGCGGAGTATCTGAACACAGGATACGATTGCGTTCCCCCCGCCAACGGACCCAGCTATCCGCACCTCAAATACCAACTCCGCGGACGCGACCTCATCAACTTCTCAGACAGTAGGCATGCCTCATCCAGCACAAGAGCTGGGCGTCCACGTCCGCCTCTTGAGCAAGGCTCACTGTGTGGCTCAAGTTGGTATCTGCAAGTTGCTGGCTGCTGAGGATACGCTGGTCATCGAGAGATCGATCACACATGAATCCGAGCTTGAGGCTGGTCTTCAACACCTGCACCCCGGCGAAGTGAGACTTGGCGGCGATGTTGATGGATGTCTTGACGGCATCAACTCTGACGTGCCCGAATTTTCCCACCTTCTGCAAGAGGAAATCGAGCCTTCGAAGCGGCCTGCCAGCCTTCGTTTCACTTCCTCATGGATTTCCTGCAACGCCACCTTGCCGGGCTCGACCCTCGCAAGGGAGATGGCCT